>NZ_JBVIRA010000008.1:226416-241828 GCF_055576575.1 Streptomyces sp. NPDC033270
CCTTGCTGGGGGTAGCCGTAGCCCTGCTGCGGGGGCACCTGGCCGCCTTGCTGGGGGTAGCCGTAGCCCTGCTGCGGGGGCACCTGGCCGCCTTGCTGCGGGTAGCCGTAACCGGGCTGCGGGGCCGGCGGCTGCTGCGGCTGCCCGTACGGGCCGGGCTGCTGGGGCTGCTGCCCGTACGGACCGGGAGGCGGCTGGTTGAAGCTCATGGAGCGTTCCCCTCGTGACAACTGAAGGCAGTTGAGTTCTGCGTGTGAAGTTCTGCGATGTTTATGCGCTGCCGACATCCTGTACGACGCCGCTGACAAGCGTTGCCCCGGGGGCGAAACCGATTCGAAGCTGCTACATCCGCGCCCGTACACTGTCCGTCGTGACCGAGAACACTCAGCAGAGCAACCACAGCGACCCCGAACTGCCGACTCAGTACACGCCGGCCGATGTAGAGGGGCCGCTGTACGAGCGCTGGGTAGAGCGGGGTTACTTCGAGGCGGACGAGAAGAGCGACAAGCCCCCGTACACCATCGTCATTCCGCCGCCGAACGTCACCGGTAGCCTCCACCTGGGGCACGCCTTCGAGCACACGCTCATCGACGCGCTCACGCGCCGCAAGCGGATGCAGGGGTACGAGACGCTCTGGCAGCCGGGCATGGACCACGCCGGTATCGCTACCCAGAACGTCGTCGAGCGGGAACTCGCCAAGGAGGGCGTGTCGCGGCACGACCTGGGGCGCGAGGCGTTCGTCGAGCGCGTCTGGCAGTGGAAGAGCGAGTCCGGTGGCCAGATCTCGGGCCAGATGCGGCGCCTGGGCGACGGCGTCGCCTGGTCGCGCGAGCGGTTCACGATGGACGAGGGCCTGTCCAAGGCCGTCCAGACGATCTTCAAGCGCCTCTACGAGGACGAGCTGATCTACCGCGCCGAGCGGATCATCAACTGGTGCCCGCGCTGTCTGACCGCCATCTCGGACATCGAGGTGGAGTACCAGGACGACGACGGCGAGCTGGTGTCGATCCGGTACGGCGAGGGTGACGCGTCGATCGTCGTCGCCACCACGCGCGCCGAGACGATGCTGGGCGACACCGCCGTCGCCGTCCACCCGGAGGACGAGCGGTACGCCCATCTCGTCGGTACCGAGATCGAGTTGCCGCTGACCGGCCGCCGGATCCCGGTCGTCGCCGACGAGCACGTCGACCCGGAGTTCGGCACCGGCGCGGTGAAGGTCACGCCGGCGCACGACCCCAACGACTTCGAGATCGGCCAGCGGCACGGCCTGCCGAGCCTGACCGTCATGGACGAGCACGCGGTCATCACCGCGCACGGCCCGTTCCAGGGCCTGGACCGCCTGGAGGCCCGCAGCACCATCGTCGGCGCCCTGCGCGCCGAGGGCCGGATCGTCGCCGAGAAGCGTCCCTACACGCACTCCGTCGGGCACTGCTCGCGCTGCAAGACCACCATCGAGCCGCGGCTGTCGATGCAGTGGTGGGTCAAGGTCGGCCCGCTGGCGAAGGCCGCGGGTGACGCGGTGCGGGACGGCAAGGTCGCGATCCACCCCAAGGAGATGGAGTCGCGCTACTTCGGCTGGGTGGACAACCTCCACGACTGGTGCATCTCGCGGCAGCTGTGGTGGGGCCACCGGATCCCGGTCTGGTACGGGCCGCAGGGCGAGGTCGTCTGCGTCGGACCGGACGAGGAGCCGCCGAGCGGCGAGGGGTGGCACCAGGACACCGACGTCCTGGACACCTGGTTCTCGTCGGGCCTGTGGCCGTTCTCCACCCTGGGCTGGCCCGAGCAGACCCCGAGCGTCGAGAAGTTCTACCCGAACTCCGTGCTGGTCACCGGCTACGACATCCTGTTCTTCTGGGTCGCGCGGATGATGATGTTCGGGCTGTACGCGATGGACGGCACCCCGCCGTTCCACACCATCGCGCTGCACGGCATGGTCCGTGACCAGTTCGGCAAGAAGATGTCCAAGTCCTTCGGGAACGCGGTCAACCCCCTGGACTGGATGGACAAGTACGGGTCGGACGCCGTCCGGTTCACGCTCGCCCGCGGGGCCAACCCCGGTGTCGACGTGCCGATCGGCGAGGACTGGGTCCAGGGCTCCCGCAACTTCGCCAACAAGATCTGGAACGCCACGCGGTTCGCGCTGATGAACGGCGCGACGGTGGAGGGCGAACTGCCGCCCGCCGAGCAGCTGTCGGCGACCGACCGGTGGATCCTGTCCCGGCTGAACGAGGTCATCGCCGAGGTCGACGCCTACTACGAGGACTACCAGTTCGCGAAGCTGTCGGACGCCCTCTTCCACTTCGCGTGGGACGAGGTCTTCGACTGGTACGTCGAGCTGTCCAAGACCACGTTCATGGCGGGCGGACCGGCCGCCGACGCCTCGCGCCGCGTCCTGGGCGAGGTCCTGGACGTCACGCTGCGCCTGCTGCACCCGGTCGTCCCGTTCGTCACCGAGACCCTGTGGACGACGCTGACCGGCCGGGAGTCGGTCGTCGTCGCCGAGTGGCCGGCGGACTCGGGCTTCCGGGACGCGGCGGCCGAGCGGGAGATCGCCCTGGTCCAGCAGGTCGTGACCGAGGTCCGCCGGTTCCGCTCCGACCAGGGCCTGCAGCCCGGTCAGAAGGTCCCCGCGCAGCTGGACCTGTCCGGTACGGCGCTGGCGGCGCACGAGGCCGCGATGCGCTCGCTGCTGCGGCTGCAGCCGGCCGGCGCGGACTTCAGCGCCACCGCCTCGCTGCCGGTCGCGGGCGCGACGGTCGCGCTGGACCTGTCCGGCGCGATCGACGTCGAGGCGGAGCGCAAGCGGCTGACGAAGGACCTGGCCAACGCGCAGAAGGAACTGGCGCAGACCACGGCCAAGCTGGGTAACGAGGCGTTCCTCGCCAAGGCGCCCGAGCAGGTCAAGGAGAAAATTCGTACGCGCCAGGCCGCGGCCGAGGCGGACATCGAGCGGATCAGCGCCCAGCTGGCTTCGCTGCCGCAGGGCTGAGGCGAGGAGCGTACGCCGCCGCTGTCAGTGGGGCCTGGTTCACTGACAGCGGCGGCATTCCCTGCATCAGCGGGGGTGTTCCGGACCTGGGCGCCGCCGATAAGGAGAAGGCCCGGTTGGCTCTGCGCCTGCGGAGATCTGTGTCAGGCCCTCGTGCTCGTAGCGCGGGGGCCTGCGCCGTCCCCGCCCCCGGCGCCCGCGTTCGCGTACCGGCCACAGCAGTACATACGCCGTCGAGACGGCCACGAACGCCAGCCGGATCAGTCCGCGGGCGGAGTCGTCGGGCACGGCGAAGACGCTGCCGTAGAGGGTGAGCAGTCCCAGCCAGCTCCACCAGGGGACCAGGCGGCGCTGGCCGATGACGTCCCAGAGCAGGGTGCCGAGCAGCACGGACGCGGTGTAGTACGTGTAGACGCTGGGGTCGAGGACGATGCGGGCGTTGGCGCCCAGCAGGACCACCGCGGCCCAGCGGCCGCGCCAGACCGCTATGGCGCCCAGCGTCAGGCCCAGGGCGGCCTGGGCGGGGCGGTCCCAGCCGGGGGTCTCCGGGTCGCCGACGCCCAGCCAGCGCAGGGCGGACGCCGGATGGTTGGGGATGGCGAACTTCGCCGCGGCGAACGACTGCGGATCGCCGAGGAAGAACGGCAGCCAGGCCAGGGCGACCAGCCCGGCGCACCACAGGCCGGCCCGCGGCCACTGCCGCCTCGGCAGGGCGAGCAGAAGCGGGAGGAAGGCCAGCGCGGTGGGCTTGGAGTCCATCGCCAGGGCCAGGAAGACGCCGGTGAGGGCGGCGTCGCCGCGGGTGACGGCGCGTACCGCGAGGGCGGTGAAGAACAGCGCGAGGACGTCGTCGAGGTGTCCGAAGCGGACCGCGACCTCGATCCACATGGGGATGAAGGCCAGCCCGGCTATCAGTACGCGCTGCCGCAGCCGCTGGTGGTTGGTGCCGGTGCCCAGGAAGTGATGGGCGGCGCTGCGGCCCGCCAGCACCACGATCACCAGGCCGAGCAGCGACATCAGGGCCGCGGCGAGGAACTGGCCGGTGGCCTCGGGGAAGGGGTTGAACAGGCCGGCGGTCAGAAAGCTGAGCGGGCCCATCTGGAGCTCGGGGTGGTGCGCGTAGAGGTTGAGCCCGCCGGTGCCGTCGCCCGAGGTGCCCTGGTAGATCAGTTCACCGCCGCTGCGCAGGTAGTGCCAGGAGAATCCGCCGTGTGGCTCGACGACGGCGAACCACAGCACCGTCCAGGCGCCGAGCAGCACCAGATGCATCCGCTGACTGATTGCCGGCACTCTTCCCTCAGCTCCCGCTTTCCCGCCCGCTGTCTGCCGCCTGCCGCCGGGGACGCGCCGTCCGGTGGTCTCCGGTGGCCGCGGCCCCCCGTCGAAGAGGGGGAAATGCGGCGGAAAGTTGTCCCGGCGGCGGATCCGGAACGGGTGCGGGCGGCTCTCATGGCGCTCTCATGGCCCTCTCATGAAGCCCGGGCACGGTGGACCGAGCGCCCGAGGCCGGGCAGCACCGCACGTCCAGCACGAGGAGCCGCGCCCCATGAACAAGCCACTGCGACGGGTCTCGGTCTTCTGCCTGGCCCTGATCCTCGCGCTGATGGGCTGGGCCACCTGGATCCAGGGCGCGAAGGCCGGCGACTACAAGGAGGACCCGCACAATCCGCGGGTGGCGATCGGCACGTACGCGGCGCCGCTGGGCAACATCCTCGTCGACGGGCAGCCGGTCACCGGCTCCGCCGCCACCTCCTCCACGCTGAAGTACAAGCGGACCTACAAGGACGGTCCGCTGTACGCACCGGTCACCGGCTTCACCTCGCAGATCTTCGGCAGCAACCAGCTGGAGAGCCTCTACGGCGACCTCCTCGACGGCTCCGACAGCCGACTGCAGAGCCCCGCCGACGCGCTGACGCGCACGCGGGCCAAGGGTGGCGACGTGGCCACCACCATCGACGCCGAGGTGCAGAAGGCCGGCTACCGGGCGCTGGGCGACAAGAAGGGCGCCGCCGTCGCCCTGGACCCGGCCACGGGGCGGATCCTGGGCATGGTCAGCACCCCGTCCTACGACCCGGGGAAGTTCGCCGGGTCCTCCTCCGCCGACCAGAAGGCCTGGCAGCGGATGTCCGACGACAGCGACGACCCCGAGGTCAACCGGGCGCTGCGGCAGCCGCTGCCGCCCGGTTCCACCTTCAAGCTGGTGGTCGCCGCGGCCGCGCTGGAAAGCGGCCGGTACTCCTCGGTGGACGTGCCCACCGACAGCCCCGACCCGTACACGCTCCCGCACACCCGCACCACGCTGAAGAACGAGAGCGCCTCGGCACCCTGCGAGAACGCCACCATCCGCACCGCGCTGCAGTACTCCTGCAACACCGTCTTCGCGAAGATGGCCGTCGACCTGGGTAAGGACAAGGTGAAGGCGCAGGCCGAGAAGTTCGGCTTCAACGACGGCAAGGTGGACACCCCGGTGCGGGCCGGCAGGAGCAGCTACCCCTCGGACATGGACCAGGCGCAGACCGCGCTGTCCGGCATCGGCCAGTTCGACGACCAGGCGACCCCGCTGCAGATGGCGATGGTCGTCTCGGCCATCGCAGACGGCGGCGAGCTGAAGACCCCGCAGCTGGTCGACGAGCTGACCGACGGCGGCGGCAACACCATCCAGCGCAACGGCCCCAAGACGTACGGCACGGCCACCTCGGCGCGGACGGCCGCGCAGCTGCGGTCGGCGATGCAGACGGTGGTGGACGAGGGCACCGGGTCGAACGCGAAGATCGGCGGACTGACCGTCGGCGGCAAGACCGGTACCGCCCAGCACGGCGTCGACAACAGCGGTACGCCCTACGCCTGGTTCGTCTCGTACGCCGAGGACGCGCGCGGGCACCAGGTCGCGGTCGCCGTGATGGTCGAGGACGGCCACGCCGCCCGCAACGAGGTCTCCGGCAACGGGCTGGCGGCCCCGATCGCGCGGGCGATGATGGCGGCGGCGCTGAAGTAACGGGGCGCACGGCGGCGCCGGCCGGGGCCCGGATGCGGCGCGGGGGCGGTCACCGGGCAGCGCAGCGCACCGCTGTCAGCGGTGCCTCGTAGACTTGTCGTCGTGAGCGAGCGCCCCCAGAACGACGACCCCGACCCGACCGACCCCTTCGACGAACTGGTCGAAGCCGAGACGGACCGTGACCCCGACCTCGCGGTGATCGAGGCCGGCAGCCGGACCCTGCGCGCCCAGGCAGGACCGCCGCAGGGGGACCAGATTCCCGCCCGGCCGGCCGACCCCGAGGTCGACCGCGCGCTGCGCGCAGTGGAGGAGGAGCTGGCCGGCCGCTGGGGCGAGACCAAGCTCGACCCCTCGGTGCAGCGCATCGTGGCGCTGCTGGACGTCCTCGGCTCCCCGCAGCGGGCCTACCCCTCCATCCACATCACGGGTACGAACGGCAAGACCAGCACCGCCCGCATGATCGAGGCCCTGCTGTCCGCCTTCGACCTGCGCACCGGCCGCTATACGAGCCCGCACGTCCAGTCCGTCACCGAGCGGATCAGCCTGGACGCCGCCCCGATCTCCGCCGAGCGCTTCATCGAGACCTACCGGGACATCGCCCCGTATGTGGAGATGGTCGACGCCCAGCAGGAGTACCGCCTGTCGTTCTTCGAGGTGCTGACGGCGATGGCGTTCGCCGCCTTCGCGGACACCCCGGTGGACGTGGCGGTCGTCGAGGTCGGCATGGGCGGCACCTGGGACGCGACGAACGTCATCGACGGCGACGTCGCCGTGATCACCCCGATCGCGCTGGACCACACCGACCGGCTGGGCGAGACGCACGAGGCGATCGCCGGCGAGAAGTCCGGGATCATCAAGAAGGACGCCACGGTCGTGCTGGCCCAGCAGCCGGTGGACGCGGCGTCGGTGATGCTCAAGCGCGCGGTCGAGGTGGATGCCACGGTCGCCCGTGAGGGCATGGAGTTCGGGGTCATCTCCCGTGAGGTGGCGGTCGGCGGCCAGATGCTGACGCTGCGCGGTCTGGGCGGCGAGTATCCCGAGATCTTCCTCCCGCTGTACGGCGCCCATCAGGCGCACAACGCCGCGGTGGCGCTCGCCGCGGTCGAGGCGTTCTTCGGCGTCGGCTCGGACCACGCCCGCACGCTCGACATCGACACCATCCGCTCCGCGTTCGCCGCGGTCTCCTCGCCCGGCCGGATGGAGGTCGTCCGCCGCAGCCCGACGGTGGTGCTGGACGCGGCGCACAATCCGGCGGGCGCGCGGGCCGCGGCCGAGGCGGTCACCGAGGCGTTCGGGTTCAGCCGGCTGGTGGGCGTCGTCGGCACCAGCGACGACAAGGATGTCCGGGGCCTGCTGGAGGCGTTCGAGCCGATCTTCGCCGAGATCGTGGTGACGCGTAATTCCAGCCATCGTGCGATGGATCCGGACGAGCTGGCGGCGATCGCGGTCGAGGTCTTCGGCGCCGAGCGGGTCCAGGTCGAGCCGCGGCTCGACGACGCCCTGGAAGCGGCGATCACGCTCGCGGAGGAAGAGGGCGAGTTCTCCGGAGCGGGTGTGCTGGTGACCGGTTCGGTGATCACGGTCGGCGAGGCCCGGCTGCTGATGGGAAGGAGCTGACCATGCGCACGCTGTGTGCCAGCACCCTGATAGGCGAGTTCTTCGTGATCGGTTTCGCCGGGCTGGTCGCCATGCAGCTGACCGATCTGCCGACGGCCACGATCTGGACGGTCAGCGGGGTCGCGATGGGCCTGAGCCTCCTGCTGTGCGGGATGCTGACCCGCCCCGGCGGCGTCCAGCTCGGCTGGGTGCTGCAGCTCGCCCTGATCGCCAGCGGCTTCGTCGTCCCGACGATGTTCTTCCTCGGCGTGGTCTTCGCGGCCCTGTGGTGGGCGTCGGTCCACTTCGGCCGCAAGATCGACGAGGCGAAGGCCCGCTGGGCCGCCCAGGCCGAGGCCTCGGGCGACGCGGCGGGGGAGCCGGTGGGCGGGGCGGCCTGACCCGGCCGGGCGGGCGGGCGTAGGGCCTCGTCAGGGGCCGGGGGCTGGGCCGCGAAGCGCCATGTCACCCATGTAGCCTCAGTGCACCCGCTGACCGTCGTTCACATCCAGGGAGTCCTTTCGTGAGCCAGCGCACCCTCGTCCTCCTCAAGCCCGACGCCGTCAAGCGCGGTCTGATCGGCGAGATCATCGGCCGCATCGAGAAGAAGGCCGGCTGGACGATCAGCGCGCTGGAGCTGCGCAGCCTGGACCGCGAGCTGCTGGAGCAGCACTACGCCGAGCACGTCGGCAAGCCGTTCTACGAGCCCCTCGTCGCCTTCATGTCCTCGGGACCGGTGGTCTCCCTGGTCGTCGAGGGCGAGCGGGTGATCGAAGGCGTGCGGGCGCTGGCCGGTCCGACTGACCCGATTGCCGCGCCGAGTGGGTCCATTCGTGGGGACTTCGGAACGATCACCCGAGAGAATCTGATCCATGCGTCGGATTCCGAAGAGTCCGCCGAGCGCGAGATCAAGATTTTCTTCCCCGGGATTTCCTGACGCTTCATCAGCTGTAAACCCCCCGTGACCAGGGGCGACCGACGAAATCATCGGTCGCCCTTTGGTGTATGAAACTCGATCGGGGGAACGCATCACCCCGACACGACGTCACCATTAAGGGGGGCGGGTGCGTGTACGGCTGACAATGGCGGAACAGCCTCCCGACGTGTTCGAGTGGGCGCACTACGAACTACGATGGAGGCTTCCGCGCCTCACAGCGCATCACCTCCTGCCGACCTCCAGTAAGCATTCGCTCCAGTTGGGAAGGCCAGACGTATCCTCATGGGGAACAACATGTCGTTCATCGGCCGTGACATGGCTGTCGACCTCGGGACCGCCAACACGCTGGTGTACGTCAGGGGCCGTGGAATCGTCCTCAACGAGCCGTCGGTCGTGGCCATCAACACCAACACCGGCGGCATCCTCGCGGTAGGTGCCGAGGCGAAGAAGATGATCGGGCGCACGCCCGGCAACATCGTCGCCGTACGGCCCCTGAAGGACGGCGTGATCGCCGACTTCGAGATCACCGAGCGGATGCTCCGCTACTTCATCCTCAAGATCCACAAGCGTCGTTATCTGGCGCGGCCGCGGGTCGTGGTGTGCGTTCCCTCCGGTATCACGGGAGTTGAGCGCCGCGCGGTCATCGAGGCCTCGACCCAGGCCGGCGCCCGTCAGGTGCACATCATCGAGGAGCCGATGGCCGCCGCCATCGGATCCGGCCTGCCGGTCCACGAGGCCACCGGCAACATGGTGGTGGACATCGGCGGCGGCACGACCGAGGTCGCGGTGATCTCGCTCGGCGGCATCGTCACCGCCCAGTCCATCCGCGTGGCCGGCGACGAGCTCGACAACGCGATCATCCAGCACATCAAGAAGGAGTACAGCCTTCTGCTGGGCGAGCGCACCGCCGAGAGCATCAAGATCACCATCGGTTCGGCGTACGACCTGGAACAGGACGAGCACACCGAGATCCGGGGCCGCGACCTGGTCTCCGGGCTGCCCAAGACCGTCGTCATCTCGGCCGCCGAGGTCCGCAAGGCCATCGAGGAGCCGGTCAACTCCATCGTCGACGCGGTCAAGACGACCCTCGACAAGTGCCCGCCGGAGCTGTCCGGCGACGTGATGGACCGCGGCATCGTGCTCACCGGAGGCGGCGCCCTGCTCCGCGGCCTCGATGAGCGGCTGCGCCGCGAGACCGGCATGCCCATCCACATCGCCGAGGACCCGCTCGACTCCGTCGCGCTCGGTTCCGGCAAGTGCGTAGAGGAGTTCGAGGCCCTCCAGCAGGTCCTCGACTCCCAGCCCCGCAGGTAGCACAGCGCGCGTCCCGGCCGCGCGGCGGGCGCCATGCGGCGTCCGCGGCGGCCGGGCAGCAAGGCGAGAGCAGCCGGTTCGCCCGTCGGAGCACGGATAGCTGCCGCCGGTGCGAAACGTCGATACGAATCGGTGCTGCGCATCGTTGATATACAGGCACAACATCTCGACAGACACGGTGCGCTGACGCCTCACCCGTCGCCACCGTCACAGCAAGGCACAACGCTCAACTCCCGAACGAGACCGGCGGGGCCCGCAGCCGGCCGGTCCTACGAGGAAGGACACGGCCGCCGCACGTGAGGGACACACGAGAGAGCCGGCTGCTGCTGGTGCTGCTGGTCGCGATCGCGTTCGCGCTGATCACGGTCGATATCCGCGGCGGCGAACAGTCCCCGCTCGATGGCGCCCGGCAAGCCGCGGCCTCCGCCTTCGGCCCGGTCGAGAGCGGTGTGGCCCGCGTCGTCGACCCGGTCGGCAACGCCGTCGGCGCCGTACGGGACTCCGGCACCCGGCACAACCGGATCGCCAGGCTGGAGCACGAGAACGAGGCGCTGAAGGCCAAGCTCGGCTCCTCCGACCGCAACCGCAGCCGCGCCGCCGAGCTCGACAAGATCCTCAAGACCGCGGGCACCGGCCAGTACGCCATCAAGGGCGCCCAGGTCATCGCCATCGGCTCGGCCCAGGGCTTCTCCTGGACCGTCACCATCGACGCCGGCAGCCGCGACGGCATCGCCCGCGACATGACCGTGCTCAACGGCGACGGCCTGGTCGGCCGGGTCACCACCGTCGGCGCCGAAACCTCCACCGTGCTGCTGGCCGCCGACCCGGACTTCACCGTCGGCACCCGCATGGAGAAGACCAACGAGATCGGCTTCGCCAACGGGCAGGGCGTCCGCTCACTGCGCGTCCAGCTCCTCAACGGCAAGGCCACGGTCCGCAGGGGCGACCGGCTGGTCACCTTCGGCTCCAGCAGGGACAAGCCGTTCGTGCCCGGCGTGCCCGTGGGCCGGGTCGTCAAGGTCGAGCCGTCCAACGGCGATCTGACCCGCAGCCTCCAGGTCCGGCCGTTCGTCTCCTTCTCCCAGCTCGACATCGTCGGCGTAGTCGTCCAGCCGCCCCGCGAGGACCCGCGCGACACCGTTCTGCCGGCTCGGCCTGCGAAGCCCAAGCCGACCCCGACGGTCACCGTCACGGCCACGCCCTCCGCGAGCGCTTCTCCCAGGAGCTGAACCGATGCGTTTCAACCGGATCCTGCTCTCGGCCCCGCTGGTGGTCGTCGCCCTCGTCATCCAGGTCACCATCCTCGCGCGCCTCCAACTGCCGGGGGCCGTACCGGACCTGCTGCTGCTCGTCGTCCTCGGCCTCGCGCTGGTCTACGGCCATGTCGGCGGCTCGCTCGTCGGCTTCTTCGCCGGACTGCTGGCCGACCTCGCCCCGCCCTCCGACCACGCCATCGGCCGCTATGCGCTGGTGCTCTGCATCATCGGCTATGTCGCGGGCCTGACCAGGCCGGACAACGGCCAGCACCGCTCGGCGACGCTGCCGCTGGTGGTCGTGATCGGCGCCGCCATCGGCTCGACGCTGATGTACGCCGCCGTCGGCTCGCTCGTCGGCGACACCGCCGCCCGGCACGTCGGCATCGTCGGACTGCTGCTCAGCGCCACGCTCTACGACCTGCTGCTGGCCCCCTTCGTCGTCCCGCTGGTGATGGCGCTGGCCCGCAGAACGGAGCCCGAACCGCTGGTCGGCGACGGCTCCGGCAGCCCGAACGGCACGGCGGGCAGCCGCGACTCCGGGTACGGCTGGCTCAGCACCGGCACCGGTCTCAAGGCCAGCCGCGGCGCCATGAAGTCCATCAAGTCCGTGCGCACAGGAGCACGCATCGGCAGCCAGCGCGGCGGACTGCTCGGCAAGTCGGCCCGCGACAAGGTGGGCCGCATCAAGGGGGTCAAGCGGCTGTGACGCCCTCCCGTCTCCCGACCACCACGTCTCATGGAGGCGCCTCGCGCCATGAGTAATCTTCCCGAAAGCCGGACCTCCCGCATCACGGTCCGGCTCGTCGCGCTCCAGATCCTGGTCTTCTCCCTGCTGCTCACCCTCGGTGGCCGGCTGTGGTACCTGCAGATCCGCAACGGCCAGGAGTACGCCAACGAGGCCCGCAGCAACCACGTCCAGCAGGTCGTCGACCCCGCCACCCGCGGCTCCATCCTCGACGCCCGCGGGGTCCCGCTGGCCGACAACCAGACCCGTCTGGTCGTCTCCGCCAGCCGTACCGACCTGCTGAAGATGAAGGACGACGGCAAGGCCGTGCTCGGCCGGCTCGCCAAGGTGCTCGGCATGACCGAGCGGGAGATCCGCAACAAGGTCCGGCTGTGCGACTCCAAGACCCCGCAGCCCTGCTGGAACGGCTCGCCGTACCAGCCGATCCCGATCACCGACGAGGCCACCACCCAGCAGGCCCTGCAGATCCGTGAGCGCTCCGAGGACTTCCCCGGCATCATCGCCGAGCCCACCGCGGTCCGCCGCTACGCCGCCCCCGGCGACGCCAACACCGCCCAGGTCCTGGGCTACCTCTCCCCGGTGACCGACGAGGAGATCAACAAGGCCAAGAACAGCAGCTCGCCGCTGCTGCGCTCGGACCAGATCGGCCGCTCCGGCCTGGAGCGGCAGTACGACGACTACCTGCGTGGCAAGGCCGCCGTCACCCGCTATGAGGTCGACAACCTCGGCCGGGTCATCGGCCAGGCCAAGAGCGACAAGGGCCAGGCCGGTTCGAGCGTCGTCACCAGCATCGACGCCCGTGTGCAGGCCATAGCGGAGAAGCAGCTGGACCAGGCCATGAAGGACGCCCGCAAGCAGGTGGACCGCAACACCGGCACCAACTACAAGGCCGACTCGGGCGCCGTGGTCGTGATGGAGGCGAAGACCGGGCGGGTGGTGGCGATGGCCTCCAACCCCAGCTACGACCCCAACGCCTGGGTCGGCGGGATCTCCGGCAAGGACTACGCGCGCCTGACCGGCAAGAAGTCCAACTACCCGCTGCTCAACCGCGCCATCCAGGGGCAGGCCGCCCCCGGCTCGATCTTCAAGGTCATCTCGACCGCGGCCTCGGTCAACGCGGGCTACGACTTCAACGGCCACTACCCCTGCACCAGCTCGTACAGCATCGGCGGACAGGTCTTCAAGAACTTCGAGTCGCAGAGCCACGGTGACATCAGCCTCGGCCGGGCCCTGGAGGTCTCCTGCGACACCGTCTTCTACAAGCTCTCGCACGACGAGTGGAAGAAGGACGGCGGGGACAAGCCGAAGAAGGACGCCAAGAACTGGTTCTACAGGACCGCCCACCAGTTCGGCCTCGGCAAGGAGACCGGCATCGACCTCCCCAACGAGGTCACCGGCCGGGTCCCCGACCGCAAGTGGAAGCACGACTTCTGGATGGCCAACAAGGCCGGCTGGTGCGAGCAGGCCAAGGCCTGGCCGAAGAAGAAGGACTTCGGCACGAAGCTGGCCCGTGAGGGCTGCCTCGAAGGCATGAAGCTGCACGCCTACGACTCGATCAACTACGCCATCGGACAGGGCGACACCCTGGTCACCCCGATCCAGATGGCGACCATCTACGCGGCGATCAGCAACGGCGGCACGCTCCACGACCCGACCGTCGGCAAGGCCATCGTCAGCCCCGACGGCAAGCACATCCAGCAGATCCGCCCCCGGTCGCACGGCACACTGCCGGTGACCCGGAAGACGCTGGCGCAGATGGACGGCGCCCTCGCCGGCGTCGCCACCCGCGGTACCGCCGCCTGGCGGTTCGGCGGCTGGCCGCAGGAGAAGATCCCGATGCACGCCAAGACCGGTACGGCCGAGGTCTACGGCAAGCAGACGACCTCGTGGTTCGCGACGTACACCAAGGACTACACGATCGTCATGACGATCTCCCAGGGTGGTACGGGTTCCGGCGCCTCCGGTCCGGCCGTGCGCAACATCTACAACGCCCTGTACGGAGTCGACGAGAAGGGCGGCATCAACGCCAAGGCCGCCCTGCTGCCCAAGCCGCAGCCCTCGCTGCCCAAGATCGAGAACGACGGCACGATCGAGGCTCCGCCCATCAAGCCGTACGTCCTGCCGTCGCCGTCACCCTCGGGGAGCCCACAGTGACGACCAGCCACACCTCCCGGGCGTTCTCCATCCGGCGCTACACCCCCGAGCTGGGCACCTGGGGCAAGCTGACGGCGCGTGACTCGGTGCTGCGCAAGCTGGACTGGATACTGCTGCTGTCCTGTCTGGCGCTGTCGCTCATCGGTTCCGTGCTGGTCTTCTCCGCCACCCGCAACCGCACCGAGCTCAACAAGGGCGACGAGTACTACTTCTTCCTGCACCACCTGCTCAACCTGGGCATCGGCCTGGCGCTGGCCGGCGGCACGATCTGGCTGGGCCATCGCACCCTGCGCGGCGCGGTCCCGGTGCTGTACGCCCTGTCGGTCGTCCTGGCGCTGCTGGTGCTGACCCCGCTGGGCGCCACCATCAACGGCTCGCGTTCCTGGCTGGCGATCCCCGGCGGCTTCTCGCTCCAGCCCGCCGAGTTCGCGAAGATCACCATCTCGCTCGGCATGGCGATGATCCTGGCGTCCCGGGTCGATGCCGGCGACCGCCCGCACCCCGACCACCGGACCGTTGTGCAGGCCCTGCTCATGGCCGCCGTCCCCGTCGTGGTCATCATGCTGATGCCCGACCTCGGCTCGGTCATGGTGCTCGGCGCCGTCATCCTCGGCGTGCTGCTCGCCTCCGGCGCCTCCAACCGCTGGATCCTGGGCCTGGTGGGCACGGGCGTCGTCGGCTGCGTCGCCATCTGGCAGCTCGGTCTGCTCGACGCCTACCAGATCGCCCGGTTCGCCGCGTTCGCCAACCCGAGCCTGGACCCGGCCGGCGTCGGCTACAACACCAACCAGGCCCGGATCGCGATCGGCGGCGGCGGGCTGACCGGCTCCGGCCTCTTCCAGGGCAGCCAGACCACCGGCCAGTTCGTCCCCGAACAGCAGACGGACTTCATCTTCACCGTCGCCGGCGAGGAGCTGGGCTTCATGGGTGCGGGCCTGATCATCCTGCTGCTCGGCATCGTCATGTGGCGCGCCTGCCGGATCGCCCGCGAGTCCACCGAGCTCTACGGCACGGTCGTGGCCGCCGGCATCATCGCGTGGTTCGCCTTCCAGTCCTTCGAGAACATCGGCATGACGCTCGGCATCATGCCCGTGACCGGGCTGCCGCTGCCCTTCGTCTCCTACGGCGGCACCTCGATGTTCGCGGTCTGGATCGCCATAGGGTTGCTGCAGTCGATCCGGGTCGGGCGGCCCCTGTCGGCGTCGCGGTGACGCTGCGTCATCTTTGCCGGTAGAGCTCGAACCACAGAGAGGTGGACCGCGGCACCCCCGCGTACGGGGTGGTGCCCCAGTCGTCGGCGAGGTGGCCGGTGAGCAGCAGACCGAGGTCGGCCTGCGGCTCGCCGGCCAGCGCCGCGTGCGGCGCGGCGGTCGGTGGCGCGAAAGCCTGCGCCGGAAAACGGCCCCGCGACTCGTCGTGCACG
>NZ_JBVIRA010000008.1:241838-261490 GCF_055576575.1 Streptomyces sp. NPDC033270
AGGTATATCTCCGCTGTTTGGTGCTGCGGGCAGGGGGCACCCTCCCCCGCACCCTCCCCCCCCCCCCCCCCCCCCCCCCCCCCCCCCCCCCCCCCACCGCCGCGTACGGCGCGGCGGTCGGTGACGCGAAGGCCTGCGCCGGAAGGCGGACCGGCGCCTCGTCGTGCACGCTGATCCGCAGTCCGTGCTCGGCCGTCAGCACCCGTAGCAAGATCTCCGCCGACCGGGGTGTGCGCACGTGGGAGCTGGTGACCGCCTCCGAGGTGAGGAGGACGGCGGTGTCGAGCAGCGGTGCGAGCGGGGTGTGCCGCAGCACCGCCCGGACGAAGTCGCGGGCGAGCTTGGGGGCGGTGGGTCTGCTCGGCGCCGCCAGCAGGAACGGGCGGGCGCCCGCCGCGACGCGGACGGGTGTCCGGGCGGCGGCTGCGGTGTGGGGGTGCACAGGTGTCTCCCTCCCCGGAGGGCCGAGTGAGCGCCGATTGCCACGCTGTGTGGGAACTCCGTGACACACCGTAAGTCACGGTGCGTGGCGTGTGCCACCCGCACTTGCGGATCCTTGACATCCCGGCATCGGGCCCCGGGGCACGGTGGGTGGTCCTCGACGGGGCCGGTGGCTAGATTCGATGCATGGCGGACACCGTGCGGGAGATCGAGCGGAAGTACGAGGCCGACGACGACATTCAACTGCCCGACCTGACCGGCGTCGACCCGGTCGCGAGCGTGGCGGAGCAGGGCACCGAGGCCCTGGACGCCCTCTATTACGACACCGCCGACCAGCGCCTCGCCGCGGACGGCATCACCCTGCGGCGGCGCACCGGCGGCAGGGACGCCGGCTGGCATCTGAAGCTGCCGGTCGCGCCCGGGGTGCGCGACGAGGTGCGGGCGCCGCTGTCCGATACGCCGCCGGCGGAGCTGACCGCGCTCGTACGGTCACGGGTGCTGGACCGCGAACTGACCCCCGTCGTGCGGCTGCGGACCCGGCGCACGGTCCTGGTGCTGCACGACGCCGCGGGCGCGCCGCTCGCCGAGGTGGCCCAGGACGAGGTGCGGGCGCACCGGGCGGGCGGGGCCGCGGAGGCGGGCCACGCGCCCGCGGAGGTGCGCTGGCGGGAGATCGAGGTGGAGCTGGCCGGGGACGGCGGCGAGGACACCGGGCTGCTGGACGAGATCGGCCGGGCGCTGGCCGCCGCGGGGGCGCGCCCCGCCTCCTCGGCGTCGAAGCTGGCGAGGGCGCTGGCCGAGACGGGTCAGCGGCCCGCCCGGCCCCGGAAGGGCGGCGCCAAGGGCTCCGGCAAGGACGCGGGCAAGGGCACCGGCAAGAAGAGCAAGAAGGGCGAGAAGGGCAGCACCGCCGGCGACGTCGTGCTGCGCTACGTCCGCGAGCAGGTGCAAACGATCGTCGCACTCGATCCGGGGGTACGGCGCGACCTGCCCGACGCGGTGCACCAGATGCGGGTCGCCACGCGCCGGCTGCGCAGCGCCTTCCGCTCGTACACCAAGGTCCTCGACCGTGCCGCCACGGAGCCGATCGGCGTCGAACTCAAGTGGCTGGCAGCGGAGTTGGGGGTGGACCGGGACCGCGAGGTGCTGACCGATCGGCTGCACGGCGCGCTGGCCGAGGTGCCGCGCACGCTACGGCTCGGCCCGGTCGCGGCCCGGCTGCGCATCTGGTCGCAGCGGCGCAGGGTCGGCGCGCGCAGGCAGCTGCTCGCCGTACTGGACGGTGACCGCTACCTCTCGCTCCTGAAGACCCTCGACGCCCTCCTGGAGGCGCCGCCCCTGCGCCGGGCCGCCGCCGGCCCCGCGCCCGAAGTGGTGGCCCGGGCCGTGCTGAAGGACTACCGGCGGCTGTCGCGCCGTGTGGAGGCCGCGCTGGCCGCCCCCGCCGGGCAGGGGAGGGACGAGGCGCTGCACCGCGCCCGCAAGGCGGCCAAGCGCACCCGGTACGCGGCCGAGGCGGCCCGCCCGGCGCTGGGCCGCCCGGCGAAGAAGTTCGCCAAGCGCACCAAGCGGCTGCAGCAGCTGCTGGGCGACCACCAGGACAGCGTGGTGGCTCGCGGCGCCCTGCGGGAGTTGGCGACCCAGGCGCAGCGCGCCGGCGAGGGCGCCTTCACCTTCGGGCTGCTCTACGGCCGCGAGGAGGCCCTGGCCGCCGACCGGGAGCGGGAGCTGCCGGAGGTGTGGGCGAAGGTCTCGCGCCCCAAGCACCGGGCCGCGCTCCGGCCGTGACGTCCCCCTCACAGGATGCGTACGGGACCCTCTGACCTGCGGGAAGCGACGCGTCATGGGTTTGCCGCCGGGCACGTTAGGCTTGAGGGTCACCCCTGCCCGCTGATGAAAGATCACCACGATGCCTGTCGAGTCGGTCTTCCCGCGCCTGGAAGCCCTCCTCCCGCACGTGCAGAAGCCCATCCAGTACGTCGGCGGCGAGCTGAACTCCACCGTCAAGGACTGGGACTCCTGTGACGTCCGCTGGTCGCTCATGTACCCGGACGCGTACGAGGTCGGCCTGCCCAACCAGGGCGTCATGATCCTCTACGAGGTCCTCAACGAGCGGGAGGGCGTGCTGGCCGAGCGCACGTACAGCGTCTGGCCGGACCTCGAAGCGCTGATGCGCGAGCACGACGTCCCGCAGTTCACCGTCGACGCGCACCGCCCGGTGAGCGCCTTCGACGTGCTCGGCGTCTCCTTCTCCACCGAGCTCGGCTACACCAACCTGCTCACCGCCCTGGACCTCTCGGGCATCCCCCTGGAGGCCAAGGACCGCACCGAGGACCACCCGCTGATCCTCGCCGGCGGCCACGCCGCCTTCAACCCCGAGCCGATCGCGGACTTCCTGGACTGCGCGGTGGTCGGCGACGGCGAGCAGGCCGTGCTGGAGATCACCGAGATCATCCGCGCCTGGAAGAACGAGGGCCGGCCGGGCGGGCGCGACGAGCTCCTCTTCCGCCTCGCGAAGACCGGCAGCGTCTACGTCCCCAAGTTCTACGACGTCGAGTACCTCGCCGACGGCCGCATCTCCCGTGTCGTGCCGAACCGCTCCGGCGTCCCGTGGCGGGTGTCCAAGCACACCGTCATGGACCTGGACGAGTGGCCCTACCCCAAGCAGCCCCTCGTCCCCCTGGCCGAGACCGTCCACGAGCGGATGTCGGTCGAGATCTTCCGTGGCTGCACCCGCGGCTGCCGCTTCTGCCAGGCCGGCATGATCACGCGCCCCGTGCGGGAGCGAAGCATCACCGGCATCGGCGAGATGGTGGACAAGGGCCTGAAGGCCACGGGATTCGAGGAGGTCGGCCTGCTGTCGCTGTCCTCCGCGGACCACACCGAGATCGGCGACATCGCCAAGGGGCTCGCCGACCGGTACGAGGAAGACAAGATCGGTCTGTCGCTGCCGTCGACCCGCGTCGACGCCTTCAACATCGATCTTGCCAACGAGCTGACGCGCAACGGCCGTCGCTCGGGTCTGACCTTCGCGCCGGAGGGCGGCAGCGAGCGGATCCGCAAGGTCATCAACAAGATGGTCTCGGAAGAGGACCTGATCCGTACGGTCTCCACGGCCTACGGCAACGGCTGGCGGCAGGTGAAGCTGTACTTCATGTGCGGTCTGCCGACCGAGACCGACGAGGACGTGCTGCAGATCGGCGACATGGCGGTCAACGTCATCGCCGAGGGCCGCAAGGTCTCCGGTCAGAACGACATCCGCTGCACGGTCTCCATCGGCGGCTTCGTCCCCAAGCCGCACACGCCGTTCCAGTGGGCGCCGCAGCTGTCGGCGGAGGAGACGGACGCCCGTCTCGAAAAGCTCCGCGACAAGATCCGCGGCGACAAGAAGTACGGCCGCTCCATCGGCTTCCGCTACCACGACGGCAAGCCCGGCATCGTCGAGGGCCTGCTCTCGCGCGGTGACCGCCGCGTCGGTGCGGTCATCCGCGCCGTCTACGAGGGCGGCGGCCGCTTCGACGGCTGGCGCGAGCACTTCTCCTACGACCGCTGGATGAAGGCCGCGGAGGAGACGCTGCCCGCGTTCGGCGTGGACGTCGCCTGGTACACGACGCGCGAGCGGACCTACGAGGAGGTCCTGCCCTGGGACCACCTGGACTCCGGTCTGGACAAGGACTGGCTCTGGGAGGACTGGCAGGACGCCCTGGACGAGACCGAGGTCGAGGACTGCCGCTGGACCCCGTGCTTCGACTGCGGTGTCTGCCCGCAGTTCGACACATGGCCACAACTGAGCGACAGCGGTAAGAAGATGCTGCCGCTGACCGTGAAGAAGCCCGCGACCAGCGGGAACGGTCAGTGACGTGAGCGATGCCTTACGGCGGATCGCTGACGCTGTGACTGATGTCACAGAAAGTGAGATGGTCGACGCGCTGAGCGCGCTTGGTGTCGTCTCGGAGCGTCGGCGATCCGTAGCGGCAGAGGCGCCCAGAACGCCTCTGCCGACGCAGGGAGGCCCCTCGAACGTCCACTCCGAGGTGGAGTGGGTCTGAGGGGCCTTCGGGGCGTCTTGGGGCTTCTGGCGGTTGTCAGGGTGTCCGCGCCCCGGTTCGCGGGTGTCGTGGTCTCACTCGCCCTTCGGCGGCTGTCCGTGCTCCAGGTACGCGGGGTGCGCCTCGGCTCGGGCTGTGATCGCTGCCTTGACACGGCGCGCGAGTCGGGGGATCAGCAGTTCATCCAGGTCGCCGGCGGGGTGGAACTCAGCGGCTAGCAGCTCGTCGGGCGCGAGCTTGATCCCGGCCAGTTCTTCCGGGGACAGCTGCCCACCATCGAAGACATACAGGACCTTGTCGCCCTCGGCCTCGCTCGGAGCCCAGTCGATGACCAGTAGCGGCCCGATGCCTGGAGTGATGCCGAGCTCCTCCTCGACCTCCCGTCGGCAGGCGGCCAAAGGGGACTCTCCGCGCTCGATGTACCCGCCCGGGATCTCCCACTTCGGCTTATAGGAGGGCTTGACCAGCAGGACGTTGTCCTGGCTGTCGAAGAAGAGCGCGCCCGCCGCCATCCGAGGGGTAGCCATGCGCCGTTCCTGCTCGTTCTCGGTCATGAAACGACCCTACCGGGCCACTCATGGGCGCCTCGGAGCTGCCTTATCACCTGTCATCGTTGTGGACATCGTGTGACACTCGGTTGGGCAGAGCGATGGGAGGGGCGGCCATGCGCGGCATGACTGATCATCTTGGGTTCGGCAAGCGCGTGAAGTTCTACCGCAAGCGCCGGGGGCTGCATCAGTGGCAGCTCGGTGAGCTGCTGGACCGGTCCGAAGACTGGGTGTACCGGGTCGAGTCGGGCCGGATTCCCGTGAACAACGTCAAGATGCTGGGCGACCTTGCCGATGCGCTGCGCGTGCACATCGAAGATCTTCAGGGCGCCCCGGCCTTGTTGGAGGACCAGGACGGTTTCGCGGGAAGTGTGCCGGCCATCCGGTCGGCCCTGATGCAGTCGCGACGGCTGGCCGGTTCGTTGTTCGACGACAGGGAGCCCCTGCGCCTGGAACGGCTCTCCGTAGAGGTCAACGATGCCTGGGAGCTGTACCAGTCGTCTCAGTTCGCCAGGCTGGCCGAGCGGTTGCCGGAACTGTTGGCGGACGCCCGGCTGGCGGCACATGAGTCGAGGGCAGGCACTGAGAGGTCCCGGGCACTGCGGCTGTTTGCGCTGACATGCCATGTGGCGGCGGCACTGCTCCAGAAGCTGGGCGAGACGAACCTCGCGTGGACTGCGGTGGACCAGGGCGACATCGCGGCCGTCGAGTCGGGGGACCCTGCGGTGATGCTGGCTCTGCGGCGGGGAATCGCGCACGTGCAGCTGGGGGCGGGCATGGCGCCGGACGCGGTGAACGGCACGTTGGACACCGCCGATGACCTTGATTCCGGTTGGTGGGAGTCCTCGCCTGTGGCGCTGTCGTTGTACGGGACGCTGTTCCTCAACGGCTCTGTCGCGGCTGCCCGCATGCGGAACCGTACCCTGACCGATTTCATGATCGAAAAGGCTCAGGAAGCGGCCGATCGGCTCGGTGCCGACGGCAACGAGATGTGGACTTCCTTCGGGCCGGCGAACGTGGAGATTCACCGGCTGGCCACAGCGCTGGAATTCGAGGACATCCAGCTGGCCGTCGAGATAGCGCCCCGGGTCCGGGCAGTCGGTCTGCCAGTGGAGCGGCGGGCTCGGCTGCGCCTGGACGTTGCTCGGGCCTACGGGGAGGCGGGGCAGACCGACGACGCGGTCGATCACCTCAAGCGGGCTTATACGACGGCTCCGGAGCAGATCCGGGTTCACGAGTTCGCCCGCGACCTGGCGCGGCGGCTGCATCGTCGTACACAGCGGCGGGATGCACAGCAACTCGCTCTGGCTCTCGGGGCAATCGAGTAGCAGCAGACCGAGCAGGAACGTGGGCGGACCCGGAATTTTCTTCCGGGTCCGCCCTTGGTTTGGGGCCTACCGTCACGGCTCGATATCCCGCGAGCGTCTGGAGAGCGACAAGTGACGGTGAAAGACGCAGTGTTAGCTACCCCGGGCGACGAGGCGTTTGCCGAGCATCCGCCGGTAGTCAGTCGCTGGACTCGTCATCCACGCTGCGTTGGCCTGGCGCGTGCCGAGTTAAGAGCAGTGCTGCCTAGATGGGAACTGACAGAGATTTCGGACACTGTCCTCATCGTGCTGTCTGAGCTGCTAACCAACGCTGTGCGCCACGCTCGTGTTTCCCCGGGCCGGGAGATCGAGACCCGGTACTACCGCAAGACGAACGGCATTCGCATCGAGGTGCACGACGCCTCCGACCTCCGGCCGCAGATGCGTCCGGCGGGCATAGAGGGTGGCCGGGGCATGGCCGTCGTCAGCGAACTGGCTGACATTTGGGGCGTGTCCCCTCGTGACGGTGTCGGGAAGTCGGTGTGGGCGGTCCTCACCATTCCTGGCAGGGGCGACGCGTGATGGCGCGGGTACGGGCGGCGAAGGTACGGCGCGGCGATGTGGTGACCATCTGGGGCTGGTCACGAGAGGTCGATGCTGTCCGCACGGGCAGGCGTGCGTCGGGGCGTCCCGCCGTAGTGCTGATCTTCAAGGAAGGGTCGCCTCTACGGGTCGACGCACAGGACGCACTTGAGGTCTCCCGCGATAGGCGGCGGGTTCGATGATGACGGCGAAGTCTCTCTGGCACCCCGCGGATTGGGTACTGCAGCTCGATACGACGGAGAGCAGGCCCATGTTCGAAATGGCCTGTATGCGGTGCGACGCGATCTCGGATACCAAGCTGTCCCCGGAGGGTCCGCAAGTCTGGGCGCTCAAGCACGCAGGCCACACGGGTCATGACCTGTTTCAAGCCGTGAATACCAGCTTCTTTCGGGCCGTGCCGAAGGCGGTGCGGCAGTGATCACCGATTCCCTGCCCGTTCGAGGGCCGCCAGCCCCTCGGTAGCACAGCGGAGACATGTCACCGGACCACCCCATCACCTTGCCGGGCAGGGGTGGTCCGGCTAGGAATCCCTGTTCAGGACCCTGGTGCCGATGGTACCGGGGCTGTTGCCGTGCGTGGCGGCCCTGAGTGATCAGTGTTCTGCCAGCGAGCGGGGAAGGGGCTTCAAGCGCATGTACAACTCGGGGGACGCAGGGTTCGAGGGGGAGCAGTTCGACCCTGGGTCAGCGGTCTGGGTGCGCGGCGTGGACTACGTGGCGGGCTGGGAGGATGCGTCAGTCGCCGGAGCGGAGTTGGCGGAGGCGCTGCAGGCCGTTGGTATGGATACCGCTGACGTGACCGTACGACCGCACGCTGGACCGGATGGCTCGGGAGTGGTGCGCATGGCGCTCCCCGCGACTGCCGTTCGCGAGGTGGCGGCGTTGGTACGGGCCGCAGCTAGAGCTGACTGATCCGCAGCCGCCAGCGAACTTATCAGGATGAGAGCTTGCCTCTCGATCGACTGTGTCGCATGCTTGTAGCTCATTAGGACGAGTGTCGTGCTGATGTGAACGTTCACGCTCGTTGCCAAGCATGCAAAGGGAGTTGAGATGAAGTCTGTTCCGAAGCGTCTGCGGTCGGCCCTGGTCGTCGGTGCGGTGACGGTGGCGGGTCTCGCTGTTGGAGCGTCCAGCGCGTCTGCCGCTCCGGCACCAGAGATGAAGCCGCCGCAGGCAAGGTCTGGGGTGGGGGCCGGCTCGCAGGCGACCGTGGCCGTCAACGGCCTGCGCCTGCGGTCGGAGCCAAGCTTCAGCGGCCACACGAGAGGGCTGCTGTTCGGCGGCGACCAAGTCTTCATACGAACGACATTCGCGCCCTCGTACAACCCCAACTGGGTGGGTGTGGTGTTGACGCAGCGCAGTGCCGGTGGCCTGCCCTATCTGACGCGCGGGTACGTCTGGAAGGGGTATCTGTCGTAACCCCCTGAGCGTGATCGTGTGGCCCTCCTCCGTCTCGGCGGTGGAGGGCCACACGCGAATTCCCAAATACCTTCCGGGCGGTCTCTTTCCAGTAGGTGAAGTGGAGGAGGGGTCCAATTCCAGTGAGTGGAATTCGCGGAGGTAGCTCAACGGCAAATGATGGACGCAACTTGCCTGGGCTGATTAGCTGTTCGCTCGTCCACGGTGCGACCGGGCGATTGGGAGCTGAGCGACAACCGGGGGTGCATGGCCGTGAACGCGGCAGAACGTTGGAACCATGAGGACGACGAAGATGCCAGCCTGATGTGGGTGCGTGGCGGCGACTACCTCACTGGCTTGCAGGATGCGGTCGACGCGGTTACCGAATTCAACGCAGCCGCGATCGAGGCTGGCCTGGGTGATGATCTTCGGGCGACTCCGCACGCGGGGCCGTTGGGTGACGGCATGGCATGGCTGCGCCCCGGGGCCTTGCGGGAGGTGACGCGGGTGATTCGGGACGCGAAATGCGAGTGCAGGAGGGCTGCATAGCGGTGTCGCTGACCTGTAGCCGCAACGGTAGTGGGCTGGTTCCCTGGTCGTGGGGGGCGGGGTCCGGAGGAGCCCCCCACGAGGTTCCGCGCGGCGCAACGCGCCTCACCAGCCCGTCACGCCGCGGGTACGGCGTTGAAGAGGTCCACGGTGCCGCACGGCGCGGGCAACGACCGTGCGCGGCACTGCCGGATCGGCCCGTAGGGGCGATGTCCCAATGAACAAGCAAGCGCTAAAAAATAGCCGGCCGTGGCAGCAATCCAGATTGGAGTTTCAGGTGGGGTTAGGTCGAGATCTTAAAACTCGGCAGGGCAGTGAGGTGCACATCGAAGAGGATGCCCGGGGAGTCCGGTGGGTTGTCTGTGCGGGCTGCCGCAAACGGATGATTGTTACCGGCTTCGGTTCGCCCCGATCGAAAGCCGAGCGTCACGCGCGAACGTGCCGCCGCTGAGGAGAGGGTGCACGGTCCGTCGCGCTCCGCCCGTCATCGGGAGCCCTGCGGACATGGGAAGGCCCCCGCCGGCTGTTGTCGGTGGGGGCTTCGCACGTCGCGGGCGAGACTCGGCGACAGGGCGGTGGGCGTCCGGACGGGACCGGCCGAAGGCCGCATGCCCGGCCGGTGCGCCCGGCCGCCCGGCGCGCCTGCGGCGCGCCCTTGAGTAAGTGAAGAAGATTTACACCGATCAACTCGCTGCCCGGCGGGGGCGCTTGGCCGCTGTCCGCTCGGAGGCGATTTGGTAGACGGGTCGGGAGCGGGCAGCGGAAGCGCGCAGCTCCTCGCAGATCAGCGGGCGGTCATCGTTGCCGTAGGTGACGCGGTAGGTGATCAGGATCGGGCTCGCATCCGACAGCCCCAAGGCCTCGCGCTCATCCGGGAGAGGGGTCCGCGCGGTCACCGACTCCTCCCACCGAAGTTCGTGACCAGCCTCGCTGAGGTGTGCGTAGATCTCGGGAAGGGGGGCGTCGGGCGCATCGGCCAGTGCCGGGACCTCGGATGCCACAGACAGGGGGATGATGACCCGCTGCGCGAGGCGTGCGCCTGTGTCTGAGGTCAGCAGGTGGTCGGCGCTGAACGCATCGTCGGCGTCCTCCTCAGGGCGCCCCAACAGTCCGGCGTACTCACCGATGAGGTGGATCCGGGTGACGACGGGCTCTTCCGTCTCCGCCATCTCTGGGACGCTGTAGCGCTTCCCGGTTCGCCCGATGGTTCGCGGAAGGGCGGACGCTAGCCGGGCCTGCGGGCGCACGAACGAACCTCGCCCGTGGTGGCTCTCGACCAGTCCCAGGGTCCGCAGTTCTGCAACGGCACTTCGTGCTGTGGGCCGGCTGATGCCAAAGCGCTCCATCAGCTCGGTTTCACTTGGCAGCTTGCTGCCGGGCTCGTACTTCCCTGTCTTGATCTCTTGGGCAAGTCGGTCAGCGACCTGCATGTAGATCGGACTGGGACGAATCAGATCGTCCGGCATTGAGAGCCCTTTCTCGGCGTCGGACTGTCAGTGGTATCTGGTATGGGCGTCAGTCTGTCACTCGTCAGCATAAGGGGTTGCCTTCCACCGTCAAGATGCCGCATGCTCAACTCATTAGGACGAGAGGCGGCCTGATGAGTGGCTCGTCTGCGTCCCAACAGAGGAGGCACATCCCTATGAAGTCCATGCCCATCGATGTGGAACGACTCGGCAACTGCCTGTGCGTCATACCGCCGGAACCGCGCGTGAACCCCGATACCGGAGAGGTGCGCAAGGACCGGGACGGAAACTCGTTGTACGTCGTCGGCGTGGCGGTCCGCCAAAGGGACCGGCGGCGCGCGGACGTGATCGAAGTAGCTGTTCCGTCAGAGCCGCGCGGCGTCTCGCAGGGGACCCCGGTGCTGATCGCCGACCTCGTAGCAACGGCCTGGTCCATCGGCGACCGGTCGGGTATCTCCTTCCGCGCATCCGGGATCACACCGGCTGGTCCACCTGGTGCTCCGGCAGCCGGCGCACCGGCCACCCGTGGCAAGTCCGGCGGTGATGCCTGATGGCAAAGGAAGACGTGGACGCGAAGGACGTCTTGCGGCTGATGACGCATCTCAAGGTACTCGGGGGTCTGACGCCACTGTTGGACACGGTCGTGGACCTACCCACGGTCAAGTGGCTCCTGGGCCTGGCGGCCCAGAACGCTGAACTCGCCACCTTCCACGCCCGGATGGTGCTGGCCGATCTGGAGCGCGAACGGGAGGCGGGCAGGTAATGGCGGGCTCGTTGATCGTGTGGATGGCATCGGCACTGCTGATCCTCGGTGTGGTGACACAGCGCTGGTGGGACCCATGGCTGGCGAGAATGGGGCTCAATCGGCATGCGGTGCCCTGGCGCTGGTATCTCGTCGGCTTCCCGGCCACAGCTGTTCGGATGCGGTGGCGATGGAAGCAAGTCTGTCTGCTGAACAATCTGTCGATCAGCCGGAAACCTAACCGGGCCGTGGTCGGTGACCTGGCGGTCACAGGTACTGCCCTGAGGCCGATTGCCCCGAGTCTCGGCCTCCCCCGCATGACAAAGACTGGCCTGGTCGTCCGGGTGCGCCTGAATCCGGGCCAGACTCCACAGCCGTTCCATGCTGCGGCTGAGGCACTGGAGCACGCATGGCACGTGCACCGCGTCCGTATCAGCTCACCGCGGCGTGGAGAACTGATCATCACGGTCACTGCCGGCGATTCCCTGCAGGGCAAGGACGCTGACCTGGACAAGGCGCCGGAGCGGTTGTTGGCCGCCCGGATCGGCTGGATTGAGGACGGTGGCTCCTGGACGCTGGATCTTCGGCGAGTACCTCACTGGCTGGTGGTCGGTGCCACGCAGTCCGGCAAGTCCACGCTGTTGAGGGCCCTGGTGTGCCGTCTGGCTCCGCAGCCGGTAGCCCTGGTCGGCGTCGACTGCAAGGGCGGCATGGAACTGGGTTTGTTCGAGTCGCGCCTGTCGGCTCTGGCGCACGATCGCCCCTCGGCTATCCGCCTCCTCGACGCCCTGGTGGACGAGATGCAAAACCGGATGGCGGCCTGCCGGGCGGTCCGAGCGCGCTCCGTATGGGAACTGCCCGACTCCGAGCGGCCGGTCCCGGTCGTGGTCCTGGTCGATGAGATCGCCGAGCTGTATCTCTCCGATGGTTCCCGGCAAGGGCGCGACGAATCGACGCAGTGCTCCACCCTCCTACTGAGGATCGCGCAGCTCGGGGCCGCGCTGGCGGTACACCTGGTGGTCGCCGGTCAGCGCGTCGGATCCGACCTGGGCCCCGGCGTTACTGCCCTTCGGGCCCAGCTCGGTGGCCGAGTCGTACACCGAGTGAATGACGCTGCATCGGCCGAGATGGCGCTCGGTGACCTGTCGCCGGACGCGATCACGGTTTCCCAGTCGATCACCCCGGACGAACAAGGCGTCGCCGTCACGACGGTGGGAGCCCGGTGGATGCGCGCACGGTCGACCTTCGTCACCACGGATGAGGCCCGTTCAGCCGCTGACACCTACGCCGACCGGGCTCCAGACCTTCCCGCCCTGGCGGACGCCGTATCGGGAGGAAAGCAGCTGTGACACAGAACCAGATCTACGGCACCGCGGTGTTCACAGCGATCATCGTCTTCATGCTTGTCCGGTCGGGCGAGGTGCGCTGGTGGCAGGCATTCAGCGCCAGCCTGCTGGGCTTTTCCCTCGCACTGACGCCCGTGGGCAACATGATCATCTGGGCATACAGCCTCGTTGCAGGACTCTTCGGATGAGGGTCACCGGATTCCTCAAGTTCATGGCAGTGGTCATCTTCATCGGCGTTCTGATCGGGACGCTCAGCAAAGGAAGCTGACCAGCGACGACACCGGTAGGCGAAAGCTGGCGTCGGCCTGTCGCGGCCACGGCCCCGGCGGCCGGCGCCTTCCGGTCAGAGCGCCACCTCAACTGCTCCACAAGGTGATTCTCCTCCGGGCTGTGTCCCGCGAAAGGTCCTCTCCATGCGTCACCTGATCACCTCGGGAAACCCGTTCCTGGACGAGGATGCGCGACGCGCAACCCTCGCACGGGATCAGCGCATGCGGTCTCTGTCCGATACTGAACGCGACCTCGTCCGCCTGGTCGCTGACCCCGGCTTCAATCGTTGGCTGGACCAGATTCGCAACGTGGGCGGCTGTGCTCATCCGATCTACCTCTCTGGCCATACCACTGTGCGCGATAGGGCATCGGGCGAGATCCTGCGGCACTACGACACCGCGGACGAGCCTGGCGGGCGGCTAGCCGTGCGCTGCCGAAACCGCCGGGAGACACGCTGCGCTCCCTGCTCCTACCAGCACTCTGGAGATACGTTTCATCTGGTCCGCTCCGGCCTCTCGGGCGGCAAAGGCACTCCCGACCTCGTCCGCGATCATCCACGGCTGTTCGTCACTCTCACGGCGCCCTCCTTCGGGACGGTGCACCACATCACAGGTACTGGTAAGCCGTGCCTGCCGCGCCGCGACGGAGGGAACTGTGAGCATGGACGCTCGGTTGGCTGCGGCCTCGTCCATAGCGCCGGAGACCCGCTACTGGGACAGCCGCTCTGTGCAGCCTGCTACGACTACACCGGCCACGTCCTGTGGCACGCACATGCAGGACTGCTGTGGAACCGATTCTGCGACGGAGTACGGCGTGCACTGGCCAGGTCGGTAGGGATCGCTCAGAGCCGGCTGCGGGACCACGCCCGGCTCTCCTTCGCCAAGGTCGCTGAATACCAGCAGCGCGGTGCCGTGCACTTTCATGCAGTGATCCGCCTCGACGGCCCGACCGGTCCTGACGAATCTCCGCCCTCCTGGGCCAGCGCTGATGTCCTGCAGTCGACCGTGCTTGAGGCTGTGGACGCGGTGACGGTTTCCGTTCCGTACTCGGAGGCCCTTGGTGAACAGGTCGTGGGGTGGGGCGACGAACTGGACGTGCACGAGATCAGGGCGTTCGGTGATGGCTCACCGGTGACCGACGACAGGGTTGCGGCCTACGTCGCGAAGTACGTCGGCAAATCGGTCTCCGAGGCCGGCGGCTCCGATCGTCCGATCACCTCGGCCGCTGAGATCCCGTACGCGGCCGCCAACCCCCACATGCGGGCACTCATGGGTACGTGCTGGCGCCTCGGCGGGCTGGCCGAATTGGAATCACTGAGGCTGCGGGCGTGGGCTCACACGCTCGGCTACCGGGGTCACGTCCTTACCAAGTCTCGCCGCTACTCCACCACGTACGCCGCGCTTCGTGCCGACCGCGCCGACTTCCTACGCGGCGACGAAACCGACCTGGGACTGGACACCGTCACGGATTCGACCTGGCGCTACGTCGGCTCCGGTCACACTCCCGGCGCTGCTCTCGTCGCCGCCGGCATAGCCGAAGACCTTGCGCAGACCCGAGAGCTCTACGCGGAGGCGAGAAGGGGGGAGCGCAGTGGAGCCATCAGCGGCTGTACCTGAGCTTGTGGCTGCTGCTTCGCGCTCGTCCTTGCCTCGCCCCAGGAGCCCCGGAGCAACGACCATGATCGAAAGCGAGATCGTCATCGTGGACGATGAGGGCGCTGAAGAGGTGTTCGATCCTTCGAAGTGGTTCGAATAGGAAGAGAGCCGCCTCCCCAGATCGGGAGGCGGCTCTTGCGCTAGAAAGCTTCCGCGAAGTCGTCCTCTTTGAGGACCAGGCGCTCGCGCACATCCTTCGGGACCAGCAGCTTCATGTGGATGTGAGGCGCGCGGACGCCCTTCACCTTGGTTCGTTTGATGCGGCACTTCACACCGACCCGGAGGAGGTCGGCCTCCATGGCCTCTATGCCGCCTTCCTGCCAGCGCTCGCGGAACGTCTTTCCGTTGTGCACGGCGACCCAGCGGTCTTGCGTCGTCTCGGGATCGATCGCCTCAAGGTCGGCCATCATCTTGTCCAGCGTCTTTTCGGCCTGCTCACGGGTGAAGCGAGTCTTCCTGTACCGGCCTCCCGGCTCCAGCTCCTTCATGTAGTAGGAGATGGACTCTTCCAGCCGCTTCACCTCCTTACGGGCTTCGGCACCCTTGGCGTACTCGCGCGTCATCACCGGGAAATCCCCGAGGACACGCAGCACGTCTTCCACCAGCTTGGTGTCGATGTCGTCGGGGTTGGGCGCACCAAGCCCGCCGCTCTTGCATTTCTGGCAACGGAGGTACTTGTACGTCCCATACCTGTTGTTCGTGTTCTGCACGGTCATGCTCGTCTCGCAGTCATCACAGATCTTGACGCCGCGGAACTTGGTGGCTCCCCCTGGCTGGCGCCTGGGCTGGTCCTTTCCGTTGCCGTCGAGTACCGCTTGGAGGCTGTAGAACTCCTCCTCCGTGAAGACGCCCTCGGCGACCCTGATCGGCTTGCCGTCCTTTCCCATGACCAGCTTCGACCGACGTTTGCCGCCGTCCTTGTCCACCTCGACCCGGTATCCCATGAGCGCGGGGTTCCTGAGCCGGCGGAGCAGAGTAGTGGGGGTCAGGCTCGGCTCACACAGCCCGGAGCGAACGAGCACCCTGACCAGGCGCCCGGCAGAGGCGCCCTTCGCTCTCATGGCTGCCCTGCGGCACCAGTGCAAGGCGCGGTAGGCGTCCTTATTTATACGGAGGACAACCTTTCCGTTCTCGTCCACGTCGGTGACGTAGCCGTAGGCGGGCTTGCCCACCAGCCACTCGCTCTGTGTCTTGGTGTAGTCCCACAGGCTTGCCACCCGAGTACTGGTGTTGGCGGCCTCGATCTCAGCGATGCCGCCGATGATCGTGACCATGATCTTCCCGGCCGTGGTGGTCAGGTCGATGGAGTCGTGCTTGGAGACGAGGTTCTTCCCGTACTTCAGGCTCCAATCGATCATGGTGCTGAGGTCCGAGAGTCGTCGTACGAAGCGGTCGAGCTTCCAGAAGAGAAGTACGTCGAACTCCGGCGCCCGGTTGTTGAGCCAGTCTCCGAGCTGCTTGCGCTTCCACGGCGGGACCTTGGTGGCCGAGACGTTCAGATCGCTGGCGACGCCGACCACGCGCCATCCGCGCTCGCGAGCCAGCAGCCGCAGATCGAGTTCCTGTCGAACCGGCGACGTCGTGTCGTCAGTGAGGACGGACAGCCGCACGGACAACAGAGCTCGCGGGGCGTCGTCCGGCAACTGGGCTTCTGCCTTCTTCAGCTCCTCAAGGAGCGCGAGGTCTGCCTCGGTCCACTCGGTCTCGACGGTCAGCTGCTTCGGATCGCCTGCGGCGCGCGTCCTGGTTCGTTTCCCCATGCCAGAGACGGTAGGGCTGGATTTAGGGCTGTGTCTATATGGCCCCAGATGGACACCGAGATCCAGATCGGCCCCACGGGCAAGAAGCTGCTGCCCCTGTCGGTCGTCAAGTAGCGCCGCGCTCACGCGCCTTCGGCCCGGCCCCGCACCTCGCGGTGGCCGGGCCGTTGCGTGTTCACGGACAATGCGGAGTGGGAACGGCACCGCAGGGAAGCGAACGAGGGGGAAGTCCGTATGGGGGCCATCGACGGGGGACGGCGGGACGGTCACGACGCCGTGTCGCTCGACAAGGACCGGCGCGCGCCGGACCGCTACGAGCCGGGGGAGGGGTGCCTGACCACGGTGGTCCGCATCCCGGTGCGGATCGTGGTGCTGGTGCTCGTGGTGCCGGTGCGACTGGTGTGGGACGCCCTGGTGGTCTGCGCCAAGGCCGTCGACCGCGCGCTGCTGCGCCCTTGCGGCCGCGGCCTGGCGTGGCTGTGGCGCACCCTCGTCGTCACCCCGCTGGCCTGGTCGGGACGCACCCTCGTCGTCGCCCCGCTGGCGTGGCTGTGGCGGTGTGTGATCGCGCCCTTGGGGCTGGGGACCACGGCCGCGGTGGCGTGGCTGGTGCGGTACCTGATCGTGGTGCCGGTGCAGTGGCTGTACGCGTATATGGTGGCGCCGGTGGGGCGGGGGTTCGCGGCGGCTGTGGTGTGGCTGGTGCGGTATCTGGTCGTGGTGCCGGTGCAGTGGCTGTATACCTACGTACTCACGCCCATCGGGCAGGGAATCGCCTGGTTGGTACGGGCGTTGGGCGTGGGTGCGGTGTGGTGCGGCAAGGCATTGTTCGTCTGGCCGTGGGTGGCGTTGTGGCGGTATGTGGTGGCGCCGGTGGGGCGGGGGATCGCGGCCGCGGTGGTGTGGCTGGTGCGGTATCTGGTCGTGGTGCCGGTGCAGTGGCTGTATACGTACGTACTCACGCCCATCGGACAGGGAATCGCCTGGTTGGTACGGGTGTTGGGCGTGGGTGCGGTGTGGTGCGGCAAGGCGTTGTTCGTCTGGCCGTGGGTGGCGTTGTGGCGGTATGTGGTGGCGCCGGTGGGTCGGGGGTTCGCGGCCGCGGTGGTGTGGCTGGTGCGGTATCTGGTCGTGGTGCCGGCCCAGTGGCTGTACACGTACCTGCTGACGCCCGCCGGGCACGGCGTCGCCTGGCTGGTCCGGGGCGTCGGTACGGCCGTCGCCGCGCTCGTTCGATGGATCCTGGTGGTGCCCGCCGTCGCCCTTTGGCGGTACGTGCTGCAGCCGGTGGGGCGGGCGCTGGTGGCCGCGGTAACCGTGGTCTGCCGGGAGATCGGGGACGCGCTCGGGCACTGCTGGCGGGCCGCCGGGTACGTCTCCCGCGCCGTCGGCCGGTTCCTCGGCCGGCTGCTGCGGTGGATCTTCGTCGAGCCGCTGCGCTGGACGTACCGCACGGTGCTGACGCCGCTCGGGCACGGCATCCGCGACGGCGTCTGGCGCCCGGTCCGGCAGGCCCTGCGCGATGCCGGGCGGGCCACCCGCCAGGCGCTGGGTGCCGTACGGGAGTCCGTGCGGCAGACCCGCAGGGAGATCAGGCGCGCCCTGTTCGGCGGGCCCGCGGAGCCGCGGCCGGCCGAGACCGTACCGCCCCGCCGGGAACCGGGGGCTCCCGGGACACGTACTCTTGGTAGCAGTACGACCGCACTCACGAAGGACTGAGCGACACTGGGCAAGCGACAGCCCGAAGGCCCGCCGCCCGCACCGGCGGTGCAGCGCATCCGACTGCGCTACACCAAGCGCGGCCGCCTCCGGTTCACCAGCCACCGCGACTTCCAGCGCGCTTTCGAGCGGGCGCTGCGCCGCGCCGAGGTCCCGATGGCCTACTCGGCGGGCTTCACCCCGCACCCCAAGGTGTCGTACGCCAACGCCGCCCCCACCGGCACCGGCAGCGAGGCCGAGTATCTGGAGATCCAGCTCGCCGAGCGGCGCGATCCGCATCAGCTCCGCGAACTGCTCGACGAGTCGCTGCCGGCCGGCCTCGATGTGATCGACTCCGTCGAGGCGCACACCAGCGGGCTGGCCGACCGGCTGCAGGCCTCGGTGTGGGAGATCCGGCTCGACGGGGTCGCCCCCGAGGAGGCCCGGCGCGCCGTGGAGGCGTTCCTCGCCGCCGACGAGGTGCTGGTCGAGCGCCGCACGAAGAACGGCATGCGGACGTTCGACGCACGGGCCGCGGTGGCGCGGCTGGAAGCAGCCGGTCACGAGGGCGATAGGCCTGACGGCAATGCCTGTGCGATACTGCGGCTGGTTGTTCGGCATGTGACACCCGCCGTTCGACCCGACGACGTCCTGTCCGGCCTCCGAGCTACGGCCGACCTGGCGCCGCCGGTCCCCGCTGCGGTGACCAGGCTGGCGCAGGGGCTGCTCGATGAGGAGGCCGGCGCGGTGACTGACCCGCTAGCGCCCGACCGCGACGCTGCCACGGCCGCCCCTAACACGGCCGCCGCGCAGAGTGCCGCGAAGGCGCCGAGTGGGGCCTCCCCGGGAGCCGGGGAAGGTACTGCGTAGGACCGCCGTCGTCGCGTCGCCGATCAGCCAGGGAGCCACCCCGGTCCGGCAGACGCACTGACCAGGAGACTTTCGCCGGTCCCCGCCCACGGGGCCCGGCGAGCGAGACGACAGCTCCCGTGCGGCGCCCACGCCCCGGACTGGCGGGACCGCGCTCATCGCGCGGACCGCTACCGGAACCAGGCGCGGCGCCCGGGAGCGTGACGGGAGAACCGCCCGCATGCTCGAGCCCAATGAGCCCACCGAATCCACGCCGTCCCAGGACCGTGGTATCGAGGACAACCACTCACCCAGCGACACGCTGCCGCCGCGCCGTAGGCGCCGTGCGGCTTCCCGGCCGGCCGGTCCGCCGGCGGGCGGGGGCGCCGCCGAGAGCGCGGTGCTGAGCACCGAGACCGCCGCCGCGCCCGCCGATCCGGCCCCCGCCGAGGAGGCCGCCGCGGCCGCGGTCACCACCGGGGACGCGGCCAAGCCGGCCCGTACGCGCCGCCGCGCCACCCGCAAGGCCACCGCCCCGGCCGGGGCCCCGCAGCCGGCCGCCGCCGAGGAGACCCCGGCCCCCGCCGAGGCGCCCGCTGCCGCCGCCGAGGCGCCCGCGGAGGCTGCCCGGGCCGAGGCCCCGCAGACCGAGGACGCCGCACCGCGCCGGGCCACCCGTAAGGCCACCGCGCCTGCCGGTGCGCCGCAGACCGAGGCCGCCGCGGAGCCGGTGGTGGCCGAGGCGTCCGCGCCGGCCGTGCCGGTTGTCGAGGAGGAGGCCCCGGCGCCGGTCGCCGAGGAGGCCAAGCCCGCCCGTACGCGCCGCCGCGCCACCCGTAAGGCCACCGCGCCTGCCGGTGCGCCGCAGACCGAGATCGCCGCGGAGCCGGTGGTGGCCGAGGCGTCCGCGCCGGCCGTGCCGGTTGTCGAGGAGGAGGCCCCGGCGCCGGTCGCCGAGGAGGCCAAGCCCGC
>NZ_JBVIRA010000008.1:261588-268539 GCF_055576575.1 Streptomyces sp. NPDC033270
GCCCGTACTCGCCGCCGGGCCACCCGTAAGGCCACCGCCCCGGCCGGCGCGCCCCAGGCGGCCGAGGAAGCCGAGGCCGAGGCGGCCGAGGAAGCACCGGTGGCCGAGGCCCCCGCCGCCGAGCCCGCCGAGGCCCCCCGCCGCCGTAGCCGCCGCCGCGCCGCCGAGCCGGTCGCCGAGGCGCCCCGTGCGGAGGAGGAGCCGGTGCAGGAGGGGCCGGTGCGCGGCCGCCGCCGGGCACAGCGGCCGCCGACGGCCGTCTTCCAGGCGCCGGTCTTCGCCGAGCCGATGTTCCAGACCCCCGAGAGCGCGGCCGCCGCCCATGCCGCGGCCCGTCAGGAGGAGGTCGCCGTCGAGCCGGTGGCGGAGGAGCAGCCCGCTGCCGGCGCGCGCCGGCGCCGTCGCCGTGGCGCCCCGGCCGAGCCCGAGCAGGTCGCCGTCGCCCCGGCCGAGGAGCCGGAGGCCGCGGAAGAGGCCGAGCCGGAGACCGAGCCGGGCGAGTTCGCCCACGACGAGGACGAGTCGGCCGAGCGCCCCTCGCGCCGCCGCCGCCGTGGTGGCCGTCGCCGCCGCCGTGGTGAGACCGCCGAGGGCGCGGAGGAGCAGCCCGCCGAGGCCGCCGGTGCGGAGGCCGAGGCCGAGCCGGAGGAGGCCGAGGAGCGCGCCGCCGAGCACCCGGAGGAGGACGAGGACCAGCCGGGCGGCGGCTCCAGCAGCAGCCGTCGCCGCCGCCGTCGCCGCCGTCGCAGCGGTGACGCCGCCGAGGCCGAGGCCGGCCACGCCGACGACCCGGAGCGCACGGTCGTCAAGGTCCGCGAGCCGCGCAAGAAGGAAGAGGGCACCGGCGCCGACGAGGTGCAGTCGATCAAGGGTTCGACGCGTCTGGAGGCCAAGAAGCAGCGCCGCCGTGAGGGCCGCGAGCAGGGCCGCCGCCGGGTGCCGATCATCACCGAGGCGGAGTTCCTCGCCCGCCGCGAGGCCGTCGAGCGGGTGATGGTCGTCCGCCAGAGCGGCGAGCGCACCCAGATCGGCGTCCTTGAGGACAACGTGCTCGTGGAGCACTTCGTCAACAAGGAGCAGGCGACCTCGTACGTCGGCAACGTCTACCTCGGCAAGGTGCAGAACGTGCTGCCGTCGATGGAGGCCGCCTTCGTCGACATCGGCAAGGGCCGCAACGCCGTGCTGTACGCCGGTGAGGTCAACTTCGAGGCGCTGGGCATGGCCAACGGCCCGCGCCGGATCGAGACCGCGCTGAAGTCCGGCCAGTCGGTGCTGGTGCAGGTCACCAAGGACCCGATCGGCCACAAGGGCGCGCGGCTCACCAGCCAGGTCTCGCTGCCCGGCCGCTACCTGGTCTACGTGCCCGAGGGCTCGATGACCGGCATCAGCCGCAAGCTCCCGGACACCGAGCGGGCGCGCCTGAAGCAGATCCTCAAGAAGATCGTCCCCGAGGACGCCGGCGTCATCGTCCGCACGGCCGCGGAGGGCGCGAGCGAGGACGAGCTGGCGCGCGACGTACAGCGGCTGCAGGCGCAGTGGGAGGAGATCCAGAAGAAGGCCAAGGCCTCCTCCACCAGCTCCCCCTCGCTGCTCTACGGCGAGCCGGACATGACCGTCCGGGTCGTCCGCGACATCTTCAACGAGGACTTCTCCAAGGTCATCGTCAGCGGTGACGACGCCTGGCAGACCATCCACGGCTATGTCTCGCACGTCGCCCCGGACCTCGTCGACCGGCTGCAGAAGTGGACCTCGGACGTCGACGTCTTCGCGACGTACCGCATCGACGAGCAGCTGATGAAGGCGCTGGACCGCAAGGTCTGGCTGCCCAGCGGCGGCTCGCTGGTGATCGACCGGACCGAGGCGATGGTCGTGGTCGACGTCAACACCGGCAAGTTCACCGGCCAGGGCGGCAACCTGGAGGAGACGGTCACCAGGAACAACCTGGAGGCGGCCGAGGAGATCGTGCGCCAGCTGCGGCTGCGCGACCTCGGCGGCATCATCGTGATCGACTTCATCGACATGGTGCTGGAGTCCAACCGGGACCTGGTGCTGCGGCGCCTGCTGGAGTGCCTGGGCCGGGACCGTACGAAGCACCAGGTGGCCGAGGTCACCTCGCTCGGCCTGGTCCAGATGACCCGTAAGCGGGTCGGCCAGGGCCTGCTGGAGTCCTTCTCCGAGACGTGTGTGCACTGCAACGGCCGCGGCGTGATCGTCCACATGGACCAGCCGACGACGGTCGGCGGTGGCGGCAAGCGCAAGAAGAAGGGCAAGGCCGCGCAGGCCGAGCCGCATGTCCACGAGGTCGAGGCGGCCGAGCCGCTGCCCGACGGCGGTGCCCCGGAGCTGGAGCCCGTCGCCGTGACGGAGGCCGAGCTCCAGCCCGCGGTGGCCGACACGGACGAATGGTTCAGCAGCCCGGCGGAGGCCGAGGCGGCCGCCGGACGCGGCCGTGGCCGCCGCCGGGTGAGCCGGAAGGTGTCCGCTCCGGCGGGCGCCCCCAAGGCCGCCGAGGAGGCCGCCGCGATCGTGCTGCCGGCCGAGCCGGTGGCGGAGCCGGAGCCGGAGGCGGTCGTGGAGCCGGTCGCCGAGGCGCCGGCCGCGGAGCCCGCGCCGGCCCGTCCGCGCCGCCGGGTGACCCGTAAGGTGACCGCCCCGGCGGGCTCGCCCGAGGTGTCCGACTCCGAGGCGACCGTCGTGATCGCGGCGCCGGCCGCCGAGCCGGAGCCCGCCGAGGGCGCCGAGGCCGAGCAGGAGGCGGCGCCCGCGGCCAAGAAGACCGCGAAGAAGGCGGCGGCCAAGAAGACGGCCGCCAAGAAGACCGCGGCGAAGAAGACCACGGCCAAGAAGGCGGCGGCGAAGAAGACCACCACCGCCAAGAAGGCCACGGTGAAGAAGACCGCCACCAAGAAGGCGACGACGAAGAAGGCGGCGGCCAAGAAGACCGCTGCCGCCGAGTAGTCCTCCGTGGCGTAAGCGGAGGGCTGAGCAGCCGAACCGTGCCCCGGGCCGTCAGCGGCCCGGGGGCCGGTTTGACCCTCTGGTCAAGGCCCCGTAATCTTGACCGTCGGTGTCTGTGACACCAAACCCCTGAGCAAACACCTCTCGGTCCGCCGAGGGAGGCCGCTCGTCCACTCGGATTCCACGGGCCGTCCCGAGCCCGTGTGAGCGGCTGGCGTCAGAGGATCGAAACCTAGCGAAAGAGAGTTCCGCGTGTACGCGATCGTGCGCACCGGCGGGCGCCAGCAGAAGGTTGCTGTTGGCGACGTCATCGAGGTTGACCGCATTTCCACCAGCAAGGTCGGCGACACCGTCGAGCTCTCCACGCTGCTGGTCGTCGACGGTGACTCGGTCACCAGCGACCCGTGGGTCCTGGCCGGCGTGAAGGTCCAGGGCGAGGTCGTGGACCACCACAAGGGCAACAAGATCCGGATCCAGAAGTACAAGAACAAGACCGGTTACAAGAAGCGGATCGGCCACCGCCAGCTCCACACGGCGCTGAAGATCACCGGCATCGACGCTCCGGCGAAGTAAGGGACTGAGGAGACATGGCACACAAGAAGGGCGCATCGTCCACTCGGAACGGTCGCGATTCCAATGCTCAGCGGCTCGGCGTGAAGCGCTTCGGCGGTCAGGCCGTCCTCGCCGGTGAGATCCTGGTCCGCCAGCGTGGCACCCACTTCCACCCTGGCGCGGGCGTCGGCCGCGGTGGCGACGACACGCTGTTCGCCCTGCAGTCCGGTGCGGTGCAGTTCGGCACCCACCGTGGCCGCAAGGTCGTGAACATCGTCCCGGTCGCCGAGTAATTTCGGCCCGGACGTAAGCGCACGTCAGAGCATCACTCCGAGGGCGGACCGCCTTTTCCCGCAGGAGCGGGAAGGCCGGTCCGCCCTTGGCGTGTTACCACAGAGACATCCGCGGAGTACCGCGACAGTTTTCCCGCTTTTCCCGCAGTTATCTGGAGGCACCCACCCATGACCACCTTCGTGGACCGCGTCGAGCTGCACGTCGCCGCGGGTAACGGAGGCCACGGCTGCGCCTCCGTTCACCGGGAGAAGTTCAAGCCGCTCGGCGGCCCGGACGGCGGCAACGGCGGCCGTGGCGGCGATGTGATCCTGGTCGTCGACCAGGACGTCACGACCCTCCTCGACTACCACCACCACCCGCACCGCAAGGCCACCAGCGGCCAGCCCGGCGCCGGCGACAACCGCGAGGGCAAGAACGGCACGGACCTCGTCCTGCCGGTGCCGGACGGCACGGTCGTGCTCGACAAGAACGGCGAGGTCCTCGCCGACCTGGTCGGCCAGGGCACCACCTTCGTCGCGGGCCAGGGCGGCCGCGGCGGCCTCGGCAACGCCGCGCTCGCCTCCGCCCGCCGCAAGGCCCCCGGCTTCGCGCTGCTGGGCGAGCCCGGCGAGGGCCGCGACATCGTGCTGGAGCTGAAGACCGTCGCCGACGTGGCGCTGGTCGGCTACCCGAGCGCGGGCAAGTCGTCGCTGATCTCGGTGCTCTCCGCCGCCAAGCCGAAGATCGCCGACTACCCCTTCACCACGCTGGTGCCCAACCTCGGCGTGGTGACGGCCGGCTCGACGGTCTACACGATCGCGGACGTCCCGGGCCTGATCCCGGGCGCCAGCCAGGGCAAGGGCCTGGGCCTGGAGTTCCTGCGCCATGTCGAGCGCTGCGAGGTGCTGGTGCACGTCCTGGACACCGCGACCCTGGAGTCGCACCGCGACCCGCTCTCCGACCTCGACGTCATCGAGGAGGAGCTGGCCCAGTACGGCGGCCTGGAGAACCGGCCGCGGGTGGTCGTCCTCAACAAGGTGGACATCCCCGACGGCAAGGACCTGGCCGAGATGATCCGGCCCGACCTGGAGGAGCGCGGCTACCGCGTCTTCGAGGTCTCGGCCGTCGCCCACCTGGGCCTGAAGGAACTGTCGTACGCCCTCGCCGACATCGTCGCCAAGGCTCGCGCCGCCAAGCCGGTGCAGGAGGCCACCCGTATCGTCATCCGGCCCAAGGCCGTGGACGACGCGGGCTTCACGATCACGCAGGAGGGCGAGGGCTTCTTCCGCGTACGGGGCGAGAAGCCCGAGCGCTGGGTGCACCAGACCGACTTCAACAACGACGAGGCGGTCGGCTATCTGGCCGACCGGCTGAGCCGCCTCGGTGTCGAGGCCGCGTTGCTCAAGGCGGGCGCCAAGGCCATGGACGGGGTGGCGATCGGCCCCGAGGACAACGCCGTCGTCTTCGACTGGGAGCCGACCATGGCCGCCGGCGCGGAGATGCTGGGCCGCCGTGGTGAGGACCACCGCTTCGACGCGCCGCGCCCGGCCGCCACCCGCCGCCGCGACCGCGACGCGGAGCGGGACGAGGCCACCGAGGAGTACGAGGGCTTCCGGCCCTTCTAGGCGCCGTGGCCCGTGCCCAGCAAAGAGAGCAGGCCCCGGGAGGATCTCCTCCCGGGGCCTGCTCTTTGCTTTGGACCCTTGCCCGAGGCCGTAGACGGCCCGCTGAGGGCTAGACGGCCGCGGCGGCGTCCGAGGCGCCACTGGCCTCGCGTTCGGCCGCCTCAGAGGCGTCCACGTCCTCCTGCGAGCGCTGCCCCGGGATCCCGGACAGCCGGCTCTCCATCCGGACGCGGCGTTCGTCGGCCTTCGCGCACAGCGCCTGCGCCGCCTGGTTGAAGCGCACCGAGGACGGCGGGTCCGACGGGCCCAGCAGGTGTTCCTTGAGCTCGGCCCGCTCCTCGGCGAGGGTGTCCAGCTGCGGATTGCGGACCGTGGCGAGCAGGGCCTTCACCCCGTCCGCCTCGGGGGTGAGGATCGTGGCCGCCCGTACGGTCGGGAAGTTCGCACGGAAGTCGGCCTCGCCCATGCCCGAGGTGTTGGCGACCGCGTACGGCTTCTCGCTGGTCAGGTAGTCGGAGACGACGCTGGAGACATCGCTGATCAGCACGTCCGCCTGGTTGAAGCAGCTGAAGATGCCGGGGCGGGCGGTGGTGATGATGCGGTGCTCCCACTCGGGGAAGGAGTTCCAGTACGCCTCCTCCCAGGCGGCGCCCGCGGCCTCCACGGCCCCCGCGCGGCCCTCCTCGGGGGTGCCCTGCAGCCGCATCCGCTCCAGCTCGTCCGCGCTCTTGCGGAACGCCGAGGTGGTGAGCGCGGTCAGCTCCTCGGTACGGCGGGCCAGCTCGGCGGCGGCCTCCGGGCCGGGCCGGGCGCCGCTGCGCCGGCCGTTGGCCTCCTCGATCATCGCCTGGATGCGGACGTTGGCGGCGCCCGCGCGCGGGTCCACGGAACCGGTCATCGGGTGCGGCTTGTACAGCAGCCGCACGTCGTCGTCGGCGAGCAGCTCGCGGACGATGTTCTCGCCCGCCAGGATCACCGAGGTGTTGCCCGGGTTGCCGTCCCAGCCCTCCCAGGTCGGGGCGTACAGCACGGTGGTCGGTCGGCCGGCCGGGGCGCCCTGGTAGGGCCGGATCGGGGCCAGCTGCGGGCGGCCCACCTCGACGACGTCCTTGTCCTCGACGCCGATGTCGGCGAGCTGGTAGCGGTCACGGGCCGCCGGGCCCGCCACCCACACCTCGTCGTACGCCTTCGCGTAGGGGTTGCAGGAGGAGAGCTTGTCGCTCTCGCCGTGGTTGGTGAAGGCGTGCTTGATGGACGGGATCCGCAGGATCTGCGAGGTCTTGCCGGAGTTCGCCGGGTGCAGCAGCACCTTGAGCGTGGAGTGCTCCAGGCGCATCAGGTTGGCGACCTTGGGGATGCAGACGATCGGCACGTCCGTGGCGTCGATCTTCTGCACCATGAAGCGCTCGCGGAGCACGATGATCGGGTTGCCGTCCAGGGAGGCCAGCGTGCTCAGCCACATGTTGGCCTGGTAGGCGGAGGAGGCGCCGCCGGAGAAGTACATGCCGACCGTCGGCTGGTACGCGGCCAGCCAGTCGTCCAG
>NZ_JBVIRA010000009.1:0-251647 GCF_055576575.1 Streptomyces sp. NPDC033270
AACGGGGCTATCCAGGACGGCTCCGACGCCGTGATCACACCAGCCACACCAAGATCATCTCACCCGTGACCAGCAGTTACGGGACAGCCCTTAGGCCGGCACAGCCGACGGAGCAGGCCCGCCCCCACCGGCCTCTTTTCCCACCCACCCACGGGAGGGGACTGACCGTAGGACGGAGTCCGTAGGGCTGTCACCGCAGCCGACAAACACACGCCCGCCGTGGGGGTACCTCCCACGCCCTTAAGGCAGTGGGGGAGCAACGGCGAGAAACCCCCACGGCGGGAAAGCCGAAAACGTGGGCCGCAAGCCCTTAGAGCACCACCGCACTCAGCTCCGTCTCCTCGAAGTCCGCGTCGTCGAACGGGTAGAGCGGGCGCCGTACCTTGTGGTGGCCGAGGCGGAGGAGGTCCTGGTCGACGCCGCCGGGGGTGAGGGCGAGCAGCCAGTCGGCGGCCATGGCGTGCAGTTCGGGTTCCAGGTAGCCGATCTTGACGACCAGCAGGTCGTAGGCGAGCGGGTCCAGTGGGCCGAAGTCGGCGCGGGTGTGGAACGGTTTGCGGCGTTCGGTCAGGACCACCGTCACACCACCGCGGGCGACGGCCGCGGACCGGCCGCCGCCGTCGTACGCCGGATTGCCGCGTGGCGCGCCGGAGCCCCGACCGGGCGGGTCGTCGAGGGCGGTGACGGTACCGGTCAGCTCGTACGGTTCGGCGTGCGGGCCGGTGCCCGCGCTGAACCGGCCGCCCACGTCGAGCGTGACCTCCGCGCCCACCCCCGCCTCGAAGCAGACGGCGACGGCCCTCGGGTCGGTGATGCCGGGGTGCAGGGCGGTGACCCGGCCGCTCGCCAGTTCCTCGTGCGCCAGGAGCCGGCCGAGCATATGGGCGAGGTCGCCCGCGCCGCCCGCGGTGGGGTTGTCGCCGGAGTCGCTGATCAGGAAGGGGCGGGCGGGGGAGGCGACGGCGCGGGCGATACAGCTGTCGGCATCGCCGGTCGGCCCCACGAAGGTGAAGTCGCGGCGTACGGACCAGTATTGGCGGGCCAGCGACTCGGCCTGGGTGGCGGCGAGCCGGGGATCGTCCGCGGTGACCACCACCGCGGCCCGGCAGCGCTCCTCGTCGGCCCAGGCGTACCCCACCCAGATCGCCGCGTCGACGACCCCGTCGAGCGCCTCGACCGAGGCCAGCCGCCCGTAGAGCGACCTGGCCGGTTCGAGGCGGGTGCTGGTCTTCTCGCCGGGGAGGAGGACGGGGATCTGCACCCAGGCGCGGTACGGGCGCCCCTTCCCGGCGACCAGCCGCCCGACGAGCTTGCGGGCGGCCCGCTCCCGGGTGTCCCAGGCGTCCTCGTGCGGCGCCATACGGTGCGCGGTCAGCAGATCGAGGCGCTCGGCGAAGCGGCGCGAGACGTTGCCGTGCAGATCCATGGCGGCCGAGATGAGGGTGTCGGGACCGGTGGCGGCGCGCACCGCGTCGGTGAGGTCGGCCTCGGCGTCGTCGAGCCCGACCACGCTCATCGCTCCATGGATGTCGTAGACCAGGCCGTCGAGCGGTCCCGACGCCCTGATCCGGTCGGTCAGTTCACCCTTGATGCGGTCGTACGTGGCGCGCTCCACCGGGCCGCCGGGCACCGCGACGGCGTGCACCAACGGCACCCACTCGACCAGCTCGGCCAGTTCGTCGTCCGGACGGGTCCAGGTGTAGCGGTCCAGCAGCGCGTCCTCCCGGGTGACGCGGAAGTCGTCGTATGTCGAGCGGTGCGGGCAGAACTGGCTGGACTCGATGGCCATACCGCCGATGCCGATGCGCAGCCGGCGCCGCGGGCCGGGACGGGGGCTGGTCGCTGCGGGCACGGTGCCTCGCTTTCCGTCGGAGGGGCGTGCGGACGGGCTTCCTAGGAGGCGGCGGGTGACGTCGGGGAGTGTGCGGCCGCTCGGCGCAGTACGGCCTGGCCCGCGCCCAGCAGTCCCGCGTCGGGGCCGCAGGCGGCGGCGTCGATGGTGAGTTCGCTGGTCGCCATCGGCAGACAGCGCTCGTAGAGCGTCCCGCGTACGGCCGCGACCAGCGGCTGCGCGCCGGCCAGCGCGCCGCCGAGGACCACCGCCTCGGGGTTGAAGAAGTTCACGACGACGGCGAGCACCGCCCCGATGTCGCGGCCGGCCTGCCGTACGAGGGTGGTGGCGTGCGGTTCGCCGTTCTCGACCAGCCGCAGGATCTCGCCCGCGGAGTCGACGGAGAGGCCCTTGCCGCGCAGCGCCGCGGCGATCGCGGCACCGCTCGCCACCGTCTCCAGACAGCCGATGTTGCCGCAGGAGCAGGGCAGGTGGGCGGCCTCGTCCACCCGGACATGGCTGATGTCGCCGGCCGAGCCCCGGGCTCCGCGGTGCAGCCGGCCGTCGCTGATGACGCCGGAGCCGATGCCGCGGCCCGCCTTGACCACGACCAGATGGCGCCGTGCCGGGTGGGCGGCGCGGTGTTCGCCGAGCGCCATCATGTTGGCGTCGTTGTCGAGCAGCACCGGCAGTCCGAGGCGGTCCGCCAGCCGGTCGCGCAGCGGGAACAGATGCCAGCCGGGCATCCGGGACGGCGCGATGATCCGCGCGCCGTCCGCGTCGACCGGGCCCGGGAAGCCGACCCCGACGCCCCGGACCGTACGGCCGGCCGCGCGCTGTCGCTCGGCGAGCAGCTCCAGCCGCTCCGCGAGCGCTTCCAGGGCGGGTTCGGGCCCGGCGGTCGGATCGAAGGGGTGGTCGTCGGTGTCGAAGCAGTCGCCGGTCAGGCCGACCGCGCCGGTGCGGATGTGCCGGCTGCCCAGGTCGGCGGCGAGGGCGACCGCGCCCCGGTCGGCGATCCGCAGCAGCCGAGGGCGGCGGCCGCCGCGCGAGACGCCCTCGCCGGACTCGGTCAGCAGCCCGGCCTCGACGAGTTCCTGGACGCGGGTGGAGACGGTGGACGCGGCGAGCCCCAGCTCGCGCACGAGGTCCGCGCGGGAGCTGGCGGAGCCGTTCGCGACGAGTTCGAGGACGTGCGCGGCCGAGCCGGGCGGCTCGTCGGAGGCGGTCATCGGGCGCCTTTCGCCGGGACGGGGGAGGGGCTGCGGGAGGAGAGCGGCAGGGGCGACTTGTTTCGGCCATCGAAGGAAGGTGCCGGTCCAACTCGCTGACAGTAGAACCCGGTTGGCGCTCTTTCGCCAAGGTCTTGACTTCTTTTCCCGGCCGTCCGTAGTTTGCTCGCACTCTTCGACCGGTCGACCACCTCGGAGGCAGCATGGGTCTGCGCAGCACCCGAAAACGCGGGCCCTTGGGGAGGATCGCGGTCGCCGTCCCGCTCGCCGCCTTCGCGCTCGTCGGCTGCGGCCCGACTGGCAACGTTGTCACCGAGCTGGGCGCCACAGGGGGCACACCCGTCGAGGGAGGCACCGTCACCATGGCACTGCCGCCCGCCTCCACCCCCAACTGGATCTTCCCCATCGGCGCCCCGGGCTATCTGGCCTCCTACAACAGCGCCATCCAGGACCTGCTCTTCCTGCGGCTGTTCCTGCCCGAACCGAAGGGCGACGCACTGACCCTGGACTCACCGCGCAGCCTCGCGGAGATGCCCCGCTACAGCGACGGGAACAAAACCGTCAGCATCACCCTGAAAAAGGGCTATCGCTGGTCCGACGGAAAACCGGTCACCACGCGCGATGTGAAGTTCTGGTTCGATCTGATCAAGCACAACAAGCAGGAATGGGCCGGATATTCGCCACGGCTCATGCCGGACGACGTCAGGGCGTTCGAGCTCGTCGACGACCGCACCTTCCGGCTCCGACTGGATCGCGCCTACAACCCGGCGTGGTTCACCGCCAATGAACTCCAGGACTTCGTCGCCCTTCCCGAACACGCCTGGAACCCCCGCCACGAGGACCCGAAGCGGGCCTTCGCCCGGCTGATGCGACACGCCAGACAGTTCTCCCGGTTCGCCACCGATCCGCTGTGGAAGACGGTCAACGGGCCCTGGCGGATCGAGAAATGGACCACCTCCGGGCAGGTCTCCCTGGTCCCCAACGGCCACTACCGAGGGCCGGACCGGCCACATCTCGACCGGGTGATCCTCAAGCCCTTCACCACCGCGGACTCCGAATTCAACGTGCTGCGCGCCGGTGGTGTCGACTACGGCTACCTTCCGCCGTCCGTCATGGCGCAGTCGGCGCAATTCAAGAAGATGGGCTATCGCATCGACCCGTGGGAGGGCTGGTCGGTCACCTATATCGTCCTCAACTTCCACCACCCCACGGCCGGACCGCTGCTGCGGCAGGCCTATCTGCGCCAGGCGCTCCAGCACCTCATCGACCAGAAGTCGATCTCCCGGGTGATCTGGCACGGCAGCGCCGCGCCCACCCTCGGCCCGGTCCCCGCCGGCCTCCTGGAGCGCGACCCCTATCCGTACGCCCCACGGCGGGCGAAGGCGCTACTGGCCGGCCACGGCTGGGCCGCCAGGGACGGCACGCTGCGCTGCGTACGGCCCGGACGGGGCGCGCACACCTGCGGCGCGGGCGTCGAGCGCGGCCAGGAGCTGCGGCTCTCGCTGCTCTCCCAGTCCGGCTCGACCGAGACCTCCAACACCATGCAGGCCATCAAGTCCGAGTTCGGCAAGGCGGGCGTCGCCCTCGACATCCGGCAGCAGCCGCTGAACACCGTCCTGGGCACCACCGTCCCCTGCACGACGGACGAGCCGCTCTGCGCGCAGTGGCAGCTCGGCTTCTTCGGCACCCAGGGCAGCTGGTACTTCCCGCCCGACCCCAGCGGAGAGAAGATCTTCGCCAGCAACGCGCCCTCCAACATGGGCAGTTGGTCCGACGCGGAGACCGACCGGCTGATCCGGGCCACCGAGTACTCCGCCGACCGGGCGGCGATGCGCGACTACGGCCGCACGGTGGCCCGCCGGCTCCCGGTCCTGTGGGCCCCCAACCCCGCCTACCAGGTCTCCGCCATCCGCAACGACCTACGAGGCGTCGACCAGAACCCGACGCTCTCCCTCGCACCGCAGAACTGGTACTTCGTGAAGAAGGGCGGTGCCGCCGGATGACCGGCTTCCTCGTCAAGCGCCTCGGGCAGGCCCTCGTCGTGCTGCTGCTGGTCTCCGTCATCGTCTTCGTCCTGCTGCATCTGCTGCCCGGCGGCCCGGCCCGCGCCATCCTCGGCGTGCAGGCCACTCCGGAGGCCGTCGCGCACTTCAACCACCAGCAGGGGTACGACCGTTCGCTGCCCGAGCAGTATGTGATCTACCTCGGCCGGCTGCTCACCGGCGACCTCGGCGAGTCCTACAAGCTCAACCAGAGCGTCGCCTCCCTGCTGAGCGAGCGCCTGCCCAAGACCGCCCTGCTGGCGGGGCTGTCCCTCGCCCTGGCCGCGATCCTCGCCGTCCCCCTCGGCATCCTCCAGGCCGTACGGCGCGGCAGGGCCGCCGACTACGTCCTGACCGGCGCGGCCTTCCTCGCCTACGCCACCCCCGTGTTCTTCCTCGGCCTGGTCCTCATCCTCGTCTTCAGCCAGCAGCTGCGACTGCTGCCCGCCGAGGCGCCGCAGGCCGACACCGTCGGCGGCATCCTCGCCGACGCACCGGCCCTCGTGCTCCCCGTCGCGACCACCGCGCTGGGCATCATCGCCGCCTTCAGCCGCTATATGCGCTCGGCCGTCCTCGACAACCTCGCCGAGGACTACGTCCGCACCGCGCGCGCCAAGGGCCAGTCCGGCGCCCGCATCATGGCCCGGCACGTCCTGCGCAACGCGCTCATCCCGCTGGCCACCCTCCTCGGCCTCCACCTCCCCACCCTCTTCAGCGGCACCCTCGTCGTCGAGTCGATGTTCAACTACCCGGGAATGGGGCTGCTGTTCTGGAACGCGGCCCAGAGCTCCGACTTCCCCGTGCTGCTCGGCGTCACCCTCGTCGTCGGCGTCGCCACCGTCCTCGGCTCGCTGCTCACCGACCTCGCCTACGCCGTCCTCGACCCGCGCATCAGGAGCGTGCCGTGACGCCCACCGCCCTCGACACCGGGCCGGACGCGGCCACCCCCGGTCTCGCCCGCCGCACGCTCGCCGTCTTCGCCCGCAACAAGCTCGCCCTCACCGGTGCCCTGCTCCTCCTCGCCCTGCTCGCCTTCTGCTTCCTCGGGCCGCTGATCCACCCCACCGACCAGATCCACACCGACCTCTCCCAGGCCAACCGCGCCCCCGGCGCCGGACACCCGCTGGGCACCACCGACCTGGGCTACGACCTGCTCGGTCGGCTGATGTACGGCGGCCGCACCTCCCTCGAAGTCGGCCTGGCGGCAGGGCTGCTGGCCACCCTCTTCGGCACGGTCTACGGCGCGGTCGCCGGCTACTGCGGCGGCTGGGCGGACGCCGCGATGATGCGGATCACCGACGCCGCGCTCGCCATTCCGGCGCTCTTCCTGCTCGTCGTGGTCGCGGCGATCGTCACCCCCAGCAAGCCCGTCCTCATCCTGATCATCGCCTCCGTCGCCTGGCTCTCCCCGGCCCGCCTCATCCGCGGCGAGGCGCTGGCGCTGCGCAGCCGGGACTACGTCCACGCCATGCGGCTGATGGGCGGCGGCGGAGGGCGGGCCGTCTGCCGGCACATCCTCCCCAACGCCGTCGGCACCGTCATCGTCAACGCCACCTTCCAGGTGGCCGACGCCATCCTCTACGTCGCCTACCTCTCCTTCCTCGGCCTGTCCATCCCGCCGCCCGCCGCCGACTGGGGCTCGCTGCTCTCCGCCGGCATCACCTACACCCAGGTCGGCTACTGGTGGCTGATCTTCCCGCCAGGCCTGGCGATCGTGCTGGTCGTCGCCGCCTTCAACTTCCTCGGGGACGGTCTGCGCGACGCCTTCGACGTACGCCTTGTGAAGAACTGACGCGCTGCCGGAAGGAAGGACCCGCACCATGACCGACCCGCTCCTGCGGATCGAGGACCTGCGCGTCGAGATCGCCGGCCGCGGTCGCACCGTGCACGCCCTCGACGGCATCGACCTCGACCTCGCGCCCGGCGAATCGCTCGGCATCGTCGGCGAATCCGGCTGTGGCAAGACCATGACCGCGCTGGCCGTCCTCGGCCTGCTGCCGCCCGGAGGCCGGGTCACCGGCGGCCGGATCCTGTGTGACGGCACCGATCTCGCGGCCGCCCCCGAGCCCGTCCTGCGCAACGTCCGCGGCAACACCGTCGGCATGGTCTTCCAGGACCCGATGACCTCGCTCAACCCCACCCTGACCATCGGCGCCCAGGTAGCCGAACCCCTGCTGCTGCACCGGAAGCTGAGTCGGGCCGAGGCCCGGGCGAAGGCGGAGGAGACCCTGCGGCTGGTCGGGATGCCGCGCCCCGCCGAGCGGCTGAGGAGCTATCCGCACCAGCTCAGCGGTGGGATGCGGCAGCGCGTCGCGATCGCCATGGCGCTGGTCTGCGAACCCCGGCTGCTGATCGCCGACGAGCCGACCACCGCCCTCGACGTCGCCACCCAGCACCAGATCCTCGAACTCGTCGACGAACTGCGCGCCCGCCTCGGCATGGCGATGATCCTGGTCACCCACGACCTGGGAGTGGTCGCACGCCGGGTCGACCGGGTCGCGGTGATGTACGGCGGCCGGATCGTCGAACGCGCCCCGGTGCGGCCGCTGTTCGCCACCCCACGGCACCGCTACACCCAGGCCCTCCTCGCCGCGCTCCCCGAACGCGCCCTCGCCACCGCCCGGCCGCCGGCCGGCATCCCCGGCCTGCCGCCGTCCCTGCTCACCCGCCCCACCGGCTGCCGCTTCGCCCCGCGCTGCGGTGACGCCACCGACCTGTGCCGCGCCGCCGAGCCGGAACTCACCGACGACCTGCACGCCACCGCGCCCGCCGCCACCGCCCACGCCTTCGCCTGCTTCCACCCCGCCGCACCGGCCCCCGGCACCGGCCCGGCCTCCGCGGCCCCCTCCCGCCCTCCGGCCACGGCCACCCTCCGCGCGCCGGCCGCACCCCCGGTGCGTACGGAGGAACTCCTGCTGCGGCTCGCCGACGTCAGCAAGAGCTACCGGCTGCACGGCGGCCCCTTCGCCCGCCGAAGGCCGGGCACCCGGCAGGCCGCCGAGGTCAGCGCGGTGGCCGGCGTCTCGCTCACCGTCCGGCGCGGCGAGACCTTCGGCATCGTGGGGGAGTCCGGCTGCGGAAAGTCCACCCTGGGCCGGATGGCCGTCGGCTTGGAGGCGCCCAGCGGCGGCGCCGTCCACTTCGCCGGCCGCGACCTCGCCGGCCTCACCAAACGGGAACTGCGCGCCCACCGGCGCGACGTCCAGCTGATGTTCCAGGACTCCGCCACCTCCATGGACCCCCGGATGCGGGTGGGCGCCGTGCTGCGCGAACCGCTGGTCATCCAGCGCATCGGCGACCGGGCGGAGCAGCGGCGGCGGATCGCCGGGCTGCTGGACGACGTCGGGCTGCCCCGCGGCGCGGTGGACCGCTACCCGCACGAGTTCTCCGGCGGCCAGCGCCAGCGCCTGGGCCTGGCCCGTGCCCTCGCCCTGGCCCCCTCGCTGGTGGTCGCCGACGAGCCGGTCTCCGCGCTCGACGTCTCCGTCCAGGCGCAGATCCTCCAGCTCATGCGGGAGCTGCAGCGCGAGAAGGGGCTGAGCTACCTCTTCATCTCGCACGACCTGGCGGTGGTGCGGCACCTCGCGGACTCGGTCGGCGTGATGTACCTCGGCAAACTCGTCGAGACCGGCCCCGCGGAGCGGGTCTTCACCCATCCGCTGCATCCGTACACGCAAGGCCTGCTACGCGCCGGCGAGGCCCCGCTCGCCGGCGAGACACCTTCGGCCGCCGCCCCGCCCTCCGGCTGCCGCTTCCGTACGCGCTGCCCCCTGGCGAGGGCCGTCTGCGCGACCACAGAGCCACCTCCGGCCGAACCGGGTTCGGCCGGGCATAGGGCGGCATGTCACTTTCTGTGATCGTTCGGCTGTCCCGCCGTGGTGGTTTTTCGCCGTGTCGCCTGCGGCCCCTCCGCTGCGCTTTGCTGCCGCCGACTTGTCTGGCTTTCGCGCCGTGTCGCCTGCGGCGGGCGGTTGTTTGTCGGGTGCGGCCCCGTGCGTGCCGTCTCGCCGTTGCGCCTGCGGCGGGCGTGGGTTGTCGGGTGCGGTGACAGCCCTACGGACTTCGTCCTACGGTCTGTCCCCTCCCGTGGGTGGATGGTGAACAGGCCGGTGGGGGCGGGCCCCGTCCGTCGACTACCGGTACACGAACGCTGACGTTCAGGCCCACCGGTCTCCTTCCCCCCACTCACGGGAGGGGGTGGACCGCAGGACGGAGTCCGGAGGGGCGCACCCGCTGCCGTAAACGCCCCGCGCAGCGGCACCAGCCCGCCGCAGGCGAAAAAAGCGAAACCCCCACGGCGGGAAAGCCGACAACGTGGGAAGCAGCAAGGCGCAGCCGACAACGTGGGAAGCAGCCCCAAGCGCAGCGGGATCGCGACGACGCCATACACAAGCCAAACTCGGGTACGGGGGCACATGTGCACATGTGCCACCAGCCGTCGTTTGGAGGCCCGCCGTGCAGCGGCAACCGCATCCTCACCCACTGTCTCGCGGTGAGCGCACGCTCGACCGCGAACCGCAGCCGACGCCCCCGGACCCGGGAGGTCCGTCCCCGAGCCCCGTCCCGGAACCCCTTCCCGGCCCGCCGGTCCCGCCTGCGCCACCTGAACCGATACCGCCGGAGCCGGAGCCGATCCCCCGTCCGCCCGGACCGGATCCCGTCCCGGACCCCTCTCCGTCCCCCTCACCGCTCTCCTAGGAGGTGCTGATCATGGCCATCGCCACGGTCAACCCGGCCACCGGCGAGACCCTGAAGACCTTTGACGCGCTGAACGCGGGCGAGATCGAAGACCACCTGGTCAGGGCGGAACAGGCCTTCCAGGAGCACCGCACCACGAGCTTCGCGCGCCGGGCGGAGCTGCTGCTCAAGGCCGCCGATCTGCTCGACGCCGACCAGGACGGCATCGCCCGCACCATGACCACCGAGATGGGCAAACCGCTGGTACAGGCCCGCGCGGAGGCCGCGAAGTGCGCCAAGACCATGCGGTGGTACGCCCACCACGCCGAGCAGCTGCTGGCCGACGAGGACCCCGACCCGGCCGACGTGCGCGATTCCGGCGCGGTGCGCGCGGTGGTCCGCTACCGCCCGCTGGGCACCGTCCTCGCGGTGATGCCCTGGAACTTCCCGCTCTGGCAGGTCGTACGGTTCGCCGCGCCGGCGCTGATGGCGGGCAACACCGGACTGCTCAAGCACGCCTCGAACGTCCCGCAGACCGCGCTCTACATCGAGGAGCTGTTCCGGCGCGCCGGCTACCCGGAGGGCTGTTTCCAGACCCTGCTGATCGGATCCGGCGCGGTCGAGGACGTCCTGCGCGACCCGCGGGTCGCGGCGGCGACGCTGACCGGCAGCGAGCCCGCCGGCCGCTCGGTCGCCTCGATCGCGGGTGACGAGGTCAAGAAGACCGTCCTCGAACTCGGCGGCAGCGACCCGTTCGTCGTACTGCCCTCCGCCGACCTCGACAAGGCGGTCCGCGTCGGGGTCACCGCGCGGGTGCAGAACAACGGGCAGTCGTGCATCGCGGCCAAGCGGTTCATCGTGCACGACGACGTCTACGACGCCTTCGCCGAGCGGTTCACCGACCGGATGGCGGCGCTGACCGTCGGCGACCCGATGGACGAGCACACCGAGGTCGGGCCGCTCTCCAGTGAGCAGGGCCGCTCGGACCTGGAGGAGCTCGTCGACGACGCGGTCCACCAGGGCGCGAGGGCACTGTGCGGCGGCCGCCGGCCGCCCGAGCACCGCGCCGGATGGTTCTACGAGCCGACCGTGGTCGCCGGTGTCACCCCTGGCATGCGCATCCATCGCGAGGAGGCGTTCGGCCCGGTCGCCACGCTCTACCGCGTCGCCGACCTGGACGAGGCGGTGCGGCTCGCCAACGACGTACCGTTCGGCCTGAGTTCCAATGCCTGGACCCGTGACCCCGGTGAACAGGAGAGGCTGGCAAGGGACTTGCAGGCCGGTGGTGTCTTCTTCAACGGTATGACCGCCTCCCACCCGGGCCTGCCCTTCGGCGGGGCCAAGCGCTCCGGCTACGGCCGGGAGCTCTCCGGGCACGGCATTCGGGAGTTCTGCAACATGACCACGCTGTGGTACGGGCCGGAGGACTGAGCCGGCCGGAGGACCAGCGGCGGCCGGGCGGTGCGGGTGCCGTCGGACGGGGTGGTGCTACCGCGCCGCGTCCGGCCCGTACTGCCCGTCCGGCACGACGAACTCGCACCACAGCGCCTTGCCCGCGCCGCGCGGCTCCGCGCCCCAGCGGTCCGCCAGGGCCTCGACCAGCATCAGCCCGCGGCCGGAGGTCGCGGTCTCGCCGGGGCTGCGGCGGCGCGGCCAGCGGCTGGAGCGGTCCTCGACCTCCAGCCGGATCCGGCGCGGGGCGCCGGGCAGCAGCTGCACGGAGACCAGGGCGCCGCTCTCGGTGTGGGTCAGGGCGTTGGCGATCAGCTCGGAGGCGGCGACCTCGACGTTGTGCAGGACGCTGCCCGCCCGCCACTGGTCCAGCGTGCGGCGCAGCGCCGAGCGGACCTCCGCGGCGCCCTGCGGGTCGGCCTGGTGCACATGCAGCCGTAGCCGCGGGGTGGCGTCGGCGCCGCCGGGGCCGGGCAGCCGGTGCAGCAGCAGGAGGGCCATGTCGTCCTCGGAGCCGGGGTCGGCCCACAGGCGGTCCGAGAGCCGGTCGGCGAGCGCCTCCAGGTCCGCGGGGCCGTCGCGGACCGCCGCGGAGAGCGCGTCGATGCCCGCGCAGATGTCCTGGCCGGGCTGTTCGACCAGGCCGTCGGTGCACAGCAGCAGCGTCGAACCCGGCTCCAGGAACAGCTGGGTCTCGGGGAAGTGGTCGTGCCCGAAGGCGGTGGCCAGGCCCAGCGGCAGCCCGCCGCAGACCTCGGGCCAGTCGATGTGCCGGGAGCTGTTGCTGATCAGCGGTCCGAGATGGCCGGCCCGCGCCACGTGCAGCGCCCCGGACTGCAGGTCGGCCTGGACGTAGGTACAGGTCGCGAAGCGCTCGGTGTCCAGCTCGGCCAGGAAGCGGGAGGCCCGCACCAGCACGGTCTCCGGCGTGTGCCCCTCGCCGGCGTACGCCCGCAGGGCGATCCGCAGCTGGCCCATGACGGCGGCCGCATGGGTGTCATGGCCCTGCACATCACCGACCACCAGGCCGGTCCTCCCCTGGGGCAGCGCGATCACGTCGTACCAGTCGCCGCCCACGTCCCGGCCGACGCTCGCGGGGTGGTAGCGCACGGTGACCGCGCCACCCGCGATGGCCGGCAGCCGGCGCGGCAGCATCGTCTCCTGCAGCCCGGTGGCGAACTCGCGCTCCTGGTCGAAGAGCGTCGCCCGCTGCACCGACTGCGCCACCACCCCGGCCAGCGCCAGCGCCAGGTTCCTGGCCTCCGGCGACTGCACGGCCGGCTCGGCGTTGAACAGCCCCAGTGCCCCGATCACGGTGTCCTGTGCGACCAGGGGCAGGAACGCCGCGCTGCCGGTCGGCAGCAGGCCGGTGTACGGGCGCAGCCGCGGGTAGCGGGCGATCAGCTCGCCACGGGTGCTGAGGAAGGCGGGCCGCCGCGAGCACGCCGCGTCGGCCAGCGGGAGGGTGTCGTCCAGCCGCGAGGTCACCATCTCCTCGGGCACCTCGCCCGCCAGCCCGGCGGTGGCGATGACCTTGAACCGGTCGTTGTCGACGAGCCCGAGGACCAGCCCGTCGGCGCCGAAACGCCGCGCTCCGCCGGTACCGCCGAGCACCCGTGTGACGTCCTGGACGGACAGCGCACGGGCCAGCGCGGCGGTGGTCTGCTGCACCATCACGGTCTGCCGCTGCCGGTCCTGCTGGAGCGAGCGCAGCAGCGCGGAGTCCGCCAGTTCGCCGGTCGCCTCCCGGACGATGCCGACGACCCGGTACGGCATCCCGTCCGCGTCGTGCAGGATCCGCCCCTGGGAGTGCGTCCAGCGGCGGCTTCCGTCGCGGCAGTGGACGCGGAAGTACGCGCCGTACGACGGCCGGCCGTCCTGCAGGGCCTGGGAGAGCGCCTCGTCCAGCCGCAGGCCCTCCTCCGGCGGTACCCGTGAGATCAGGGACATCGGCGCGCCGTCGTACTCGTCGGGGCGCAGGTCGAAGACCTCCAGGGCGCCGGGGTCCAAGGCCATGCGCCCGCGGTCCAGGTCCCAGTCGAAGGTGCCCGTCCGGTTGAGCGAGAGCCGTTCGCGCAGCCCGATGGGCTCATGGTGGGAGACCCCGGGCACGTCCTCCTGGGCCCGGGGCCGGTCCCGGCCGGAGCGGGGGTCATGGCCCTGGTCGGACGGATCGGGGGACGGTCCCGCGGGGGCCGGGCCGGTCATGGGGTGCCGCGCCGCGGAGTCCTGGAGCTCGGGCACGGCGGGCCCACACCTTGAAGGCGGCGGCGCGTCCGGGCGCGGGCCGGCGGCGACGCGGCGGACGCCTCCCGTGCCCTCGGCCGCGGGTCGTCGTTGACCGGGGCCGATACCCACCGGAACGCGGCCATGCGAACACCTTAGGCGCGGGTCGGGGACGCCGCATGTCGCGGTACGCCACCCGGGCACCGCATGCGTTCAGGCAGTGAACGCACACGGTGGAATCCGGTCGCGCCAACACCTCACCCGTGCAGGAGTCTTGACGTGGCATGTTCAAGTCCCGAAACATGATGCCGAGCCGTCGGCCGTGTCCACACCGGCCACAAACAGCAGCGGGACCGTGTCCACACCGGTCCGCAGGGCGGAGCTGAGGCGTACGCGCCCGCCTGCCCTCGTCACAGGAGGGCGGACCGCACAGCGGGCTGCGACACCACTGCCACCGCCCCCGACCCCAACGGGGCCGGGCAACGCCTCGGTTGCCACCTCCCGGCCGGCGCCCCGGCCACCTTCACCTGGTAGGAGACCCCCACAGATGACACCCGCCAGCACCCGCGGGCACCGCAGAGCGCGGCTGCCACGCCGCGCCACCCTCCTCGCCGTCGCCCTCGCGGCCTGCGCCGCCACCCTCTCGCTCCCACGGGCCGACGCCGCCGCGGCCGATCCCGACCTCGGCCCGAACGTGCAGATCTTCGACCCCTCGACGCCCAAGGGCCAGATCCAGAGCGCCGTCGACGACGTCTTCAAGGAGCAGGAGAAGAACCAGTTCGGCACGGCGCGGCATGCGCTGCTGTTCAAGCCGGGCTCGTACGACATCGACGCCAACATCGGCTTCTACACCCAGATCGCCGGCCTCGGCCGCTCGCCGGACGACACCACCGTCAACGGCGCGGTGCACGCCGAGGCCGACTGGTTCGACGGCAACGCCACCCAGAACTTCTGGCGGTCGGCGGAGAACCTGGCCGTCAACCCGTCCGGTGGCGCCGACCGCTGGGCGGTCTCGCAGGCGGCGCCGTACCGCCGGATGCACCTCAAGGGCGATCTGCAGCTCGACGACGGCGGCTGGTCCAGCGGCGGGCTGCTGGCCGACACCAAGGTCGACGGTCAGGTCCGCTCCGGCTCCCAGCAGCAGTGGCTGTCGCGCAACACCGAATGGGGCGGCTGGAGCGGCGCCAACTGGAACATGGTCTTCGTCGGCGCGAAGAACGCCCCGGCCGGAGACTTCCCCGCCCCGCCCTACACCCGCGTCGACACCACCCCCGTCTCCCGCGAGAAGCCCTTCCTGTACGTCGACGACGCCGGCGACTACCGGGTGTTCGTACCGGCCCTGCGCAAGGACTCCCAGGGCACCAGCTGGTCCTCGGGCGACCCGCGGGGCGGCTCACTGCCGCTGGGCGACTTCTTCGTCGTCAAGCCGGGGGCGAGCGCGGAGCAGATCGACACGGCCCTGGACGCCGGCAAGCACCTGCTGGTCACGCCCGGTGTCTACCACCTCGACCGGACCCTGCGGATCACCAGGCCGGACACCGTGGTGCTCGGCCTGGGCCTGGCCACCCTGATCCCCGACCACGGCGTCACGGCGGTGTCCGTAGCCGACGTCGACGGCGTCCGGATCGCCGGACTGCTGATCGACGCGGGCACCACCAGCTCGCCGGCCCTGATGGAGGTCGGCCCGCAGAACTCCTCGGCGAGCCACGCCGAGGACCCGACCTCGCTGCACGACGTGTTCTTCCGCGTCGGCGGCGCCGGCCCCGGCAAGGCCGCCAGAAGCCTGGTCGTCAACAGCTCCCACGTCATCGGCGACCATCTGTGGATCTGGCGCGCCGACCACGGCGAGGGCGTCGGCTGGAACACCAACACCGCCGCCAACGGCCTGACCGTCAACGGCGACGACGTCACCATGTACGGCCTGTTCGTCGAGCACTACCAGCAGCACCAGACGGTCTGGAACGGCGAGCGCGGCCGGACGTACTTCTACCAGAACGAGATGCCCTACGACCCGCCGGACCAGGGCTCCTGGATGAACGGCGGCACCCAGGGCTACGCCGCCTACAAGGTCGGTGACGGGGTGAAGAGCCACCAGGCGTGGGGTCTCGGCAGCTACTGCTTCTTCAACGTCAACCGCGACGTCGCCGCCGAGCACGCCTTCGAGGTGCCTGACACCCCCGGCGTCCGCCTCCACGACATGGTGACGGTCTCGCTCGGCGGCACCGGCACGATCCACCACGTCGTCAACGGGGCGGGTGGCCCCTCGGACGCCCAGCACAACGTCGCCAACCTGGTGGGCTATCCGCAGTGAGGCGAGCGGGGCGGGCCGTCCTGGGCGAGCGCGCACCAGGACGGCCCACCTCGTCAGGCGTGCGCCCGCGCCGCCGCGACCGGCGCGGTCTGCCGCGTCCGGTGCCGCAGCGTCGCCGTCCGCGTCGCCACGTCGACGGTGTACGCGTCGATGGTCAGCCGGGCGCCGGACACCTTCAGCACCATGAACCCGTTGTCGGAGAAGTTCTGCCAGGCGGCCGGGTGCCCGAAGTGCGCCGTGCCGTCCTCCGTCTTGGCCGATGCCCCGCAGACGACCTGTCGGGTGCCGCCGGTCCGCGCCGTGGGCTCCAGGATCTGCAGCGTGTGATCGTGACCGGAGAGGATCAGATCGGCCCGCCCGCACACCACCTTCTCGTACATGTCCTTGAGATGGACGCCGCTGGTGTAGTTCCCGATCTCGAACCCGTCGTAGGAACCGGCGCTGCCGTGCTTGCCGTTGTTGAGGTACGGGTGGTGGCCGATGACGACCTTCCAACGGGCCCGCGACGCCTTCAGCGCACCGTCCAGCCAACGCTGCTGCTCGCGCATGTACGGCCCGTCCCAGCGGTAGTACGGGTCGAGCTGGGCGACATAGGACGACCACGGGATCGTGTCGATGGCGAAGAACTCCACCAAGGGGTCGGCCGCCGGCAGCGGGACGCTGTAGTAACGGCTGGGCATGTACCAGCGCTTGGAGGTCTTGGCGTACGCGACCTCGCGGTCACCGCGCGAGGGGTCGCCGCCGCTGCCGGGTATCAGCCCCGAGCAGTCGTGGTTGCCCAGCACCATCAGCCAGGGCACGTCGATGCCGCTGTTGGGCTTTTCGAACTTGTCCTGGAACTCGGAGTCGTCGGCGGACTCCGGGCCGTTCTCGTAGATGTTGTCGCCGAGGCCGACCGCGAGACCCACCCGCTCGGTCCGGCAGACATCCCGCGCCGCGGCCGCCACCGCGTACTGCGCCTCGTCGCCCGTGCCGGCGTCACCGGTGACCAGGATGGCGAATTCGCCCTTGCCGTTGGGGTGCTCGGGGAACGGAAAGGCCCCCGGGGTGCCCGGGCGGGTCGCGGCCGAGGCGGGGGACTGCGCCTGCGAGGGCAGCACCGCCAGCGCCGCACCGGCCATCGCGCCACCCAGCAGCGTCCGCCGGTTCACCCACTGCGGAACGCGCCCCGTCGTGGGCATCGGGGGCGCCCCGGCCGCTGCGTCCGAGCCGGCCCGCAGCCACTCCCGCTCGGTCATGTCCGCCTGCGGCGGGATCAGTTCATCGTCACACATGGCTGGATTTCTCTCACGGTCGCCAGGGGAGGTGGTGACGAAAAGATGAAGCGCAAGTGGACGTATGGCGATCAGCGGCGACATTGCTACGCGTCGGTAACTACGCGTCTCCGCGCGGCGTCAGGGCGTGAGAAAAGCGCCGGGCCGAGGGGGTGCCGGCCCGCCGTCGGGGCGTGGCTCAGCGGTTCGCCAGCCGGCGCAGAGTGCGGCCGAGACGGCGGATGTACAGCCGCTGGAAGACGGGGACCAGGGGGCCCGCGAGACGGGTGACGGCGCGGGCCGGGCGGCTGAAGGCGGTCACGGTGAACCACACCGAGCCGTCCGCCCGCAGCTCGACCACGAACGCCTCCTCGCCGCACTCGGGGTGCCCGTCGCGTGTGCCGTAGGCGAAGCCGACGCGGCCCTCGTCGGCCACCGTCCACACCACCCGGCACGGGGCCCGCAGCCGCAGCGGGCCGATGCCCAACGAGACCTCGACGGCGACCCCCGGCGCGGCCCGCGGGGCGTCGGCGCGGATGCCGGTGCCCGCCGCGCGGTGCAGCCGGAAGGTGGTGATCGCCTCGCCCGCCGCGGTCAGCACCTCGAGGCCGCGGCCGATCGGCAGCTCCTCGTGGAGGTGGTGGTAGCCGGGCGGCAGCGGGGTGCGCCGGGTGCCGCCCGCCTCGGGGTAGTTCACATCGCTCATGGGGCGCATGGTGTCACTCCGGGGACACGGTGACCGCTTCGGTGCCAGGGCCTGTCCGACCCCGACCCGTCGGGCCGGCCCTATTGCCGGTCCGGCTCCCCGTGCCGCCCCGCGCCCGCCGCGAAGCGCGCCGCGCCCGTCATCGCCTCGGTCAGCACCGTCTGCCCGTACCGGAGTTCCGCGGCCAGCGCGGCCGCCTCGTCCCGGCCCTCCTGGTCCAGCAGGGCGGCCCGGTCGCTGCGCAGACACGCCTGCGGGAAACGGGCGATCTCCGCCGCCAGCAGCTCCGCCTCGGCGCGCGCCGTCCCGGTCGGCACCACCCGGTGGACCAGCCCGATGTCCAGCGCCTCCGCCGCCGGGACCGGGCGCCCCGTCAGAACCAGGTCCATCGCCCGGCTCGCACCGATCAGCCGCGGCAGCCGCACCGTACCGCCGTCGATCAGCGGCACCCCCCACCGCCGGCAGAACACCCCGAGGACCGCGTCCTGCTCCGCCACCCGCAGATCGCACCACAGCGCCAGCTCCAGCCCGCCGGCCACCGCATGACCGGCCACCGCCGCGATCACCGGCTTGCCCAGCCGCATCCGGGTCGGTCCCATCGGCCCGTCGCCGTCCGGGGCGACGCGGTTGCCGCGCTCGGTGCCCATCGCCTTGAGGCCGGCGCCGGAGCAGAACGTCCCGCCCTCGCCCCACAGCACGGCCACCCGCGCCGCGTCGTCGTCGTCGAACTCCCGGAAGGCATCGGCCAGTTGGCGTGCCGTCGGGCCGTCCACGGCGTTGCGGGACGCGGGCCTGGACAGCACCACCGTCGTCACCGGCCCGGCCCGCTCGATCCGTACCGACATCAGGCCGCGCCCCCGGATGCGCCCGGCGCCGACGGCCGGACGCGTTCCAGGATCGCCGTCAGATCGACCCCGGCCGGCAGGGTGCCGTAGGCGTTGCCCCACTCCCCGTCGAGCCGGGAGGCGCAGAACGCGTCGGCGAGCGCCGGGTGGCTGTGCCGCACCAGCAGCGAGGCCTGCAGCACCAGCGCCATCCGCTCCGCCAGCGACCGCGCCATCAGCTGCGCACGCTCCGGAGAGGCCAGGCCGCCGAGCATCTTGCGCACCCCGGCCACCGCCGCGTCCAGCCGCCGGTCGGCGCCCGCGGCCGTCTCCACCTCGGCGAAGAACGCATCGAGCGCGGCCGGCTCCTTGCCCAGTGCCCGCAGCACGTCGAGCGCCGCGACATTGCCCGAGCCCTCCCAGATCGACAGCAGGGGCGCCTCCCGGTACAGCCGCGGCATGCCCGAGTCCTCGACATAGCCGTTGCCGCCCAGGCACTCCAGCGCCTCCGCCGCATGGCCGCTGCCCCGCTTGCACACCCAGTACTTGCCGGCCGCCAGCGCCAGCCGCCGCAGCGCCGACTCGCCGGCGTCCCCGGCCTGCGACCGGTCCACCGCCGCGGCCAGCCGCAGGCCCAGCAGCGTCGCCGCCTCCGACTCCACCGCCAGATCCGCCAGCACCGAGCGCATCAGCGGCTGCCGGTCCAACTCCCGCCCGAACGCCCGCCGATGGGCGGTGTGGTGCAGCGCCTGCCGCAGCCCCGCCCGCATCCCGGCCGCCGACCCCAGCACACAGTCCAACCGGGTCATGTTCACCATCTCGACGATGGTGCGCACCCCGCGACCCGGCTCACCGACCGGCCAGGCCACCGCCTCGTCGTACTCGATCTCACAGGACGCGTTGGAGCGATTGCCCAGCTTGTCCTTCAGACGCATCAGCCGCATCCCGTTGAGCGTGCCGTCCGGCAGCACCCGCGGCAGCAGAAAGCAGCTCAGCCCCTCCTCGGTCTGCGCCAGCGCCAGGAACACATCGCTCATCGGGGCGGAGGTGAACCACTTGTGGCCGGTGATGCGGTACGTGCCGTCGCCGGCCGGCACCGCACGCGTGGTGTTGGCCCGTACGTCGGAGCCGCCCTGCTTCTCCGTCATCGACATGCCCGCGATCAGACCCGACTTGGTCAGCGGCGCCCGCAGCCCGAAGTCGTAGGTACGGGACGCCAGCAGCGGCTCGTACCGCGCGGCCAGGTCCGGGGCGGCGCGCAGCGCGGGGACGGCGGCGTAGGTCATCGAGACCGGGCAGCCGTGGCCCGGCTCGGCCTGCGACCAGACGTAGAACTTCGCGGCCCGCACCAGATGCGCCCCGGCGCGGTCGTCGGTCCACGGCGCCGCGTGCAGCCCGTGCTCCACTGCGACGGTCATCAGCTGATGCCAGGCCGGATGGAACTCCACCTCGTCGACGCGGTGCCCGAACCGGTCGTGGGTGTGCAACCGGGGCGGCTGCTGCTCCGCCCAGCGGGCCTGGTCCTGCACCGCCGCCGAACCGGCCAGCGCGCCGAGCTCGGCCACCTCCGGCACGCCCCACTCGGCGCCGTCCCGGCGCAGCGCCTCCAGCAGGGCCGGCTCGTCCGCCGTGCTGAACCCGGTCAGCGGCGGGGCCTGGTTCACGACTTCATGGGTGACGGTCATGCCCTCGACGTTACAGAAACAGAACAGCCGTGGGAAGAGCGTAATATCGCCCCCGCTCCACGCCCTAGAATTTCCTGCACATATGAACGACCCCGGCACCCACCACGACCCCGACGGCACCGCCGCGCTCGCGCTGCGGCCCCTCACCGCGCGCTCCATCGTGCTGAGCACCCTGCTCGGCCACCATCCGCCGAGACTGCCCGTCCGCGCCCTGGTACGGGTCGGTGAACTCTTCGGGATCGCCGAGGGCACCGTCCGGGTCGCGCTCTCGCGCATGGTGGCCGCCGGCGACCTGCGGCAGACCGACGGCTCCTACGAGCTGACCGCCCGCCTGCTGGCGCGCCAGACCCGTCAGGACGAGAGCCGCTCCCCCCGGACCCGGGCCTGGCACGGGGACTGGGAGATCGCCGTCGTCACCACCCCGGAAGGCCGGCCGGCCGCCGAGCGCACCGCACTGCGCCAGGCGATGGCGGCGCTGCGGCTGGCCGAACTCCGCGAGGGCAGCTGGCTGCGCCCCGCCAACCTCGACCGGGCCCGCCCGCCCGTCGTCACCGAGCAGTGCACCTGGCTCAGCGGCACTCCGGACGACGATCCGGCCGCGCTCGCCGCCCGCCTGTGGGACCTGGACGGCTGGGCGGCGCGGGCCGGCGCCCTGACGTCCGCCCTGGACCGCGCCGAGGCGCCCGCCGGGCGCTTCACGGTCGCGGCGGCCGCCCTGCGCCATCTCCTCGCCGACCCGCTCCTGCCGGACGCGCTGCTGCCGCCCGACTGGCCGGGCGACCGGCTCCGCGCCCGCTACGACGACTTCGAGCGGGAACTGAGCGATCTGCTGCGGCAGTACCTGGCCGGCTGAGCCCCGCCCGGCGCCCTGACCGGTACTCACCGGCAGGCCCCCGCCCGGCTGTTGTCGCGGCGCCTCGGCCGGAGCGGCCCGCCCGGCTCACCGCGGCAGCACACACACCGGGACCGGCGCCGCGAGCGGCTCCCCCGAGCTCTTGAGCGCCCCGGTCCGTCCGTCCACCGAGAACACCGTCACCGAACCGGACTTCTGGTTCGCCGCGAACAGCCAGCGCTCATCCGGCGAGAACGCGATCTGCCGGGGGAAGTCCCCGCCCACCGGCACGGTGTCCAGCAGCCGCAGCCGCGCCCCGCGGGCCTCCACGGCGTAGCGGGTGAGGCTGTTGTGACCGCGATTGGCGAGATACGCGAAGCGGCCGTTGCGGGTGACGAGCAGCTGCGCCGGGTAACTGGTCCCCGGGCCGGTCCCCGTGGACTGCGGCGCACCGGGCGTCAGCCGCCCGCTTTCGCGCTCATAGCCGCAGACCACCACCGTGTTGTCGACCTCGTTCGCCAGATACGCGAAGCCGCCGGAGGGGTGGAAGGTCAGATGGCGGGGGCCGGCACCGGGGCGCAGCGCCGCGTACGACACCTGGGTGAGCCGCCCGGCCGAGTCGTCCAGCCGGTAGGTGTAGACGGTGTCGTTGCCGAGGTCGACGGCCAGCACATGCCGGCCGTCGGGGGTGGTGACGATCTGGTGGGCGTGCGGCCCGTCCTGGCCGGGGCCGGGCGGCGGGCTGGAGTGGGTGACGAGGTCGGTGCGTTCGCCCAGGGCGCCGGTGGCCCGGTCGATCGGGTGGACGGCCACGCTGCCGGACAGGTAGTTGGCGCTGAGCAGCCAGCGTCCGCCGGGGTGCACGGACAGATGGCAGGGCCCGGCGCCGCCGGTGGACCGGGTGCCCAGCACCCGGGGCGGGCCGCCGGGCGTCAGCGCGAGGGCGGTCACCCCGCCCCGCTCCCGCTCGTCGACGGCGTAGAGGGTGCGCCCGCCCGGTGCGAGGGCGAGATAGGACGGATCGGCGACCCCGGCCACCACGCCGGTGGCGGTGATCCGCCCGGTCGTGGTGTCGTATGCGGCGAGTCCGACGCCGGTGCCGCCGCCGTCCTTCGAGGTGTAGGTCCCCAGGTACAGCGGACGGGAGCGGCGCGCGGGCGGGCTCGTGAGGCGTCCGGTCCGGGCCCGCGCGGGGCCGTGGTCCGCCGCCGTCAGCAGCCCCACCCCGGCCGTCATGGTCAGTCCCGCCACGACGGTCCGCAGAAACCGCCGACGGTCCGCCCCGGCCCCGGACCGCGCTCCCGTACCCGCTGCTGTCATGGCAGCAGGGTGGCCCGCCGCGTCCACCCCGGGCAAGAGCCGCAACGCAGGGTGCAGCATGTGCAACGCGATGGCGGAGCCTCTCCGGCGCCGGCCCCCTGAGTCGTCCCTGAGGCCGCCCTGCGCCGTGCTGGAGCCGCTCAGGCCCGGCTCTCGGCCCTACGACCCTGATGAGCGCGTACATCCGCATGATGACCATGAACCTTCGCGTAGCACTCCAGTCGTACGGCACAACCCATACGCGGACTGATTCGCCGGGCCCCCTGCCGCTCGTAGTTTCGTGATCAAGGCACGGAAATGATCGAGAGGCCACGGATCTATGTACGGCAAGGCATTCGCCCCGGAGTACCAGGGCGAGCTGGGCTCGGCGCTGGGCGTGAACTCCTCCTACGAGGAGGTGCTGGCGAAGGCGAGCCGGGCACACGACCGGGCGGACACCGCGCTGGAGCGGGCGCGGGCCGCGCTCGCGGTCGCCGAGGCCAACCGGCGCCTCGGCCGGGTGACGGAGGCCGGCGCCGCCTGGCGGGAGAGCTACCGCAGCGCCCGCGCCGCCGGTGACGCGGGCGCCATGGCCTGGGCGCTGTGGAGCGGCGGCACCCTGGCCCGCCAGTGCGGCACCCTGCCGCTGGCCCGCCGGCTGCTCACCCACGCGGTCTCCCTGGCCGACACCGGCGGTGACCGCCTCGCCCACGGCTACTCGCTCGCCGGCCTCGCCGAGACCGGCCGCATACAGGGCGACTACGCCGCGGTCGCCGAGCTCCACGAGCAGCTGCTCGAACAGGGCCGGGCGCACGGCGAGGCCCGGCACATGGTCTGGGCGATGTCCGGCATAGCCCAGATGCACCGCAACACCGGCGACTTTGCCAAGGCCCTGGAGCTGTTCGAGGAGTCCGCCCGGATCGCCGAAGCCGGGGAGGACGCCCGCGGCCGCGCCTGGTCGCTGCGGGGGATAGCCGACGTGCTGTCCGTACAGGGAGAGACGGACCGCGCGCTGGAGCTGCTGTCCGAGGCGGAGGGCATCTGCCGCACGATGGACCTGGCGTCGGCGCTCGCCTACAACCACAAGATGCGCGGCAACGTCCTGTACCGAGCGGGCCGGTACGAGGCCGCGCGCGACACCTACACCCTCGCGCTGCAGGAGTTCGGCGAGATGCAGGAGCCGCGCGGGGTCGCGCTCTCCCGCCTCGGGCTGGCCAAGTCCCGCGCCCGCCTGGGCCGCGACCGGGAGGCGACACTGAGCGAACTGGCCACGCTGGAACGGGACTTCGTCCGCATCGGGCTGCGCCACGCCCGGGACATGGTCATCGCGTTCCGCGCAGAGCTGACCGCGCGACCGGCGGCAGAAACTCCCGCTCCTCGGTGCGATGCCACCACGCTCCGGTCTCCCGCAGCTCCCGCCAGGTCGTGAAGCGGTAGCGGAAGACCCGGGCCCTGATCCTGGCCGGCGGCAGATCGGGGAACGGATTGGTGCGCAGCAGCCGCAGCGTGTCCCGGTCGTTCTCCAGCAGCCGCGCCACGAACGGAACGAACCAGGCCCGCGCATAGGCCGGCGACAGCGCGGCGAACCACATCAGCCAGTCCAGCCGCAGATGGTATGGCGCGAACTGGCGCGGCAGCCGCCCGACATCGCCCGGCTTGCCGTGGAACTCATACGCCACCCAGGTCGTGCCGGGCCCGGTCACGGCATCCGCCGTCCCCTCCACCACGATCTCCCGGCGCACCCGCGTGATCGAGCCGAAGGCGCCGTACGAATTGACCAGATGCAGCGACTCGTAGGACGTGTTCATCATCTGCTGCCGGGACAGCAGATTGCGCGCCGGCCGGTAGCTGAGCCACAGGACCCCGGCGGTGGCCAGGAGCACCAGGACCTCGAACCACACCGGGGGCGGGGCGAGCGGATGGGACGGCCGGGCCCACAGCGGGGCGGCGGCCGACATCGCCAGCGCGATGGTCACCCAGTTCAGCCAGGCGAAATTGCCGGAGAGCACCAGCCACAGCTGGGTGACGACCATCGCGGCGGCCGCCCATCCGGCGATCGGCTGGGGGGTGAACAGCAGGACGGGAAGGGCGAGTTGGGCGAAGTGGTTGGCGGCCACCTCGACCCGGTGCAGCGGCTTGGGCAGATGGTGGAAGAACCAGCTCAGCGGCCCCGGCATCGGCTGGGTCTCGTGGTGGTAGTAGAGGCAGGTCAGATCCCGCCAGCAGCGGTCGCCACGCATCTTGATCAGCCCGGCGCCGAACTCGACCCGGAAGAGCACCCAGCGCAGCAGCCACATGATCAGCACCGGGGGAGCGGTCTCGGCGTTGCCGAGGAACACCGCGAGCGAGCCCGCCTCCAGCAGCAGCGACTCCCAGCCGAAGCCGTACCAGGTCTGCCCGACGTTCACGATCGACAGATACATCGCCCACAGCGCGGCCCACATCACCATCGACGCCCACAGCGGCACGGCATCCGCGGCCCCGGCCGCCACGGCCGTCGCCAGCAGTGCGCCCGACCACGACCAGAGGGCGAAGAAGCGGTCCGAGTAGTGCCAGTGGAAGACCGAGGGCGACGCGCCGAACGGCACCCGCGCCACGAACGCGGGCACCGGCAGCATGCCGCGCGCCCCGATCAGCGCCCGGAACTGCCGCACCGCCGCGAGGAACGCGACCAGATAGAGCACCGCCAGCGTCCGCTGGAAGACGAGCCGCCCGAGCCAGTATCCGGAATCCGAGAACCATGCCACTCGCCCATGGGTAGCACCGCGGCCGCGCGGGTGGGAACACTCCCTCCGCGCGGTCACTCTCCAGCGTGCGGATCGGGGCAAATGCAGCAACGCCGGGGCCATTCGGGTGAGTGATGTGCATCACACATCTCGCCCGATTTCCCCGTCACCACAAGGGGCGGAATCCCCGCCTTCCGACGGCACGGCCATCTCGCCGGAAAACGTCGAGCGCGCCGGGTGCGGCGTCGTTAATCTGAGGGGCGACGGACGACCTTTCTGGGAGACGCCAACACCAATTGGCCCGTCGCGGGAACGCCACAAACCTTGGCCGACCTCCCGGTTTGTGAACAAGGCGCCACCGCGTCGGACCGATACCTCGATGAAGGAGTGCGTGGTGGCAATGCACAAGGCTCAACACAAGCAGCCCCGCTTGAAGCGGGGCGAGCGACCGGGTCGTATCAGGGAAGTCCGTAATCTCGAAGTCTGGGATCGCTGCGCGCCGGTGCGCCTCGCCGGCTGCGATGACGACCCCGCCGAGCCGTACATCATCCGCGGCATCGACTGATCAACCGATCACTCGGGCGTCGGCCCTGCCCCGGGGGTGTTACCCCTCCGGGTCAGGGCCGACGCCCGAGCAGGCACAGCAGCCGGGTGAGATCGTCGGCGTCCGCCGGGGCGTCCACCGCCGGAGCGAACAGCCCGGACGCGTCGAGCCCCGCGGCATACGGCTCCACCTCGCGCAGCGCCGCCGTCGCCAGCCGGCCGGGCAGCCGCTCGTCGGCCCCGATCGCACGGGACAGATCCCAGGCGTGCACCACCGCGTCGGCCATCATCTGCGCGCAGTACGCGTCGGCCGGGCTGGAGCCGTAGGACAGCGGGACCGTGCGACTCAGCGCCCCGCGCTCCGCGAACGCCGCCACGGAGGCCACCGCCGCGCGGTCCCACGCCGCGACCGGGTCGTCGCCCAGCACGTCCCCGTCGAAGTCCGAGCCCACCTCCGCGATCGTGGCGCCGTCCCGCACCAGGCGGGGCACCCACAGCTGCTCTGCGGTGAGGTGGTTCACCAGATCGCGCACCGACCACTCCGAGCACGGCGTCGGGCCGTCCCACTGGTCGTCGCGGACGGCGTGCACCCGGCTGCCGAACAGCGCGAGGGCCTCGCCATGGGTCCGCAGGATCTCGTCGTCGCTCATGGTCCCCGAGGATAGGAGCGGGCACCGACAACCGCCCCCGCGCCTGACCCGAACGGCCCAGCCGGCGGCGGGAGATTTCCCGCGGCTCCCGGCACCCCCGCCCGCCCGGCCGGTACCGTCGGTGCGGCCGCGGTCAGTCCGCGTAGAGCTGGCTCCGCGGCACGATCTGCTGCTCCTGGCTCGGGCTGGACCACAGCAGCTTCAGATGCGCCTCGCCGGTGCGCTCCGTGTGGTCGATCCGGATGCGGTGCCGGTGCCCGGCCTTGAGGGTCACGGTCGCCTTGTCGACCCTGGGGCCGTGCGGGATCGAGCCGTCGATCACCTGCCGGCCGTCGATCCACAGCCGCACGGTGTCGTCGGAGACGGTGGTGAGGGTGTAGGTCTCGTCGAAGCGCGGCTGGAGGGTGCCGGTCCAGCGGGTGGCGAAGTGATCGGCGGGGATCTTCGGGTCCGGTGAGCCGTCGAAGCGGTAGGACTCGTTCACCGTCGGGTCCACCCCGACCGCCGCGGGCGGGCCGGTGAAGGAGTCGTTCGCCCAGCTCCGCGCCGTCAGCCCACTGCCCTCGCCGACGGGCGTCGCGGCCGGCGGCCTGATCGTGAGCCGGACGACGCCGGCGAGCGGATCGGGGCGGGACCGGACGGGGTGAGGTCGAAGCCGTCGCCGGCCCGGGTGACCGTCACCCGCTGGGAGCTGCCCAACACCCGGGCCGCGGTGATCTCGAAGGGGCCCTTGGCGGTGAGGTGGAGGGAGCCGCCCGTCCCGGGCCAGGAGGTGACGGCGGCGTACAGCGCGTCGCCGCGCTGGGAGACCGCGCCCCAGGGCGGGTCGGCGACCAGCCCGGTGTGCCCGGCCCCGTACACCGCGTCGCCCCGGCCGTTGCTCCCCAGCCACCGGCCGACCTCCCGCAGCCGGTCCACGGACGGCCGCGGGATGCGCCCGAGCCTGTCGGGCCCTACGTTGAGCAGGTAGTTGCCGCCGCGGCTCGCCACGTCCAGCAGGTGGTGCACGACCGTCGCCGGCGCCTTCCAGTGGGTGTCGTACTTGGCGAAGCCCCAGTGGTCGTTGAGGGTCATACAGCTCTCCCACAGCTGCCCGTCGACCGGCTCGGCGGGGATCTCCTGCTCCGGCGTGCCGAAGTCGCCGTCGACCACCTCGCGTTTGCCGACGCGGTTGTTGACGATCAGGCCGGGCTTCAGGCCGTGCAGATACGCCTGGAGGGCGGCGCCGTCCCGGCGGGACCAGCGGTTGGTGGGGTGGTCCGCGTCCCACTCGCCGTCGAACCACAAAAGCGCCGGGTCGTAGTGGTCGATCAGCTCCTTCAGCTGGCCGTACATCCGCTTCTTGTAGCGCGGGAAGGTCGCCGGGTCGGCGAAGTCCGGGTCGTGCCAGTCCCAGATCGAGTAGGAGAAACCGAGCTTGATGCCGGCGGCGTCGGCGGCCTTCTTCAGCTCGGCGAGGATGTCGCGGTGCGGGTCGAAGGAGGAGTGGTCGCGCAGGTTCCAGGTGTTCTGCCGCGTCGGCCACCTCGCATAGCCGTCGTGGTGCTTGGAGGTGATGACGACATAGCGCTGCCCGGCGTTCTTGGCGGCCTTGACGATCGCCTCGGCGTCGAAGGCGGACGGGTCGAAGGCGGCCGCCCGCTTCTCGTACTCCGCCTTGGGGATCGCGCACTCGCGCTGGATCCACTCCGCGTTGCGGCAGACCGTGCCGTCCGGCCGGGTGTACTCGCCCTCCAGGTTCGCGTACGCGCCGAAGTGGATGAACATCCCGAAGCGGTCCTGCCGCCACCACGCGGTGCGCGACGCGGTGAACGGGTCGTCGGTCGCATGGTTGGTGCCGGGTCCGGCGGCGGGCCGCGGCGGCGGCTTCGCGGCGGCCACCGGGCCGCCACCGGCCAGCAGCAGGGCGCCCAGCGCCGCCACGACCACCGGCAGGCGGAACGGTCTTGTGCGGCTGTGCATCGCGCGCTCCTCGGGTCGGGTGTCCCCGTCGGTCGGTCGTACGCGTGCCTCCTGTGCCTCCCGCATGGTGCAGTCCGCGCACCCCGACCGGAAGATGCTGGACGCCACAAACATCGGAGCACCTCGCTGAATCTGCCGGGGAACTACCGGAGTTGACGGACAGGAAGCCCGGATACCTCGGACCTCATGACCTGTCAGGAGCAGTTGGCCGAATGCGCGCGGTCGGCGCCCCGCACGCCCCGGCGCCCCCGCGGCACTCTGGCGACGATCCGCGATTGCCGGTTCAATGAGCGGCCCGGGCCGCACTCATGGGAGGCACCATGGAAGCCGTCGCCCCACCCGCCGCCGGCGCTCCGGCCATCCGCTGCGCGGGTGCGGAACGCGACTACCCGGCCTTCCTCGAACGGGCGGCGCGGATCGCAACGGGCCTGCGCGCGGCCGGAGTCGAGCCGGGCGACCGGATCGCCGTCGTGCTGCGCAACGAGCCCGCCCATCTGGAGATCACCGCCGGAGCGGCCCTGCTCGGCGCCTGTGCCGTCCCGGTCAACTGGCACTTCCGGCAGGACGAGCTGCGGCATGTGCTCACCGACAGCGGCAGCAAGGTGGTCTTCGCGCACAGCGACCTGCTGGCCGGGGTGACCGCGGTGCTCCCGGAGGGCGTACGGGTCATCGAGGCCGCCGTTCCCGCCGGTGTCGCGGCCGCCTGCGGCTTCGCCGCACCACCGCCCACCGGGGCGCACCCGCTGCTCGACCCGTGGCTGGCCGGCCACCCGCCCCTGGACGGGGCCGCGGCCGAGCGCCCGCCCACGGTCATCTACAGCTCCGGAACCACCGGCCGCCCTAAGGGAGTTCTGCGCGAACCGGTCGCCTCGGAGCGGCTGGCGGAGGCGGTGCGGCTGTTCCTGGAGTACTTCGCCGTCGCCCCGGGCGGCCGTACGCTCATCCCGGCCCCGCTCTACCACGCGTCCCCCAGCCAGCATGCCGTCCTCGCGCTCGCGGCCGGTCTGGACATCACGTTGATGCCGCACTTCGACGCGGAGGAGTTCCTGCGGCTGATCGAGCGCCACCGCATCGAGCAGGTCCAGGTCGTCCCCACGATGTTCGTACGGCTGCTCCGGCTGCCCAAGGACGTCCGCGAGCGCTACGACCTGTCCTCGCTCACCTCCGTCGTGCACGCCGCGGCCCCCTGCCCGCCGCACATCAAACACGCCATGATCGACTGGCTGGGACCGGTGCTGCGGGAGTACTACGGCGGCAGCGAGACCGGCGCCGTGACATGGTGCGACAGCCCCGAGTGGCTGGCCCACCCCGGCACCGTCGGACGGCCCAGGGGGACCGCCGCCGTCGCGGTCCTGGGCCCGGACGGCCAGCCGCTGCCGGCCGGCGCCGCCGGTGACATCTACCTCAAACCCGCCGACGCCTGGCCGCAGTTCACCTACCTCGGCGACCCGGACAAGCGGGCCGCCATGGAAGCGTCCGGCCTGCCCGGGTACGTCACCATCGGGGACATCGGCCATCTCGACGAGGACGGCTACCTCTACCTCAGCGACCGCCGCAACGACCTGGTCATCTCCGGCGGCGTCAACATCTACCCCGCGGAGATCGAGGGCTGCCTGCTGTCCCTCGACGGGGTGCGCGACGTGGCCGTGTTCGGCATCCCCGACGAGGAGTTCGGCGAGGTCCTCGCCGCGCATGTGGAGACCGAACACGGAGTGTCGCTCGGCGGCGGGGAGGTGCGCGCCCATGTCGCCGAACGCCTCGCCGGGTACAAGGTCCCCCGGGCGGTGGTCTTCGAGGAGCGGCTGCCGCGCGACGAGTCGGGCAAACTCTTCAAGCGGCAGCTGCGGGACCCGTACTGGGCGGGCCACGACGGCGCGATCTGAGCCGGTGATCACCTCGTTCGCAGGTCGCCCTGCTCGGCGGCCGACGACTGTGCCGTTCACCGTCCGGGCGAGGGGTCCGCACGACGCGGACGACTGACCGGACGGCTTGGATGATTGGTCCGGTCCAAGTCCTTGACAGGCTTATCGCGGGTCTCGAATTATGTGCCGCCGGGGGCCGAGGGACAGGAGACGCCCATGGTCGCTGCCCAGCGACGTGCCACGACCCGGGACCTGCGGCGCGGGAACCGCTCCGTACTGCTGTGGACGCTCTACTTCGACGGGCCGATGAGCCGTCAGGAACTCGGCGCGCGCACGGGGCTGAGCCTGACCACCGTCTCCACCGTCGTCGGCGAACTCCTCGGCGAGGGCCTGGTGGTGGAGGCCGGCACGGTCGATTCCGACGGCGGACGGCCGCGGATCCTGCTGCGGGTCGACGCCGGCCGGCGCCGCGTCATCGGTGTGGACGTCGGCGAGACCAGGGTGCGCGTCGGGCTGTACGACCTGAGCATGAACGAACGGGCCCGTGCGGACCGGCCGTTGGAGCGCGGCCGGCACGACGCCGGCACGGTCGTCGAGCGGATCCTCGACGGCCTCGACGAGGTGATCACGGCCGCCGCCGTCGACCGCGGCGACATCCTCGGGGTCGGTGTGGCGGTCTCCGGCGTCGTCGAACGCGTCGCCGCCGGCGAGGGCGGCGCACTGGTGCACGGGCAGACCTTCGACTGGCGCGCCGTACCGCTGGGCCGGATGCTGCGCGAAGGCACCGCGGCCCACCCGGGCACCGACCTCCCGCTGCACATCGAGAACGGTGCCAGGACGCTGGGGCAGGCCGAGATGTGGTTCGGTGCGGGGCGCGGGGCCGACCACGCCGTGATCGCGCTGATCGGCTCCGGCATCGGCGCCGCGGTCGTGGCCGACGGCGGTTTCTACCACGGCGCCACCAGCAGCGCGGGGGAGTGGGGACACACCGTCGTCCAGGTCGGCGGGCGGCGCTGCCGGTGCGGCGCCCGCGGTTGCCTGGAGGCCTACGCAGGCGCCGAGGGCGTCCTGGACCGCTACCGCCAGGCCCGTCGCGGCCGCCCGGCGCCCGGCGCGGACCAGGAGTCCGCGCTGACGGCCCTCCTCGCCGCCGCGGAGGATTCGGCCGCGGCCCGCCGGGTCCTGGACGAGACCGCCGTCTACCTCGGTGCCGGCATCGCCAACCTGGTCAATCTCTTCAACCCGCGCCGGATCATCCTCGGCGGCTGGGCCGGGCTGCTGCTCGGCGGCCGGCTGCTCCCGCAGATCCGTGCGGCGGTGGCCGGTCAGGCGCTACGGCATCCCGGCGAGCGCACCAGTGTCGAGCTCTGCCGGCTCGGCCCGGACGCGGTGGCGCTGGGCGCCGCGACGCTGCCCGCCGAGCGTTTCCTCGCGGCCGGCGGCACCGTCGCCTGACCCGGACGCGGAGCGGACCGGCTCCCCGCCCGGCCCCGGCCGGAATCTCTCCCTCTGACCGGTTGCCGGTCCGCCGCCCCCGCTAAAGTCGGGTCAACAGCGCAGGTGAAACCGCTTCCACAGGGTTCCGGGGGCAGCAGCCGCCCCGGGGGGAGGACACAGTTCGACATGAGCCGCCGTTCCCATGGATTAATGGCCGTCTGGGCTGAGGCGCAGCGCCAGCAGCAGCGCCGGGAGGAAGCCCAGCGCCGCGCGTACGCACAGCACCGACGCGACCAGGAGCGGCAGGCCAGGGACGCCGAGCGGGCGATGGCGCGGATGCACCGGGAGCGGCAGGCGGCCTACCGCCAGCAGCGCGAGGCCGATGCCCGCCGGCGGACCGAGGAGCTGGACGCCCGGGTCGCCGCACTGACCGGTCTGCTCGCCGAGGGCTGCCGCGCCCCCGCCTTCACCGCCGGCGCGCTGCTGCGCTCCGAGCGGATCGAGGAGTTCGCGCCCGGCGCCCTGGCCACCCCGGTGCCGATGCCCGACCCGGCCCGCTATCAGGCGCCGACCGGCGGCTGGCACGCCGGAGCCGCCCGCCGCGACCGCGCCCAGGGGGAGGCCCGCGCCCGCTACGAGCAGGACTGGTACGCCGCACAGGCCGCCGAGAGCCGGCGCCAGGCCCAGCTCGCCGCCTACCGCCGGCAGTACGACCAGTGGGCCGCCGCCACACTGGACGGGATCCGGCAGCACAACGCCGGTATCGAGGAGCTGCTCTCCGGCCTGCGCGGCGGCGACGCGGAATCCGCCGTCGAGTACTTCTCCGCCGCGCTGTACGCCTCGACCGCCTGGCCGGAGGGCTTTCCCCGCCAGGTGGCCGCCGCCTACGACCCGACGGCCCGTCAGCTCGTCCTGGACTGGGAGCTGCCGGGCTACGCCGTCGTCCCGGAGAACAAATCCGTCCGGTACCTGTCCACCGCCGACCAGGAGAAGGAGACCGCACGGCCCGCGGCGCAGCGCCGCGCGCTCTACCGCGAGGTGCTGGCCCAGAGCATGCTGCTGGTCCTGCGCGACCTCTTCGCCGCCGACACCTACGGCGCGCTGGAATCGGTGGCGCTCAACGGCTTCGTCGACGCGGTGGACCCGGCCACCGGCCGCCCCGCCCAGGTGTACCTCGCGTCCGTCATGGCACCCCGCCGCGCCTTCGACTCCTTCCATCTGGAGCAGGTCGGCGCCGTGGAGTGTCTGACCGACGGGCTGCGCGGGCAGCTCTCCGCGCGCCCCGACCAGCGGACCGCGGTCCGGCCTGGCCGGCTGCCGGGCGACGTCGGCGGCGGCGCCACCATCGTCTCGCACGGCACCGACAGCGAGCCGGACCTGTACGAGATGGACCCGATCGTCTTCGAGAACCTGATCGCCGAGCTGTTCCGCGCCATGGGCATGCAGGCGGTGACGACCCAGCGCTCCGGCGACGGCGGGGTCGACGTGGACGCCCTGGACCCGGACCCGATCCGCGGCGGCAAGATCGTCGTGCAGGTCAAGCGCTACCGCAACACCGTCCCGCCGACCGCCGTCCGCGACCTCTACGGCACCGTCCAGTCCGAAGGCGCCAACAAGGGCGTGCTGGTGACCACCTCCCGCTTCGGCCCCGGCGCGCACACCTTCGCCAACGGCAAGCCGCTCAGTCTCATCGCCGGCCCCGAACTCGTCGACCTGCTCGGCCGGTACGGGCTGCGCGGCCGGCTGGGCACCGCCGACCGGCCCGGCGCCCCCGCCACCGACGAGCCCGGGGACCACAACATCCTCGGCATGAACTGGTCCGGCCAGGTCGGCCTCGACGTCTGCGCACTGGTGTGCAAGGGCACCACGGTCCTCAGCGACGATCACTTCGTCTTCTACAACAACCCCCGCACCCCGGACGGCTCGGTGCGGATGTTGCCCGGCTTCGCCCCCGACCGCGCCGCGATGCAGGTGCACTTCGAGGCGCTGCCGGCGGACGCCGACCGGCTGGTCCTGGTCGCGGCCATCGACCCGCAGGCCGACCCCGACGCCGATCTCTCCGGCTTCACCGACGCCCGCATCCGGCTGATGGACGCCGCGGGGCAGGAACTGGGGCAGCTGGAGGTCTCGGACGGCCGTCGCGGCGAGACCGCGCTGGTACTCGGCTCGTTCCGCCAACGGGCGGGCGGGGACTGGGACTTCGTGATCGGCGGCAAGGGCTACCCCGGCGGCCTGGAGGCGCTGGTCCAGGAGTACGGCATCGAGGTCGCCTGAGGGTGGTCGCAGTCGCAGTCGCAGTCGCAGTCGCAGTGGCGGTGGCAGCGGGTCCGGCCGCGGCCTCGGCAGCGAGCGGCGGACCGAGGCCACACGGGGCATCCGCCCGGCAGCCGGATCTCAGCTCTGCCACAGCCGCGCTAGGACGGCGTTCACCTCGTCCGGGCGGTCGCGGTGCGGGAGGTGGTCCGCGCCGGGCACCTGGACGTGGCGGGCGCCGATCGCCTCGGCGAGGTACTCCCCGCAGGCCATCAGCGCCGTGCCGGTGAACTCCCGGTAGTCGGGGTGTGCGGTCTCCCAGGTGCCGTTGACGACGGTCTTGGGCAGGGTGGCCTTGGCCAGCGGCCCGAGCGGCAGCTCCGCGTCCCACACGGGGCGTTCACGCAGCGCCGAGCGCACCGCGCGCAGCATCCTCGGGGTCGGCTCCGGCACCGGCAGCCCGTACGGCTCGGTGGACCGCCGCAGATGCTCCTGCGGGCTCACCTCCCGGCCGGACTCCCCGAACGCCGCCCGCATCCGCTCCAGCGCCGCCGCGACGGTGGGGTGAGCGGCCGCGGTGCGCAGCGCCGACGGCTCGATGAGGGTGAGCGAGTGCACCGCCTCCGGGCGGGCCGAGGCGGCCAGCATCACGGCGGCCGCGCCATAGGAGTGGCCGACCAAGTGCGCGCCGTCACCCAGCAGTTCGACGACGTCCTCGGCGTCGGTCGCATAGTCGCTGCGCGCGATGTCCGGGCTGTCGCCGAAGCCCCGCCGATCGACGACTTCGAGGCGGAACATCGCGGCCAGCGGCCGCTGTCCCGCGAAGCACTCCGTGCCCCAGCTCATCGTGCCGTGCACCAGCACGACCCGCGGTGCACCGGGCAACGCCTCGTCCCACACCGTCACATGAACCGGTTCACGCTGTCCGAGCGGTTCGGTGTTCATGGGTGCCCAGCGTAGGCCGCGGCCGACGAGTCCGTGACCGGACCGCGAAAGCCCGTGAAGCGGTGCGCGCGGAAGTCCACGAGCCGGTCACAGCCCGGCCAGCTCCGCCAGTACCCGAACCTCCGCCAACTCCTCGGCGCCGCCCTCGGCGTCGTCGTGGGCGGCGCTCCACAGCGCGCTCTCCACGCCGCGCGCCGCCGACCAGGCCAACAGTCGTGCGGGGTCCTCGCCCAGCGCCTCGGCGACCAGGGAGTACCGCTCGCGGAGCACCGGCCGGGGGTCGGGGTGCTCGAAGGGGTCGTCGATCTGCGCCAGCAGCGGCCAGGGGTCGTACGCCGGGTCGCCGACCATCGGCTTGGCATCGATGGCCAGCCACGGCCGTCGCTGCGCCGCCAGTACGTTGCCCGGGTTGAAGTCGCCGTGCACGACGACCTCGCGGGCGGCCGTCGCCGGAAGCCCGCGCAGCAGATCGGCGCCGAGCGCCACCAGCCCCGGGTCGTAGCCGGGTCGCAGCCGCCGCATCCGTTCTTCGAGGAGGTCGGCCCACTCGGCGCACACCGCGTCCAGCCGCTCCAGTCGGCCGTCGGGCGGAACGGGCGCGTCCCACAGCTCCCGCAGCAGGCCCGCGGCGAGGGCGAGCCGCTCGGCGGGCGGCAGCGGGGCCCGGCCGAGCTCGGTGCCCGGTGTGCACCGCTCGATCAGCAGCGCGCTCTGCTCGCCCGACCGGCGCAGCAGCCGTACGGCGCCGTTGCCGCCCCAGGCGTCCAGCGCCGGGCCCTCGCCGTCGGCCTCGCGGTGCGGCCAGGTCACCTTGAGCACGGCGGGGGTGCCGTCCGGCTGCTCGGCCGGTGCGACCCAGGAGCAGCTGCCGCCGTGGAACGGGGCGCCGAGCCGCAGCTCCCAGCGCTCCTCGAGGTCCCGGACGAGCCCCGGCAGCCGCGCCAGCCAGGCCCGCCCGGACGCGGTCCGTCCCATCTGGGCGACCACCGGCAGCCCGGCGGGGAAACGGTCGTCGTCGAGGGTGCGCACCATCTGGGTAGCGTAACCGCGGGGCGTGCGACGGCCCGTGCGAGCGCCGGCCGAGGCGCCGTGGACCAGGCCCGCGGCGCGCCCTCGCCCGCTTCCGGCGCGCACCGCCGGGCCGTCCTCCCGTAGGACGCGCCGGGCCGGTGTGAAACGCTGGTGGGAAGCGCAGGAGCCGGTCCAGGGAAGGGAGGCGGAGGGCAGTGACGAACGGTGCGGCCGTCCGGGCCCGTAACCCGCGGGGACAGGGGGAGCGGCTGCGGGAGGAGCTGCTGCGGGCCACCGAGCGGCTCCTGGAGGAGGTCGGCAGCGAGGACGCGCTGTCGCTGCGGGCGGTGGCCCGCGCGGCCGGCGTCGCCGCGCCGAGCATCTACCGCCACTTCGCCGACAAGACCGAGCTGGTCTGGGCGACCCTCGAAGTCAGCTATGAGCGGCTGACGGGGGCGATGACCGAGGCGGCCGCGAAGGCCGACGCGGACGATCCGGTGGCGCACCTGCGCGCCCAGCTGCGCGCCTACTGCCGCTACGCCGTCGCCCACCCCGCCACCTACCGCCTGCTCTACGAGACCCGGCAGACCCCGGTCGGCCCCGAGCGGCTCGCCGGGCACCCGGCCGGGCTGCTGGTGCGCAGCCTGCAGCGGGCGCTGGCGGCGTGCGAGGACGCCGGGTGGCGGGTGCGCGGCTCGCGGTCCGAGGCACCGTATGTGCTGTGGTCGTCGGTGCACGGCCGGGTCATGCTCTGGCAGGTCATGCCGAGTCACAAGGACACCCGGCGGCTGGACCGGTTCGTGGACGAGATGCTGCAGCTGCTGCTGGAGCACTGAGCCGCGCCCGACGCGCGGCCGATTCCGCACCCCTTCCGCACCCTCATCACCACCCCCCACACATCTACCTGTGCATTACACATGTAAGTTTACGGCTGTTAGGCGAACGTCCGGCTCACGGCGCACGCCCCTGCCGGAGTGCGCGCGAAGCCCGATGAGTGAGATGAGACAGATGACCCCTGCCACCTCCCCGGCGCCCCTGCCCGTCGAGCCCCCCAGCGGCTGCCCCTTCGATCCGCCGGCCGCCTTCGGCGCCCTGCGCACCGAGCAGCCGATCTCCAGGATCTCGCTGCCGGACGGCAGTTGGGCGTGGCTGGCCACCCGCTACCCCGACATCCGGGCGATCCTCGGCGACACCCGCTTCAGCTCGGACACCACCGTCCACGGCTACCCGCTCAGCGGGATGACCGGCGGCCCCAGCACCCGCAACCGCGGCTTCATCCGCCGGGATCCGCCCGAGCACACCCGGCTGCGCCGCATGGTCACCCGGGAGTTCATGGTCAAGCGGGTCGAGGCGCTGCGACCGCGGATCCAGCGCATCACCGACGAACTCTGCGACGCGATGGAGCGCGCCGAGGGGCGCGACCGGGGCGCGGTGGACCTCGTCGAGGCGCTGGCGCTGCCCGTACCGTCGCTCGTCATCAGCCTGCTGCTGGGCGTCCCGTACGACGACCACGACATCTTCCAGCGGCTCACCGGCAAGCTGCTCTCCCGCACCCTGCCCGACGCCGAGCGCGAGACCGCCCGGCGCGAACTGGCCGACTACCTCGACCGGTTGGTCACCGCCAAGGAGGCGGACCCGGGCGACGACATCCTCGGCCGGCTGATCGTCGAACAGCAGCGGACCGGCGAGATCACCCACGACGAGGTGACCGCGTTCGCCGCCCTGCTCCTGATCGCCGGGCACGAGACCACCGCCAACATGATCGGCCTGAGCGCGCTGACCCTGATGCGCGACACCGAGACCGCCGAGCGGCTGCGCCGGGAGCCCGCGCTCCTGCGCGGCGCCGTCGAGGAGTTGCTGCGCTTCCACAGCATCATCCGCAACGGGCCGCGCCGGGTCGCCACCGCCGACATCGAGATCGACGGGCACCTCATCCGGGCCGGCGAGGGCGTCGTGGTGGCCGTACCGTCCGCCAACCGCGACGAGAGCGTCTTCCCCGACGCCGACCGCCTCGACGTGTCCCGCCCCAACGCCCAGCACCACGTCGCCTTCGGCTACGGCATCCACCAGTGCCTCGGCCAGGCACTGGCCCGCGTCGAACTCCAGGTCGTCCTCGGCACCCTGCTGCGCCGCTTCCCCACGATGCGGCCCGCGGTACCCCTCGGGGAGATCCCCTTCCGCACCGACATGTCGATCTACGGCTGCCACGCCCTGCCGGTCACCTGGTGACAGCGGGGCCGCCGCCGGGCGATCGTGGACCCGCCCCGACCACCCGTCAACTCCACCCACCGCAAGCCGATCCCACGGAGCCTTCTGCCATGAAGATCACCCTTGACGCCGACAAGTGCTGCGCCGCCGGCCAGTGCGTACTGATCGCCCCCGAGGTCTTCGACCAGCGCGACGAGGACGGCGTGGTGGTGCTGCTCGACGCCGAACCGCCCGCCGGGCAGCACGACGCGGTCCGTGAGGCGGCCGCCATCTGCCCGGCCGCCGTGATCGAGGTGCACGCATGACCGCCCGGCCGATCGCCGTCGTCGGCGCCTCGGCGGCCGGCATCGCCGCGGCCGAGGCGCTGCGCCGCTTCGGCTGGCACGGGCCGCTCACCCTCATCGGCGACGAGCCCCATCTGCCGTACGACCGGCCGCCGTTGTCCAAACAGCTGCTGCACGGCACTTGGGAGCCGGCGAAGCTGCTGCTGCGCACCAAGGAGCAGCTCGACGCCCTCGACCTGGACCTGCGGCTCGGCACCCGGGCCACCGGACTCGACGTGGCCGGCCGCACCCTCACCCTCGACGGGGGCGAGCGCATGGCCTGCGCCGGCGTGATCATCGCGACCGGCGTCGCGGCCCGCACACTGCCCGGCGCCGACCGCGTCGCCGGTGTGCACACCCTGCGCACCCTGGACGACGCGCTGGCGCTGCGCGACCGGCTGACCGGCGGTGCCCGGCGCCTGGTGGTCGTCGGCAACGGCGTTCTGGGCTGCGAGGCCGCCGCGGTCGCCCGGGAGCTGGGGCACGAGGTCACCCTCGTCGGCCTGGAGCCGGTGCCGATGGCCGCCGCCGTCGGCGCGGGCATCGGGGAGCTCCTCGCCGAGGAGCACCAGGGCCGCGGCGTCCGCCTGGTGACCGGGCAGGTGGCCGAGTTCGAGACCACCGGGGACGGCGCGGCCGCGCAGGTCGGCGGCGTTCTGCTGGCCGACGGCAGCCGGCTCCCCGCCGACCTGGTCCTGCTCGCCATCGGCTCCGAGCCCGCCGTGGGCTGGCTGGGCGACCCGGCCCTGGACACCACCGACGGGCTCGGCTGCGACGCCTACTGCGCCGCCGCCCCCGGGATCTACGCCGCGGGCGACGTGGCCCGCTGGGAGCACCCCGTGCACGGCCGCCCACTCCGCTTCGAGCACCGGATGAACGCCACCGAACAGGCCATGGCCGCCGCCCGCAACCTCGTCGCCGAACTCACCGCCGAGGGCTCCGTGGCCGCCGCGGCGGGCACGGAGCCGCAGGAGCGCCGGCCGTTCGCCCCCGTGCCCTACTTCTGGTCCGACCAGTATGGCCTCAAGCTCCAGGCGTACGGCCTGACCACCGGCGCCGACGAGGTGGAGACCACCGTCCTGGACCGGGAGGCCCGCCGCGCCGTCGCCCTCTACGGCCGCGCCGGCCGAGCCGTCGGCGTGCTGGCCTGCGCCCTGCCGCCGCGTCAGATACGGGCCCTGCGCGCGGTGGTCGCCACCCCCGTCCCCTGGGAGGAGGCACGCGACCGGATCCGGGCCGCCACGGCCGCCGCCTGACCGTGACTCCCGCCGCGCGGGGCGCTGCCGCCATGGGGACGGTGTCCGGTCTCGGTGGACGGCGCCGGCTCGATTCGGCCGGGACCGCTTGCCTCCTCCCCGGCCTGCTTCAACGGCTCGTCCACCAGGCCGCCCCTGAAGCGGCAGCCGTTGTCGCGACCGTGATCAACCATGCGGGGTGCGTTGAATGGTCAAGTGCAGTCCGCCCCAACGGAGTTCGAACGAGGGTGTGGCGGTTCGGCGGGTCTGGTTGTTTGCCATGCCGCTATCCCACTGGTGCCGCTGTGGGGCCGGCAACTCTGGCACATCTTCTGTGTGGTCAAACTGGTCAAAGATCGTTTGCGTAGGGGGGAGTGTCTCCGTCCACTCGCAGGGTGCGGCGGCTCGGCGGAGGCGGGTGTCCAGGCGGAGGCCGGGCCGGGACGGGCCAGGCCGCGCTGAGGCGCCCGGTAGCGCCCCCCGTGCAGAGGTGCCGCCGCACGGGGGACGGTCTCCGGTCTTGGAGGACGGTGTCCGATCATGGAGGTATGGCCGACTCGTACGTCCGGGTGCGCGGCGCCCGTGAGCACAACCTCCGCACCGTCGATGTGGACATCCCGAGGGACGCCCTGGTCGCGTTCACCGGGGTGTCCGGATCGGGTAAGTCCTCCCTTGCGTTCGGCACCCTGTACGCCGAGGCGCAGCGCCGCTACTTCGAGTCGGTGGCCCCCTACGCCCGGCGGCTGATCCACCAGGTCGGCGCGCCCAAGGTCGAGGACATCACCGGGCTGCCGCCGGCCGTCGCGCTGGAGCAGCGGCGCTCCGCGCCCACCTCCCGCTCCTCGGTCGGCACCGTCACCACCCTCTCCAACACCCTGCGGATGCTGTTCTCCCGCGCCGGCGACTATCCGGCCGGCAGCACCGAGCGGCTCGACTCCGACGCGTTCTCGCCCAACACCGCGGCGGGCGCCTGCCCGGAGTGCCATGGCCTGGGCACCGTCCACCGGGTCACAGAGGACTCCCTCGTCCCCGACCCGAACCTCTCCGTCCGTGACGGCGCCATCGCCGCCTGGCCCGGTGCCTGGCAGGGCAAGAACCTCCGCGACATCCTCGCCGCCCTCGGCCACGACATCGACCGGCCCTGGCGGGAGCTGCCGCGGGCCGACCGCGACTGGATCCTGTTCACCGAGGAGCAGCCGGTCGTCACCGTCCACCCGGTCCGTGAGGCGGGCCGCATCCAGCGCCCCTACAAAGGCCAGTACATGAGCGCCCGACGCTATGTGCTGCACACCTTCGCCGACTCCAAGAGCGAGACGCTGCGCAAGCGCGTCCAGGGCTTCATGGTCGCCGAGCCCTGCCCGGTGTGTTCCGGGCGGCGGCTGCGCGCCGAGGCGCTGGCCGTCACCTTCGAGGGCCGGGACATCGCCACCCTCGCGGGCCTGCCGCTGAGCGCCCTCGCCGAGCTGCTGCGCCCCACCGCCGCAGGGGCGGACGACGAGGTGGCCCCGGCGCTCGCCCGCGACCTGGTGGCCCGTATCGAGGTGCTCACCGAACTCGGCCTCGGCTACCTGAGCATGGACCGGCCCGCACCCACCCTGTCCGCGGGCGAGCTGCAGCGGCTGCGGCTGGCCACCCAGCTGCGCTCCGGCCTCTTCGGCGTCGTCTACGTCCTGGACGAGCCGTCCGCCGGGCTCCACCCGGCCGACACGGAGTCCCTGCTCACCGTGCTCGGCCGGCTCAAGGAGGCCGGAAACTCGCTCTTCGTCGTCGAGCACGACATGGACGTGGTGCGGCGCGCCGACTGGATCGTGGACGTCGGCCCGCGCGCCGGGGAGCACGGCGGGCAGATCCTGCACAGCGGCCCGGTCGCCGCGCTCGCCGACGCCGAGCGGTCCGCCACCCGCCGTTTCCTGTTCGCCACCGAACCGCCCGCCGAGCGCACCCCGCGCAGCCCCTCGGGCACCCTGACGCTGCGCGGCGTCACCCTGCACAACCTGCGCGCGGTGGACGCCGCCTTCCCGCTCGGCGTCTTCACCGCCGTCACCGGCGTCTCCGGGTCGGGCAAGTCGACGCTGGTCACCCGGGTCCTCGCGGACGCCGTACGCGAGCACCTCGGCACCGGCGACGAGCAGCAGGGCGACGGCGGGGCGGACGGGGGCGAGGCCGGCCCGACGGCCCGCGCCCAACTGGCCGGCGCCGACGGCCTGGACGCGGTCCACCGGCTGGTCCGCGTCGACCAGAAGCCCATTGGCCGCACCCCGCGCTCCAACCTCGCCACCTACACCGGGCTGTTCGACGCGGTACGCAAGGTCTTCGCCGCCACCGACGAGGCCCGCGCCCGGGGCTACACCGCCGGGCGGTTCTCCTTCAACGTCGCCGCCGGCCGGTGCGAGACCTGCCAGGGCGAGGGCTTCGTCGCCGTGGAGCTGCTCTTCCTGCCCGGCACCTACGCGCCCTGCACCGCCTGCCACGGCGCGCGCTACCACCCCGACACGCTGGAGATCACCTACCGGGACCGCACCATCGCCGAGGTCCTGGGCATGACCGTGGACACCGCCGCCGACTTCCTCGCCGACATCCCGGCCGCCGCCCGCAGCCTGCGCACCCTCAAGGACGTCGGCCTGGGCTATCTGCGGCTGGGCCAGCCCGCGACCGAGCTGTCCGGCGGCGAGGCCCAGCGCATCAAGCTCGCCACCGAACTCCAGCGCACCCGCCGGGGCCACACCCTCTACCTCCTCGACGAGCCCACCACCGGGCTGCACCCCGCCGACACCGAGGTGCTGCTGCGCCAGCTGCACGGCCTGGTCGACGCCGGGCACACCGTCGTGGTCGTCGAGCACGACATGGGGGTGGTCGCCGGTGCCGACCACGTCATCGACCTCGGGCCCGGTGGCGGCGCGGACGGCGGCCGGATCGTGGCCACCGGAACGCCCGCCGAGGTCGCGGCGGCCCCCGGCAGCCGTACCGCCCCGTATCTGGCCCGGCGGAGGGCGCGACCGGAGGCTTCTTGACGGTCCGCTAATGTACGCAGGTCAGATCACCAGGTAACACCACCGCGCAGTACTGCGCAGCACCACGAAGGGGGCATCTCTCATGGCAGACGTCGAGAAGGCCAGGGCGGCGTTCGACCGGTTCGACGCGGACGGCGACGGACAGGTCACGCCGGACGAGTTCAAGCGCGCGATGGCCGAGATGGGCGACGGATTCGTCACCGGCCCGGTCGCCGAGGCGGTCATCAAGGCCAAGGACGCCGACCACGACGGCAAGATGTCCTTCGAGGAGTTCTGGCAGGCCCTGCAGGACTGACCCGCCCCGCAGCTGCGCACCCCGTCGCCGCCCCGTGCGCCGGCGGGCCGGCCGCGTGCCGCCGCCCGCCCGCCGACGCCGACCGCTACCGCCTGCCGGACCCGGCCGCGGTGCCCACCGGCGGCGGCGCGGCATCGTCGCCGGTGCCCCAGCCGGACGGCGTCGCGCCCACGGTGAAGGCCAGTTCACGGCCCGAGCGCAGCTCGCCGGTGGTCAGGTACGTACGGTCCCGGTCCGCCCCGTCCAGCCGGACGGACTGCACATAGCGGTCGGTGGACGACGTACCGGGCGCGGTGATCGTGAAACGCCCGGCCGGGTAGTAGCGCCGGTCCAGGGTCAGCTCCACCCGGTCGAAGACCGGTGTGCTCAGCCCCCAGCTGTCGGTGCCCGGCTGTACGGGGAAGACCCCGATCGAGGAGAGCACCATCCACGCCGACATCGTTCCCAGGTCGTCGTTGCCGGTCAGGCCGGACGGGGTGTCGGTGAACAGCGTCAGCGCCGCATGCACCACATCCGTCGTCTTCCAGGGGCGGCCGGTGGACAGGTAGGTGTAGGGCGCGATCAGATCGGGCTCGTTCTGCGGGTTGTACTTGTCCGCGTTGTAGTAGTCGTACGGGCCGTTGACCCACACCTCACGGGCCGTCCTCTGCGGGTCCGTCAGCAGCTTCTGATAGGCGAAGAACGCGTCCAGCCGCTCGTCGGCCCGGTCCCGGCCGCCGATCAGTTTCAGCATCCCCGGCAGGTCCTGCGGCACCAGCCACTGGTACTGCCAGGACGTGCCCTCGTGGAACCCCTCGCTCTTGGCCGGGTCCGCCGGACCGGTGAACGCGCCCCGCTCGTCCCTGGCCCGGAAGAAACCGGTCGAGGCGTCGAAGATCTTCCGGTAGTTCTGCGCACGGGCCGCGTACCGGTCGGCGTCCGCCGTATGTCCCAGATCGCGTGCCATCTGCGCCAGCATCGCGTCCGACAGCGCGTACTCCAGGGTCGCCGAGGCGCCGTGGTCGAAGTCCGAGTCACCGGGCTTGTGATGCGGCCGGCCCTTGATGTACGGGGCGAAGCCGTCCTTCAGGTACGGCGCGTTGGCCTCCCGCCCGACCGCCGGTGAAGCGACCGGCGGCACCCCGTCGGCGTTCCTCTTCAGCGCCGCGTACGCCTCCTGCTCATGGCCTGTCAGCAGCCCCTGCTGATAGGCGTTGGTGAGGAACGGGGTGACCGGGTCGCCGGTCATGATGTTCGTCTCGACCGTCCCGTATCCCCACTTGGGCAGCCAGCCGCTCTCCTTGTCGATCCGCAGCACCGACAGCGCCATGTCGCGGGACTCCCGCGGCGCCAGCAGTGCCAGCAGCTGAGCCTGGGTGCGATAGGTGTCCCACAGGGACCAGTTCTGGTAGTACGCGGACCCGCCGAAGTCGGCGGTCCGGTGGACCTTCTGGTCCCACCCCGTATAGCGCCCGTCCACATCGCTGCCGATATTGGGCGCGAGGAAGGACCGGTAGAGCGAGGAGTAGAACGTCCGACGCAGCGCCGGGTCGCCGCCCGTGGTCCGCACCTGGCCCAGCCGCCGCTCCCACGCGGCGTCGGCCGCGGCCTTCGTACGGTCGAAGGAGCGCCCGCCCTCGGCACGCAGATTACGGGCCGCGCCCGCCGCGTCGACATAGCTGATCGCGGTGGTCGCCTCGACCGTGCGGTCCCCGCGGGTGTCGAAGCGGGCGTACGCGCCGTGCCGCCCGCTCGCGGTGGAGCTCTTGGCGCCGGGGGTCACCACGTCGCCGTCCCAGGTCCCGTACGCGGCGAACGGCCGGTCGAAGCGGGTGATCGTGTAGAGGGTGTACGGCTCGGTGTCCTGGCAGAAGCCGCGGCCGGTGAGGGCGGTGCGGATGGTGCGGGAGTCCAGCACCTCGACCCGGGTGGAGACGGTCCGGTGCAGCGACTGGCCCGTGTTGAGCAGCACATTGGCCTTGTCGGTGGCCGGGAAGGTGTAGCGCTGCCTGCCGGTGCGGGCGGTGGCGGTCAGCTCGGCGGTGATGCCGCCGTACGAGGTCAGCCCGACGCGGTAGTAGCCGGGCCGGGCCGACTCACCGTCATGGCGGTAGGCGGCCGCGTACTTCGCATAGTCGGTCTCGCTGATGTCGCCCGTGGTGGGCAGCACCGGCAGATCTCCGCCGAGCCCGCAGCCGACACCCGAGATGTGCACCGCACTGAAGCCGCGGATGTGGTCGTCGTCGTACCCGTAGCCGGTGGTGTGGCCGGTGTCGGGGGAGAGCTGCACCATGCCGAACGGGACGGCGGCGCCCGGGTAGGTGTTGCCGTCGTGTCGGCTGCCGATGAACGGGTTGACCAGGTCGGTGAGCGCGCCGCCGGGCGGTTCGGCCCGCGCGTCGGGGGCGGCGAGCGCGCTCCCGAGGAGCGTGGCCGCCAGTACCGCGCCCGCGGTGCGCAGCCGGGAACCTCTGAGCCATGGCATGGATCCGGACCTCCGAAGTGGGCCGACAACGTTGTCAGGGCGCGCTCATTCTTGAGGGCGGGCAGGTACGCGTCAAGGGGTGCCGCGGTGTGCGCCAGTTGGCTCGGGACCGCCTATTTGGCGTTGACACGTCAAAAATCATGAGGTGTCTGTCTTGCTGTCTTCAGGGGGGCATGCCTCAATGGGCAGCGATTCAGGTTCGCTGACCCCCCATCAGATCTGTCTTCGGCAGACCTGGGGCGGTCGGTCGGCACGGGCTCCCCCCGGGCCCCGCGCGACCGCCCGCCCTCCCCTCGCACACCCCACGACGGCCGGCGTCACGGACCTGCCACCCCCCACACGAAGGCGGTACCCCATGAGGCACGTCAGATCCGGCAAGCTCGGCATCGGTACGGCGCTCGGCGTCGCCGTCGCCGCCGCGGGCACGCTCGCGATGGCACCGGCCGCGACCGCGGTGACCCCCGACACCGCCACCCTCTCGTTCGACTGCGGCTCCTACGGCTCCGGTACGGCGACGCTGACCGCCACTCAGGACGGCACGGCCGCCACCATCAGCGTGTCCACCTCGGCGATCAAATCGCCGATAGACCTCGGGGCGAACTCGGTCAAGTCCACGCTGACGCTCACCAAGAACGGCTCGGAGACGACCGAGTTCAGCGGCGGCTCCAACCCGGCCATCCCGGCCGGCGGCGAGGTCTCCACCGGACCGCTCAGCGGCACCGTCGCCGCGGGCGACAGCCTGGAGGGCAAGTCACTCAAGGTCGTGGTCCTGGGGATCACCGCCACCTGCAACGCCACCTCGGCGCAGTCCCCGGGACCGTTCGTCTTCTGATCCCGCTCGGCCGGTCCGATTCCGAGCTACCTGATCCGATCCCGCACGGCCCGTCGGTCTGTCGGCCCGACGGCACAGGACCGGCGGGGCTACGCCGCCCCGCCGGTCCTCCGCCTCACCGGATCTGGTCCACCGCCACCGCCGGCTCAGACCGGCCCGCCGGCGCCCTCGCCGCCGGAGCTCTCGCTGCCCTCCCGGGCCAGATTCGAGCGCCGGTAGGAGTACGCGAAGTAGACGACGAGGCCGATCAGGAACCAGACCGCGAACCGCACCCACGTCTGCCACGCCAGGAACGTGATCAGCCAGATCGAGAAGCACACGCCGATCGCGGGTACCACCGGCATCCCGGGCGTACGGAAGGTACGCGGCAGGTCGGGGCGCTTGTAGCGGAGCACGATCACCGCGACGCAGACCACCACGAACGCGAGCAGGATGCCGATGTTCGTCAGCTCGGCGGCCTCACCGATCGGCAGGAAGCCCGCGATGAGGGCGGAGGCGAAGCCGACGATCCAGGTCACCCGGGTCGGCACATGGTGCTTGGGGCTGGTCTTGGCGAACCACTTCGGCAGCAGGCCGTCCCGGCTCATCGAGAACCAGACCCGGGTCACCCCGAGCATGAAGGTGAACATGACGGTCAGGATGCCGATGATCGCGCCGACCGCGATGACGTCCGCGAGCCCGGTCAGCCCCGCCGCCTTGAACGCCGACGAGAAGCCGCTCTCCGGGTCGATGGACTTGTAGTCCTGCATACCCGTCAGCACCAGGCAGGCCAGCACGTACAGCACCATCGAGATCACCAGCGAGTACATGATGGCCTTGGGCATATGCCGCTGGGCGTCCTTGGACTCCTCGGCCGCGGTGCTCATGGCGTCATAGCCGAACACCGCGAAGAAGACGGTGGCCGCTCCGGTGAACGCGCCACTCACGCCGAAGGGGAAGAAGGGGTGGTAGTTCCCGGTGTCGATGTGGAAGAAGCCGACGGCGATGACCACCACGACCACCAGGACCTTCAGGCCCACCACGATCGTCTCGAAGCGCGCGGCGTTCTTGATGCCCAGCGTGAGCAGATAGGCGATCAGAAGGCAGAGCACCGCCGCGAACAGGTCGACGCGGTGGCCCGGCCCCGTCCCGGGCGCGCCCAGCATCCAGGCGGGCAGGTCCAGGCCCAGTTCCCCGAGCAGGAAGCCGAAGTAGCCCGAGATGCCGATGGCCACCACCGCGACGATCGCGGTGTATTCGAGCAGCAGGTCCCAGCCGATGAACCAGCCGGCCAGCTCCCCGAGGACCGCGTAGCCGTAGGTGTAGGCCGAGCCCGCCTTCGGGATCAGCCCGGCGAACTCGGCGTAGGAGAAGGCGGCGGCGGCGCTCGCGATGCCCGCGATGAGAAAGGAGATCAGGACCGCGGGTCCGGCCTTTCCGTTCGCGACGGTGCCGGCCAGGGTGAAGATACCCGCGCCGATGATGCCGCCCACGCCGATGGCGGTCAGCTGCCACAGGCCGAGCGCCCGGGTCAGCTGCTGGCTGGCGGTGCCTTCCGGCTCCTCAATGTGTTCGATCGGTTTGCGGCGCCATACGCCCTGTCCCGCGCGCAGCCCCATGCGTCAACCCTCCGTAGGATCGCTCCGTCGTGGTCCGACGGCGGATCATCATGGACCCTCGCGGGCGCCTACGGAAGGCGACTCCCTAGTACTGCCGGGGACTCGCCGGGATACATACACGTGAGGGGTGTCCATCGGGCCGCACATCGGGGCCCGGGCCGGTCGTCCTGCCGGCGGGCCCGCCGGGTGCCTCCCGGCGTTCGAGCCGGCGGCCGGGTCTCCCGGTCACCCGGGGCTCACTCCGAGTCCTCCAGCCGGAATCCGACCTTCAGACCGACCTGGTAGTGGTCGATCTCGCCGTCGACGAGATGCCCGCGGACCTGGGTGATCTCGAACCAGTCGAGGTTGCGCAAGGTCTGCGAGGCGCGCTTGATGCCGTTGCGGATCGCGGCGTCCACGCTCTGCTGGGACGTCCCCACGATCTCGGTCACGCGGTACGTGCGGTCGGTCACGGTGCTCTCCCTCGGCCGGGGCGGCGCTCCGCCCGTCCACCTCCCACCGTGCCTCAGGGCAGCCCGCCCCACCAGCGGACAGGCCCTAGGGGACGACGGTGACCGGCCAGCGTCCGGCCTTGACCAGGCGGACCGCGACCGAGCCCATGATGCGGTGCCCGGCCGACTCCGAGGCGCCGACCACCACCGCGTCGGCCTTGAGGTCGTCGGCCATCTGCACCATGCCGTTGTACGGATCGCCACGCAGGGTGTGGAACTCCCAGCGCACGTCGTATATCCCCTGCAGCCGCTCGGTCGCCCGGCGGATCTCCGCCATCAGCTCCTCGGCCACCTCGTTCGTCGCGTCCACCACCGGCGCGCCCATCGCCGCCCCGGCCGGCAGCACCGGCTGGACGTAGACCAGGACGAGCTTGGAGCCCTGGCGCCGGGCCAGTCCGGCCGCATACGCGGCGGCGCGCCACGACGAGTCGGAACCGTCGATGCCGACGACGATCACCTTCGGGCCGTCCGTTCCGCGCTCGAACCGCGCGGCTGCGTTCTCCTCCACACCGGCGAGGTTATCCGCACATGTGTGCCGGCGGCCGCTGGCCCCCCGGGACGCGGCCCGCGGGTTCCCGGGTCCGCGCGCCGCGGCCCGTACGCCCGGACGGCTCAGGCGGGCGCCGGCGGCCAGCTGTCCGCCGACAGCACGCCCAGCACATACGCCCTGGCGACCAGCGCGGTACGGCCCTGGACGCGCCAGCGCCGGGACAGCCGGGCGAGGTGGTAGTTCACCCCGTCGACCGTCAGTCCCAGCGCGGTGCCGATCGCCGCCGTGGTCGCGCCGCCGGCGGCCAGCGCCAGGATCCGGGCCTCGACCGGGCTCGCCGTGCCGCGCGGTGCCGCCGGCGGCGGGGCGGTCTCGCGGACGCGCAGCAGGGCCAGCAGCGCGGGCGGCTGCTCGGAGGGATCGCCGACCGGATCCACCGTCAGTTCCCCTTCCCGCTCCGCCCCGTCGGACCCGGCCCGCCAGTGCACCTCGACCGGATAGCGCGAGCGGTGGCCCAGCCGCACGGCCTCCTCGATCCGCCGCAGCTGTTCCGCCGCCCGGGGCTTGAACAGATCCAGCAGGTTGCGGCCCCGCAGCTGCCCGGGCGCCACGCCCCACTGGCCGGCCATCGCCGGATTCGCGATCAGCACCTCGCCGTCCGCCCGGCACACCGCGGTCGGCGTGGGGATACGGTCGAGCAGGATCAGGAAGTAGTTGCGCCACGGGCCGCCCGTGTACGGCCCGGAGTGGTCGGCGACAGGGCCGCGCGCACACGGCGGTTTGTGCCCGGCGGGCGGGTCCGCCCCCGGCATGTCGTCGGCAGTCCCGTCGTTCATTGCCCCTTCTCAGGTCCGCGCGCAAGAGCGAGCAGCGAAAAACCACTGCACAATCATGCAGTTGCCGGGGCGCGAGCGGCACGCCGGGCCCCTCACGCTGGAGATATGACCGACACCATCGCGCTCCACAGCGACGAACGCGTCGCCGACGACGGCATTCCGGTCGCCGACATCACGGCGGCCGGTATCACCAAGACGCCCATCCAGCAGGCCATGGACCTCGCCCGGATCCACGGCCCCGTCTTCCGGCGCAAGCTCGGCGACCGCGAGACGCTCTTTTTGACCTCGCTCGACCTGGTCACCGAGGTCGCCGACGAGAACCGCTTCGCCAAGGGCGTGTCGCTCATCCTGGAGAACGTCAGGGAGTTCGCCGGTGACGGTCTGTTCACCGCCTACAACGACGAGCCGAACTGGGCCAAGGCCCACGAGGTCCTGATGCCCGCCTTCGCGCTCGGCTCCATGCGCACCTACCACCCGGCCATGCTCAAGGTCGCCCGCCGGGTCATGGCCGCCTGGGACCGGCGGGTGGCCGACGGCACGCCCGTCGAGGTCGCCGAGGACATGACCCGGATGACGCTGGACACCATCGGGCTCGCCGGATTCGGCTTCGACTTCGAGTCGTTCTCCCGCGGCGAGGGCGCGCATCCGTTCGTCGAGGCGATGGTGCGCTGCCTGGAATGGAGCGGGAAGAAGTTCTCCCGTGACCCGGACGCCGACCACTCGGCCGAGGACGCGGCGTTCCGGGCCGACGCGGACTACCTCGCCTCCGTCGTCGACGAGGTCATCACCGCCCGTACGGCGAGCGGCGAGAGCGGCGACGAGGACCTGCTGGGCCTGATGCTGGGCTCCCGGGACCAGGGCGGCGAGGCGGAGCCGAGCGGTCCCCGCCTGGACCTCGCCAACATCCGCAACCAGGTCATCACCTTCCTGATCGCCGGTCACGAGACCACCTCGGGCGCGCTCTCCTTCGCCCTCTACCACCTGCTGAAGGACCCGCTCGCGCTGCGCATGGTCCAGCGCGAGGCCGACGAACTCTTCGGCGACCAGGCCGACCCCGACCCCGCCTTCGAGGACATCGGGCGGCTGCCGTTCACCCGGCAGGTCCTCAACGAGGCGTTGCGGCTGTGGCCGACCGCCGCCGCCTTCACCCGCCAGGCCGCCGAGGACACCCTGCTCGGCGGGCGCTACCCGCTCAAGGCCGGCGACCTGGTCACCGTGCTCACCCCGATGCTGCACCGCGATCCGGCCTGGGGCGACAACCCCGAGCTGTTCGACCCCTTCCGCTTCAGCCCGGCGGCCGAGGCGGCCCGCTCCCCGCATGCCTACAAGCCGTTCGGGACCGGTGAACGCGCTTGTATCGGGCGGCAGTTCGCGCTGCACGAGGCGACCATGCTGCTCGCCCTGCTCGTGCACCGCTACCGGCTGATCGACCACCGCGGCTACCGGCTGCGCGTCAAGGAGACGCTGACGCTCAAGCCGGAAGGGTTCACGCTCACCCTGGCCGCCCGTACCCCCGCCGACCGTGCCGCGGTGCGCGCCGCACTGGACGGGCTCCCCGGACTCTCCGGCAACGCCGCCGGCGGCGCGGGCGACCCGGCGGCCGACGAGCAGCTGCCGACCCGGGTCCCGCAGGGCACCGGGCTGCTGCTGTTGCACGGCAGCAACTACGGAACCTGCCGCGAGTTCGCCGAACGACTCGGCGACGAGGCCACCGGCCTGGGCTTCGCCGCCGAGGTGGCGCCGCTGGACGCCCACGCCGGCGCGCTGCCCGCCGACCGGCCCGTCGTCATCGTCGCCGCCTCCTACAACGGCCAGCCCACCGACGACGCGGCCGCCTTCGTCCGCTGGCTGAACACCGCGCCCGACGGCGCGGCCGCGGACGTCCCGTTCGCCGTCCTCGGCGTGGGCGACCGCAACTGGGCCGCCACCTACCAGCACATACCGACCCTTGTCGACGACCGGCTCGACGCGCTCGGCGGCCACCGGCTGCTGCCGCGCGCCGAGGCCGACGCCTCCGGCGATCTGAACGGCACCGTCCAGGAGTTCACCGCGGCGCTGCGGACCCGGCTGCTGGCCCGGTACGGCGACCCGGCCAGCGCCGGCGCGAGCACCCCGGGCGCCCAGGACACCGGCTACACCGTCACCGAGGTCACCGGCGGCCCGCTCGACGCGCTCGCCGCCCGGCACGACCTCACCCCGATGACCGTGACCGAGGCCTACGACCTGACCGCGCGGGACTGGCCGCGGCCCAAGCGCTTCCTGCGGCTCGCGCTGCCGGACGGCGTCGAGTACCGCACCGCCGACCACCTCGCGGTGCTGCCGGCGAACGCCCCCGAGGCCGTCGAGCGGGCGGCCCGGGCCCTGGGCGTCGACCTCGACACCGTCCTCGCGCTGCACGCCGGCAACCGCCCCGGCCGCGACACCCTGCCCCTGGACCGGCCGGTGTCCGTACGCCAACTCCTCACCCACCACCTCGAACTGGGCATGCGGCCGACACCCGGGCAGGTCGCGGTGCTCGCCGCGCACAACCCCTGCCCGCCCGAGCGGCACGCTCTCGAAGCACTCGCGAAGGACGATCCGCGCACCCTGATCGAGCTGGTCGAGGCGCACCCGGCGCTGCGCGGCGCACTGTCCTGGCCGACTCTCCTGGAGCTGCTGCCGCCGCTGCGCATCCGGCACTACTCGGTGTCCTCCTCGCCCGCCACCGACCCCCGGCACGCCGATCTGATGGTCTCGCTGCTGCCCGGCGGCACCGGCTCGTCCCATCTGCACACCCTGCGGCCCGGCGACACCGTCCTGGCCCGCATCCAGCCCTGCCGGGAGGCCTTCCGCCTCGACCCGGCCGATGACACGCCCGTCATCCTGGTCGCCGCCGGCACGGGCCTGGCACCCTTCCGCGGCGCGATCGCCGACCGCGTCGCCGCGGGCCGGCAGGGGCCCGCCCGGCTCTACTTCGGCTGCGACGACCCCACCGCGGACTTCCTGCACGCCGCGGAGTTCGCCGCCGCCGAGGCCGCCGGGGCGGTCTCCGTACGCCCGGTCTTCAGCGCCCGCCCCGAGCACGGCCACCGCTTCGTACAGCACCGGATCGCCGCCGAGGGCACCGAGGTGTGGGAGCTGCTGCAGGCCGGTGCGCGGGTGTACGTCTGCGGTGACGGCAGCCGGATGGCGCCCGGCGTACGGGACGCCTTCCGCGCGCTGCACGCCGCCCACACCGGCGCCTCCCCGCAGGAGTCCGAGGCCTGGCTGCGCGAACTGACCGCCTCCGGCCGCTACATCGAGGACGTGTACGCGGGCGGCTGACGGCCGGTCCGCCCGCTTCGCGAGTGCTTGCCCCCGCCTCGGGCGAGCAGGCGGACTGGATCTTCCGGCCCGCTGGGGACAAGGTGGGACGGTGCGGCCGACACGGGCCGCACCGTCCGTCGGCCATGACCCGGCCGGCGGCCCGACTGGGGGGACACCGGCATGACCAAAGCCCTGATCATCGGAGGCGGCATCGCGGGGGCGGTGACCGCGATGGCCCTGCACAAGGCGGGCATCGACTCGGAGATATTCGAGGCGTACCCGACCGGCGCCGACGATGTCGGCGCCTTTCTCGTGGTCTTCGCCAACGGCCTCGAAGCGTTGCGGGTGATCGACGCCCACGGTCCGGTCGTCGAGAACTCCTTCCCGGCGCAGCGGGTGGAGTTCCTCGGCAACGACGGTGCGCGGCTGGGGGAGCGCCCCATCGCGGGCACCGAACAGGGCACCGACCTCGGCCCGCGCACCCTGCGGCGGGCCACTCTCTACCAGGTGCTGCACGCCGAGGCGGCGCGCCGCGGGATCGCCGTACGGCACGGGAAGCGGCTGGTCGGCGCCGAGACCGTGCACGGCGCGGGCGGCCGGCGGGTGGTCGCGGCCTTCGCCGACGGCAGCCGCGCCGAGGGCGATCTGCTGATCGGCGCGGACGGACTGCACTCCGTCACCCGCACCCTCATCGACCCGGCCGCGCCGCGGCCCCGCTACACCGGCCAGAACACGGTCTGCGGATACACCCGCGACGCCGAGGTCCCGCTCGCACCGGACACCTACACCATGATCTTCGGCAAGCGGGCCTTCTTCGGCTGTACCCGCGCCCCGGACGGCGAGGTCTGGTGGTTCGCCAACGTGCCGGGCACCGAACTGGACCGCACCCAAGCGCCGATGACCACCCCCGAAACCTGGCGCGCCAGGGTCGCCGGGCTCTTCTCCGACGACGACACTCCGGCCGCGGCCATCGTCCGCGCCACCGGCGACCGCGTCATCGCCTCCAACGCCTACGACATCGCCACCACCCCTGCCTGGTACACCGACACCATGGTCGTCCTCGGCGACGCCGCACACGCCGCCGCTCCCAACGCCGCCCAGGGCGCGTCCATGGCCATCGAGGACAGCGTGGTCCTCGCCAAGTGCCTGCGCGACCGGCCCGATCCGCGCAGCGCCTTCGTCGCGTACGAGGAGCTGCGCCGGGAGCGGGTGGAGAAGGTCGTCGCCGCCAGTGCCGGGATGGCCAAACTCACCGCGTCGGGCGCCACCGGCCGCCCCTCGCGCCCGGACGGCGCCCCCGAGCGCGGCAGCGCCGGCGCCGACGACTGGCTGACGGGGTACCGGATCGCGTGGTGAGGCGGGCGGCGGCCGAGGAGGCTACTCCCCGCCTCCGCGGCGTCCGCTCCGGACCGGAAGGTGGACGACCACGAGCGCGATCCCGGCGACGGTGATGTTGCGGGCCGCCGCCTCCAGGCCGTTCCAGGTCTCCGACTGCCACATCGCGAACCACTCACCGCCGACCGCCATGAAGCCCGCGCCGAACAGCAGCAGGATCATCAGCAGGCCCAGGGTGCTGGTCCGTTGGGCGCGGGCGAGGTCGTCGCCGCGCCGCAGGGCGACGGTCCACAGGGCGGTGGCGGCGATCAGCACCAGCGCGGCGAGCGTCTCCCAGACGATGATCGCCACGTACGCGGCGTCCTGAAGGGGGTGTGAGGTGATGGCCCGCCACATCAGGTCCGGATCCTTGAACGTGGTGTCCATGGCCAGGACATGGCGGACGAACTGCTGGTTGGTGCCGAAGTCGGTGATATTGCCGAAGGCGACGAGCGCGATGTAGAGCGCGACCGTTCCGGTGAGGACGGCCGCCGCGAGCGGCAGGCCGGTGCGCGGGGCCTTCCTGGTCGTCGTTCCCCTTCCGTCCGTTCCCGTTCCCGTTGACGTGCTCGCCGCATCGGTGCCGGTGCCGGTGTCGGCGCCCGCCTCGGTGTGCGGGTGTGCGTTGGCGTTTGCGTTGGTGTTTGCGTCGGTCATACGTCCTCCTGTGCTGGCCGGTGTTGGCCGGTGCCGTGCGCCGTGTGCGTCCGCTGCACCCACCCTGTGATCCCCACCGCCGCCAACTCCCGTACGCTGGCGCCCGATCGACCGGGCGACCGACCGGCCGAGGACCTAGGGGAAGCGGGGCTCATGAACGGGAAGCGGTGTGTGGGGACGGTTGCCGCCGCGGCGGCGGCGATGATGGCGGTGACCGGACCGGCGGGTGCCGAGCCGGCCGCCGCCATGACGTACGGCACCAGCACGTCCGTGGGCGTCCACAATGCCTACGACAAGGAGAAGTATCCCTACTTCGCGGACGCGCTGGACTCCGGCGCCGCGCTGCTCGAACTCGACCTCTGGTCCAACGGGCTGGGCCGGTCCTGGCGGGTCTCGCACAGCAACCCGCTCGGGAACAACAACAACTGCGAGGGCGCCGCACACGCGTCGGAGCTGCGCACCAAGGACCGCAACAAGGACTTCGGCGGCTGCCTCGCCGACATGAAGGCCTGGCACGACGCGCACCCCGGCCACCGCCCCATCCTGGTCAAGGTCGAGATGAAGGACGGATTCAACGCCAAGGGCGGGCGTGGGCCGGCCGAGTTCGACGCGCTGATACGGCAGAAGCTGGGCGACGCGGTCTACGGGCCGGGCGACCTGACCTCCGGGCACGCCACGCCCGACGAGGCGGTGCGGGCCGGCGGCTGGCCCTCGCGCGCCGACCTGGCCGGAAAGTTCCTGTTCGAGCTGATACCCGGCACGCTGGAGGAGAACAACCCGCTCGACAAGCTGTGGACCGATGTCGAGTACGCCCGGCATCTGAAGGACCTCGCGGGGCAGGGGCGGCTGGCGCAGTCCACGGCCTTCCCCGCGGTGCACGGGGCGGCTCCCGGCGACCCCCGTGAGCGCTACCAGGATCCGGCGCTGCGCCCCTGGTTCGTGGTCTTCGACGGCGACGCCGCGACGTACCTCAACGGCTCGATCGACACCGCCTGGTACGACACCCGCCACTACCTCCTGATCATGACCGACGCGCACCACGTGCCTCCGGCGATCGACGGCACCCGCCCGACCGAGACGGAGGCGCTGGCCCGGGTGAACCAGCTGGCCGCCGCACACGCCAGTTTCGCCACCGCCGACTGGTACCCGCTGCCGTCGGTCCTCAAGACCGTGGTGCCGCGCGGGGCCTGACGGGCGGGGCCGGGGCCGGCTCGGCGGTCGCGCGTCGGTAGAGGGCGGCGGCGTCCGCGCCGAGTCGGCTGCTGTACGACACGAGGTCGTCGCCGCCCTCGTCGAGACCGCCGACCACCCCGATGAGCGAGCCGGTGCCGGTGGCCGGGTCCAGGTCGGTGAGCATCGGCCCGCCGCTCGTCCCGTTGGGGAACCCCGGGCATCGGAAGCGCAGTTGGGAAGGGCCCTGGGCGTCCGCCGTGTGCCGGCAGCCGATCGGGGTGTCCCGGTCGGAGGGGTAGCCGGTCAGCAGCGCCGGGCGCCCGGGCGGCGCGTCGAACCGGATCCGCTCGGCGCCCGTCAGGTCCTCTATCCGGCCGCCGGCCCGCCCCGGTCTGCGCACCCGCAGGAACGCCACATCGTGGTCGGGGTCCCGGTCGCTGATCCAGCGCGGATCGACGTGGATCCGGGTGGGCACCCACAGGCCGTACGGTGCGATCCCGTCCTGGAGACCGGGCGCGAAGACGAGCCGGGTGCGGAAGCCGCCGTCGTGCACACAGTGCGCGGCGGTGACGACCAGATCGCCGGCGGGGGCGTGCACCACGCTCGCTGTGCAGTGGTGCGCCGGGTCACCGTCGTCGCCGGGGGAGAAGAGCGCACCGATCGCCGGTGAGGGCGCCGCCGGGGCCGCCTGCAGCGGCCGGGACACCGGCAGGGGAGCCGTCGTCCCGCCGCCGCGCCGGAGCGTCACGGGCGGACCGGGCCGTTCCGCGTACGGCCCGGCGAGCACGGAGGCGGCGGCCTGGTCGCCGTCGGCGCGGGTCGCGAGGTACGAGCCGGTGGTGCTGTCCCCGGCGGCCAGGAACGGATCGCGCGGGGGCGTGCTCAGCGCCAGTGCCGTGCTGCCCAGCACGACGGTGAGGACTCCGAGCGCCATCGTCGCGCGCAGCGGAACGCCGGCCCGGCCCCGACCCCTGCAGGTCGGCCCGCCGGGACCCGGGCAGGCCTCGGCCGCCGCGCCCACGCCGTACGCCGCCGGCGCGGTCCCGCGTTCGCTCGTCTCCACCAACAGCCGCCTCGCCGCATCAGCCGGGGCGTCCGCAGGACGCCGGATCGCCACCGGAACCAGACATTTCACTCAGTCTGATGCAGGGGGGACCGTGTTGGTTGATCACCGAGGGCGGATCACCGCACGCGGTGGACGAGATCATGCTGGGCGCGGCCCGTAGGGCGACCCTCGCGACGCCCATGGCCCCCGGCCCGGCGGCCATGGCGCGGCCGGCGGCGGCGCCGCACCGCCCCCGACCGCCGGAACGCGGCCGACTCGCCCATCCGGGTGACCACGGGCCGTGGGCCCGGCGCTCACCGCGTCAGCCGTGCGTCCCGTACCGCCGCGTTGTGCCGGATCAGGGTCTCCGCCAGGCCGAAGGCGTTCGGGAAGTCCATCGGGACGATGCCAAGGCCCGTCCAGGAACTGCCTTCCGAGCCCTCCAGAAGGGCCTTGACCTGCGGGTTGAGGCGGTCCGCGTTGGAGCGCGGCGGGAGCAGGGCGGCGGTGCTGACGTAGTTGACGAAGAGCTTGCCGGGCTCGGTGACGGCCTTGCGGAACTGGGCCTCGATCTTCGGGTACTTCCCGAACGGCTCGGCCATGTAGTCGTCCTGGATGTCGAACAGCGAGGGGTCGGCGTAGCGGACGCCGCCGAGGCCGTCGGAGTCCGCCAGCAGGACGACCCTGCCGCGCGCCCCGCCCAGCGTCGGCAGGTCGCCCTCCAGGCGGAAGAGCGAGCGGTAGCCCTTGTCGTCCAGGTAGCTGCCGAAGATCCGGCGGAACTCCTCGGCGCCGACCTCCGAGTACTCCTGCTTGAGGCGCATCAGCACCGTTTCGGACGGGTGCGCCCGCAGATACGCCCGGCAGGCGTTGAGCACGTCGCCGAACATCAGCTCCTGGTAGAAGGCGCCGTGATGGATGGCGAAGACGTTGTCGACGGCCCGGCAGCGGACGTCGAGGAAGCGGATTCCGCTGCTGAGCTGGGCATCGACGGAGGTGTTCTGGCAGGCGACCCAGGGGCCGCCGATCCGGGCACCGGAGTCGTGGGTGCCGGGGATCGTCAGGCGTGGCAGGGGGGTGTCGTCGGCGAGCGCCGACATCCAGTCCTGGACGGAGAGCGGCCGGCGGCCCGCCGCCCCGGCCGTGAACCCTCCGCTGCCCGCCCCCGCCAGTACGCCGGCGGCCGACAGACCGGCCGCGCCCCTGAGGAAATTCCGCCGATCCAGCCCCTGCCCCATGTCGCGTCCCTGCCCCTCGACTCCGCGCGCGGTGCGCCCGCCCGGTGCGAACGTGTGATCGGGGCATCGAACCACACCGGCGCCGAACAGGGGACCCGGCCGGCGCGCCCGAGGGCACACCGGCCGGGAATCGACGATCGGTCAGGCGCGGAAGGACAGTGACAGCGCGAAGCGGTCCGCGCTGTCGGTCCACCAGTTGGTCAACTCCAGCCCGGCCGCGGCCAGTTCGGCCCGTACGCCGTCCTGGCGGAACTTCGCCGAGATTTCGGTGCGGACGTCCTCGCCGGCCGCGAAGGTCACCGCGAGATCCACTCCGGGGATCTTCACGGTCAGCTCCTTGCGGGCCCGCAGCCGCATCTCGATCCACTCCTGCTCGGCGTTCCACAGCGCGACATGGTCGAAGTCCGCCGGCTCGAAGTCGCCGTCCAGCTCGCGGTTGATGACCTGGAGGACGTTCTTGTTGAAGTCGGCCGTCACGCCCTGCGGATCGTCGTACGCGGCGACCAGTGTGGCCTCGTCCTTGACCAGGTCGGTACCGAGCAGCAGGGCGTCGCCCGGGGACAGCATGGCGTGGACGGAGCGCAGGAACGCGGCGCGCTCCTCGGGGAGCAGGTTGCCGATGGTGCCGCCGAGGAAGGCGAGCAGCCGCGGAGCGGGCGTGTCCGGGAGTTCGACGCCCTGCTGGAAGTCGGCGACCAGGGCGTGCACGGTCAGGCCGGGGTGCTCGGCCAGCAGCGCCTCGCCCGCCGCGGCCAGCGCGGACTCGCTGACGTCGATGGGGAGGTAGGTGTGCAGCCCGGTCAGCGCGCCGATCAGATGGCGGGTCTTGTCGGAGGAGCCGGAGCCCAGCTCGACCAGGGTGCGGGCGTTGGTGGCCGCGGCGATGTGGTCGGCGCGGGTGAGCAGGATCTCCCGCTCGGCGCGGGTCGGGTAGTAGTCGGGCAGCCTGGTGATCTCTTCGAACAGCTCACTGCCGCGGGCGTCGTAGAACCACTTGGGCGGCAGCTGCTTGGGGGTGTCGGACAGGCCCTGGGCGACGTCGGCGCGCAGCGCGGCCGCGGTGGCGTCGGCAGGGAGGGTGCGGGTGATGCTGAGCGTGCTCACGTGGTGGGCTCCTTGAGCGGGGCGAGGTGGACTCCGGTGCGGGTGGCGCGCAGCAGGGTGCGGTCGGGGACCTCGGTCCAGTGGGGGGAATCGTCGTACGGTTCGGCGGCGACGACCCGGCCGCCGCCGGGAATCGCCAGGTGGAACAGGGTGTCGCCCCAGGTCGTGGCGGCGATGGAGGTGCCGTCGGTCAGCAGCAGATTGAGCCGGGAGGCGGGCGCGGCCGCGGCGACGGCCGTGACGGTGTCGGCCAGCGCCTCGCCCAGTTCGTCACCGCGGGCCAGTCGGTGCTGCACCAGGGCCCACACGAACGCCGCGTCGCAGCGGGCCTGCAACCGCAGCAGCTCGGTCGGCGGCAGCTCGGCCGCCAGCGGGGCGAGGGAGTCCGGCCAGCCGGTCACCGCGCCGTTGTGGCTGAAGAGGTGGCGGTCGCCGGCGAACGGCGCGGCCGCCGCCTCGGCGTCCGCACCGGCGGTGGTGGCGTCCCGTACGGCGGCCAGCAGCGCGCCGGTGCGCACCACCCGCGCCAGGTCGGGCAGCTGCTCGTCGGCCCAGATCGGCCCGGCCCGGCGGTAGCGGGCGGGCACCGGGTCGCCGGGCGCGTACCAGCCGACGCCGAACCCGTCCGCGTTGACCGTGCCGTGCCGCTGGCGGCGCGGCGCCCACGACTGCCGGTACAGGCCGTGCGGCGGGTCCAGCACGATCTGCCCGAAGGGTATCGGCGGCCCCACATAGGCGATATGACGGCACATCAGCGCGGGCCCTCCCGTGTCGCCGGGCTCATGCGTCCGCCGCCGGGGCGGCGTCCCTGGCGGTCCGGAACCCGGAGAAGATCTGCCGCCGGACCGGCAGGTCCCAGTTGCGGAAGGTGCCCCGGCAGGCGACCGGGTCGACGGCGAACGACCCGCCGCGCAGCACCTTGTACTGATCGCCGAAGAACACCTCGGAGTACTCGCGGTAGGGGAAGGCGGCGAAGCCCGGATACGGCAGGAAGTCGCTCGCCGTCCACTCCCACACATCGCCGATCAGCTGCCGTACGCCCAGTGGCGACTGGCCGTCCGGGTAGCTGCCGACGGGGGCGGGCCGCAGATGCCGCTGGCCGAGGTTGGCGTGCGCCGGCGTGGGGTCCTCGTCCCCCCAGGGGTAGCGCATCGACCGGCCGGTCTCCGGGTCGTACCGGGCGGCCTTCTCCCATTCGGGCTCGGTCGGCAGCCGCCGGCCGGCCCAGCGCGCATAGGCGTCCGCCTCGTACCAGCTGACGTGCAGCACCGGCTCGTCCGGCGGCACGGGCTCGGTGACCCCGAATCTCCGGCGCAGCCACTGGCCGCCGTCACGCTTCCAGAACAGCGGTGCGCGCAGCTTGTTCTCCTGCACCTGCGCCCAGCCCGCCGCGGCCCACCAGCGCGGCTCGCGGTAGCCCCCGTCCTCGATGAACCGCTGGTAGGAACCGTTGCTGACCGGTGTGGTGTCGATCAGGAAGGGCGGCACCAGCCGGTGGTGCGCGGGCCGCTCGTTGTCCAGTGCCCAGGGCTCGGTGGACGTCCCCATGGCGAACGGCCCGCCGGGCACCAGGACTTCGTCGACCAGCGTTTCGTCGACAGCAACCGGAAACGGCTCCGCCTCGCTCAGCACCGGGGGACCCGCACGCAGCTGATGCGTGATGAGCATGGTCTCGTCGTGCTGCTGCTCATGCTGGGCGATCATGCCGAAGGCGAAGCCCGCGTCCAGCAGCGGACCGCCGTGCAGCGGGGCGGTCTCCAGGATGTCCAGCACTCGGCCGCGGACCTCGGCCACGTAGCGGTGCGCCTCGTCCGGTGCCAGCAGCGGCAGTGCGGGGCGCTCGGCGCGGGGATGCTCGAAGGCGTCGTAGACGGAGTCGATGTCCGGCCGCAGGGCGTCGCGGCCACCGACGGTGCGCAGCAGCCACTGCTCCTCCTGGTTGCCTATGTGCGCCAGGTCCCACACCAGTGGGGACATCAGCGGGGAGTGCTGTGCGACGAGATCGGGGTGCTCGACGCAGGTGGTCAGCAGGCGGGTGCGGTCGCGGGCGGTGCGCAGTGCCGAGGCCGCCCGTTCGCGAAGGAGTTCGGGGTCGTGGGTCACTGGCCGTCCTTCCCAAGGAGGAGAGCGCCCTCCGCGGCGTACAGGGCGTCGAGATGGTCGTCCGCGGGACAGCGTCCGCGCGCCACATAGCGGTCGGTGAACTCCGCGACCGCGGTGCGCACCTCCAGGGAGGCGCCGAGCCGTGGCAGGGCCTCCTGCGCGGCGGCGAAGCAGGCCACCGCCGCGGAGTGCAGCTCCGGGTCGGTCAGCGCTCCGCGGGCCGCGCGCCGCCACAGCGGATTGCGCGGCGCGGGACGGGAACCGGCCGTGTCGGCGAGGGGTTTGACGGCGCGGTAGGCGCGCTCCGTGGCCTCCGCGTCGTCGAACAGGGCGGCGGTCACGGCCAGCGGCACGATCCATCCGCCGTCGCCGGACTGCGCGTCGATCATGCGCAGCTCCAGATGGCCGCGCGGCCGCACGGGCGGGAAGAGCGTGGTGACGTGGTAGTCCAGATCCTCCCGGGTCGGTGGTCTGGGGACGCCGGTACGGACCCACTCGCGGAAGGTGAGCCCCTCCGGCGCGTCCCAGGGGCCGTCCTCGTTGCGGATGCACATCACCGGCGCGTCCAGGACGTAGCGGGCCCAGGCGGTGCGGGGATCCGGCCCCTGGGGCGGGGCGAGCGTACGGCCCGGGTCGAGCTGGGACCAGACGACCTGGCGGGTGGTGCGGTAGCCCGTGGGGCAGCCCTCGCTGGTCGGCGAGTTGGCGAACGCCGCGGTCAGCACCGCGCCGAGCAGATGGGCCAGCTGCCACCGCCGGCCGAGTCCGAACGGCCCCGGCTCCTCGTGTCCCGCGTCCACGCAGACCTGCACGGACGCGGTGGCGCACATCATGGCCCGCCCGGCGGAGCCCCAGCGGTCGAAGTACGCCTCCATGGCGTTGTAGCGCGGTTCGGTCAGTACCCGGCGCGGGGGGTGCCATGGATTGTGGCCGTGGCCGGCCATTCCCAGGCCCATCGCCAGCATGGCGGGGCGGACCAGCGCGAGATCGGCCGTGACGGCCTCGATGCACTCGGTCAGGGAGGTGGCGGGCAGCGAGCTGAGCTCCAGCTGGCCGCCGGGTTCGAAGGTCAGGAGCGAGGTGAGGGGCAGGGCGCGCAGTGCGCCGGCCGCGTGGCGCAGCCGGTCCGGTTCGACCGGACATCGGGGGTTGCGCGCGTCGTGGACCAGCCACTCGATCTCGACGCCGATACGGCGCGGTGGACCGGTCTTGAAGCATATGCCGTGCAGGTGAGCCTCGAGTTCCGCTTCCGATTCTGCGGGCCGTACCGGCATGGAATTCCCCTCCCTTGTGGGGTCGCGGCAGGAATGCCGCCCTCCACCTAATCTGCTGCGGGCGATCCGCTCAAGGGCGCGTTCGCGCGGCGGAGCGCCCGGACGGCCCGCCGCCGGGAGAGCGCGCCCTTTGGGGTGGGGGGCTTCCCCGCGGTGTCGCGGCGCCCCCGCGCCGCCCGGAAGGCCTTCCCGCCTGTGGACGGGACCCCGGCGCGCACCGGGGAGCGGCGGGTGGGCGAGCGGCGGGGGTGCGCCCGTTCGGGTGAGGTCGGGTGAGGTGGGAGGGGAGAGGGGGAGTGGCGGGAAAGGGGGGTGGGGCGCGGGCGCCGGGGCGCCCCGGCGTCACTGGCGATAGCCCGCCAGGAAGCGGCCGATCCGGCTGATCGCCGCGTCGAGGTCGTCGGCGTGCGGGAGGGTGAGGATGCGGAAGTGGTCCGGGCGCGGCCAGTTGAAGCCGGTGCCCTGGACGACCTGGATCTTCTCCCGCAGCAGTAGGTCCAGGACGAACTTCTCGTCGTCGTGGATCTTGTGTACGGCGGGGTCGAGACGGGGGAAGGCGTAGAGCGCGCCCTTGGGCCTGACGCAGGAGACGCCCGGGATCTCGTTGAGCCGCTCCCAGGCCACATCGCGCTGCTCGTGCAGCCGCCCGCCCGGCAGGACCAGGTCCTGGATGCTCTGCCGGCCGCCGAGGGCCGCCTGAATGGCGTACTGCGCGGGCGCGTTCGGGCACAGCCGCATGGAGGCGAGGGTGCCCAGGCCCTCCAGATAGTCGGCGGCGTGCTCCTTGGGGCCGGTGACGACCAGCCAGCCGGAGCGGAAGCCGGCCACGCGGTAGGACTTCGACAGCCCGCAGAAGGTCAGACACACCAGGTCGGGGGCGAGCACCGCGGCGTGGTGGTGCACCGCGTCGTCGTAGACGATCCGGTCGTAGACCTCGTCGGCGAAGACCATCAGCTGGTGGCGTCGGGCGAGGTCGAGCATGCCCTCCAGCAGCTCGCGCGGATAGACCGCGCCGGTCGGGTTGTTGGGGTTGATGATCACCAGCGCCCGGGTCCGGTCGGTGATCTTCGAGGCGAGGTCGTCGAGGTCCGGCAGCCAGTCGGCGGACTCGTCGCAGAGGTAGTGCACGGCCTTGCCGCCGGCGAGAGTGGTGACCGCCGTCCACAGGGGGTAGTCGGGGGCCGGGATGAGGACCTCGTCGCCGTCGTCGAGCAGCGCCTGTACGGCCAGCGAGACGAGCTCGGAGACGCCGTTGCCGAGGTAGACGTCGTCGACGCCGACGTCCGGCAGCCCGGCCTGCTGGTAGCGCTGGGCCACCGCGCGGCGGGCCGAGAGGATGCCACGGGAGTCGGTGTAGCCGTGCGCGCGGGACAGATTGCGCATCATGTCCTGCAGGATCTCCTCGGGGCACTCGAAGCCGAACAGCGCCGGATTGCCGGTGTTCAGCCGCAGCACGCTGTGGCCGGCCTCCTCCAGCGCGTCGGCGTGCTCGATCACCGGTCCGCGGATCTCGTAGCAGACGTCGGCCATTTTGCTGGACTGCTTGAACTGCATGCGGTGGCCTCCCGGTCCCTCGCTCACCGCGCGGCGCGGCAGCATTCGTCACACCGTACTTGGTTTTACCAAGTAGCGACTTGGAAAGTCCAACTTCTGTCTATGCTGGTGCCATGCCGCGCCGAAGCTATGACCAGTACTGCGCCGTCGCCCGAGCCCTGGACGCCGTCGGCGACCGCTGGACGCTCCTGATCGTCCGGGAACTCCTGGGCGGCTCCCGGCGCTACACCGATCTGCACGCCGACCTGCCCGGCGTCAGCACGGACATGCTCGCCTCCCGGCTCAAGGACATGGAGCGCGACGGCCTGGTCACCCGCCGCCGGCTCGCCCCGCCCGGAGCCGCCTACGTCTACGAGCTCACCGCCCGCGGCCGCGCGCTGCTGCCCGCGCTCAGCGCCCTCGCCGACTGGGGCGCCCCCGCACTCGACGAGCGGCGCCCCACGGACGCGGTGCGGGCCCACTGGTTCGCGGTGCCGCTCCTCGCGCGGCTCGCCGACCACTTCACCGACGGCGTCCAGGTCATCGACATCGCCCTCGACGAGGGGGAGTTCCATGTCCTCCTCGCGGCCGACGGCGGCCCCGGTTACGCCGACGGACCCGCCGAGCGCCCCGACGCCCGGCTGCGGATGGACACCGCCACCTGCGCCGACATCGCCTACGACCGCCTCTCCCTCGCGGCGGCGATCGCCTCCGGCCGGATCGCGGTCACCCTGTCCCAGGGGGTGTCCGGCGGCTGACCGGCGCCACGCCCGGCGCGCCGGGGCCGGCGATCTCGCCGCGGACCACCCGCCGCCCCGTTCGGTGGAACTGACGATGCGTCATGAACGCTGCCGGGTGACGCTTTGAGCATGGACCAACCCTCAGGATCCCGGTCGCGCACCGGACTCTCCGTTCTGCTGGCCGTGGCGGTGCTCGCCGGACCGCTCGCCCCGGCCGCCGAGGCGGCGCAGGCGCCGGAGGGGCAACGGGATCGCGGGCGCACCGCCTCGGCCTGGCTGCCCTATTGGGGCAACATCGACGCCGCCTACCGCGACGCGCTGCGACACGCCTCCCAGCTGCACACCGTCAGCCCCTTTTGGTACCAGGCCTCTTCCGACACCACCATCACCGGACACCCCGGCGCCGGGCGGCGCGGCATCATCGACGGGCTGCACGACGCCGGGATCGCTGTCGTGCCCACGGTGACCGAGACCCTCGGTGCCGAGGAGATGGGCGATCTGATGCACGATCCCGAGCGGCGCGGGGCGCACGTCGACCGGCTGCTGGACGTGGTGGAGAGCCGTGCGTACGACGGGATCGACCTGGACTACGAGTCGATGGCGGTCACCGGCGACAAGGAGGCCCGCGAGCGGGTGCGGACCGGATACAACGCGCTCGTCCGGCAGTTGTGCGCGCGGCTGCACGACCTCGGCAAGCAGTGTGTGGTCACGGTGCTGGCCCGGGTCCGCGGGAGCGGCACGGCGTTCGACTACGAGTGGCTCGGCAGGTACGCCGACCGGGTCCGGATCATGGGGTACGACCTGCACTGGTCGGGCGGCGAGGCGGGCCCGCTCTCCTCCCGGGACTGGTACGAGGAGTTTCTGCGCTACGCCACCGCCACCATCCCGCGGCACAAGGTCGAGGTGGCCTTCCCCGGCTACGGCTGGGACTGGGTCACCGGCGTCAAGGGCCATGCGGCCCATCTGACCTGGAAGCAGGCCGAGGCGCTGCGTGAGCGGACGGACGCCGAGTACCGCTTCGACGAGCAGTCCGGCACCCCGTACTTCCGCTACTACAGGGACGACGAGGAGCACGAGGTGTGGTACCAGGACGCGCGCGGTGTCCGGGCCCAGCTGCCGCTGCTCAGGAAGTACGGGGTGCGGGGCACCGGCCTATGGGCGCTCGGGTTCGAGGACCCGGAGTTCTGGAGCGCGCTCCGCCACGAGTAGCCGCAGCGCCGCCTCGGACGGCGAGCCCTCCGCCGCGGTGTACATCAGCACGCCCTGCCCGGAACCGTCCGGCGTCCGCATCATCTCGAAGTCCAGCTCCATATCGCCCACCAGCGGATGGTGGAACCGCTTGGTGCCGAAGGTGCAGTTGCTGACGGCGTGCCGGGACCACAGGCCGCTGAACTCGGTGGACTTCATCGACAACTCGCCGATCAGCTCGGCGAGCCGGGGGTCGTCGGGGTATTCGCCCGCGGCCACCCGCAGCGCCGAGACGGCCCGCCGGATCTCCTCGTCGCGGTCCCGGTAGAGCTCCCTGGTGTGCGGGTCGAGGAAGAGCAGCCGCTGGGCGTTGGGCCGGTCCAGCGGGCGGTCGGGGCTGTCGAAGTCGAGGTGCCCGGCGACCAGGGCGTGCCCGAGGCGGTTCCAGGCCAGGATCTCGAAGCGCGGTCCCAGCGCGACGGCCGGTACGTCCGCCAGGGCGCCGAGCAGCTGCCGCACGCCGGGGCGGACCCGGTCGTGGCGGACCGCGGGGCGGCGGCGCGCCCGGGTGGGGCGGGCCAGCACGTACAGATGGGCCCGCTCGTCGGCGGTCAGCCGCAGCGCGCGGGCCAGCGCGTCGAGCACCCCTTCGGACGCGTTGTGGCTCTGGCCCTGTTCGAGGCGGGTGTAGTACGCGATGCTGACGCCGGCCAGCTGCGCCAGCTCCTCGCGGCGCAGGCCGGGGACCCGGCGGCGCGCCCCGTAGGAGACCAGTCCGACGTCCTCCGGCTGGAGCCGGGCGCGGCGGGAGCGCAGAAAGTTCCCCAATTCGGCGGGGGTGTCCGTGGCGGGTGAGTCCATACCGGCCAGTCTCGGCCATCGGGCCGGGTGGTGCCTGACCCTGTCAGTACCAGGTTCCCGGGGTGGCCGGGGCCGGGCGGCGGGGCGGGCGCCGGGATGTGGCGCGGAGTCGCCGGCGACGGTTCCCTAGCCGATACCGACCGCTTAGTATGTCGCTGGCGAGGGGCCGCTGCGCCCTCCGCCCCACCCGCGTATCCAAGGTCTGTGGAGGCACCAGGTGAAGGCATGGCGCGTACACGCGAACGGCGAGCCGCGTGAAGTGATGCGGCTGGAGGAGGTGCCGGACCCGGAGCCGGGCCCGGGGCAGCTGCTGCTGCGGGTGCGGGCCGCCAACGTCAACTTCCCCGACGCGCTGCTGTGCCGGGGCCAGTACCAGGTGCGGCCGCCGCTGCCCTTCACGCCGGGCGTGGAGATCTGCGGCGAGGTGCTCGCCGTGGGCGAGGGCGCGGCCGGCGAGGTCGGCAGCCGGGTGCTGGCCCAGCCGCCGCTGCCCGACGGAGGCTTCGCCGAGCTCGCGGTCGTTGACGCGGCGACCGTCCGCCCGGCCCCGGAGGCACTGGACGACGCGGAGGCCGCGGCACTGCACGTCGGCTACCAGACCGGCTGGTTCGGACTGCACCGCCGGGCCCGGCTGCAGGCCGGCGAGACGCTGCTGGTGCACGCCGCGGCCGGCGGCGTCGGCAGCGCCGCCGTCCAGCTCGGCAAGGCCGCGGGCGCACGGGTGATCGGGGTGGCCGGCGGCGCGGACAAGGCCCGCATCGCCCGCGAACTGGGCTGCGACCTCGTCCTGGACCGGCGCACGGACGACATCGTGGCCGCGGTCAAGGACGCCACCGACGGCCGGGGCGCCGACGTCGTCTACGACCCCGTGGGCGGCGACGCGTACGCCAAGTCCGTCAAGTGCATCGCCTTCGAGGGCCGCATCATCGTCGTCGGCTTCGCGGGCGGCGCCGTCCCCACCCCCGCCCTCAACCACGCGCTGGTGAAGAACTACGCGATCCTGGGCCTGCATTGGGGCCTGTACAACACCAAGGACCCGGCGGCCGTCGACGCCTGCCACGAGGAGCTGACCAAGCTCGCCGCGCAGGGCGTGGTCAAGCCGCTGATCGGCGGGCGGGTACCGCTGGAGTCGGCCGCCGACGCCGTACAGCAGGTCGCCGACGGCACCTCCGTCGGCCGGCTCGTGGTGGTCCCCGGAGCGGGGGAGGCCCGATGACCGACGCCACCGACCTGCGCCGGCGCACCGCCGAGCTGCTCGCCGCCCACCCGCCCGCCACGACCGACCGCCTGGAGTTCCTGCGCGCCCGCTTCGACGCGGGACTCGCCTGGGTCCACTTCCCCGAGGGACTCGGCGGACTCGACGCGCCGCGATCCCTCCAGGCGGTCGTCGACGCCGAGCTGGAGGCGGCCGGCGCCCCCGGCAACGACCCGGGCCGGATCGGCATCGGCCTGGGCATGGCCGCGCCCACCATCCTGCGGTTCGGCACCGACGAGCAGAAGCAGCGTTTCCTGCGGCCCCTGTGGACCGGTGAGGAGGTGTGGTGCCAGCTGTTCAGCGAACCCGGTGCCGGCTCCGACCTGGCGGCGCTGGCGACCCGCGCGGTCCGGGACGACGGCGGAGACTGGATCGTCGACGGGCAGAAGGTGTGGACGTCCAGCGCACACCTGGCCCGCTGGGCGATCCTGATCGCCCGCACCGACCCCGACGTGCCCAAGCACCGGGGCATCAGCTACTTCGTCTGCGACATGACCGCCCCCGGTGTCGAGGTGCGCCCGCTGCGGCAGATCACCGGCGAGGCCGAGTTCAACGAGGTCTTCCTCACCGGCGTCAAGATCCCCGACGCCCACCGCCTCGGTGCGGTCGGGGAGGGCTGGCAGGTCGCCCAGACCACCCTGATGAACGAGCGGGTCGCCATCGGCGGCGTCCGCACACCCCGCGAGGGCGGCATGATCGGCGTCGCCGCCGCCGACTGGCGCGCCCGGCCCGAACTGCGCACCCACGATCTGCACCAGCGGCTGCTGAAGCTGTGGGTGGAGGCCGAGGTCGCCCGGCTGACCGGCGAGCGGCTGCGCCAGCAGCTCACCCAGGGGCAGCCCGGGCCCGAGGGCAGCGGCATGAAACTGGCCTTCGCCCGCCTCGCCCAGGAGATCAGCGGCTGGGAGGTGGAGTTCCTCGCCGAGGACGGACTGACCTACGACGACTGGACGATGCGCCGCCCCGACGGCGTCGACTTCACCGGACGCGAGGCCGGCTACCGCTATCTGCGCGCCAAGGGGAACTCCATCGAAGGAGGCACCTCCGAAGTGCTGCTCAACATCGTCGCCGAACGCGTACTGGGGCTGCCGCCCGAGCCGCGCACCGACAAGGACGTCGCGTGGAAGGACCTCCCCCGATGACCGACCCGCAGACCACCGCGCCAGTGGGCCCGGACCCCGACCTCCTGTACTCCCAGGACGAGGACGCGCTGCGCGCCGCCGTACGCTCGCTGCTCGCCGACCGCAGCGATCCGGCCACCGTACTCGCCAGCCTGGAGGCGGAGGGCGCCTACTCCCCCACTCTCGGCTCCGCTCGACCGGGAGGTGCCCCCATCGCACTGTGGCGCGCGCTCGCCACGGAGATCGGTACCGCCGGGCTGCTGGTCCCCGAGAAGCTCGGCGGGGCCGGCGCGAGCGCCCGCGAGGCCGCCGTCGTGCTGGAGGAACTGGGCCGCTCCGTCGCGGCCGTGCCGTATCTGACCAGCGCGGTCGTCGCGGTGACGGCCCTGCTCGGCTGCCCGTGCGACCGGCCGGAGGTCGCCGCGCCGCTCGCCGCGCTCGCCGAGGGGCGCACCGTCGGCGTGCTCGCCCTCCCGCTGCCCACCGCCCCCGGAGGGCTGCCGGAACCGGCCGTACGGGCCGATGCCGGCGGTGTCCTCACCGGCCGGGCGACCTCGGTCGCCGACGCCGCGGCCGCCGACCTGCTGCTCGTCTGGGCCCAGGGGACCGACGGCCCGGCGCTGTACGCGGTCGACGTCACGGCCGAGGGCGTGCGCACCGAGGCCGTCACCTCGCTCGACCTCACCCGCCCCCTGGGGCACCTCGCCTTCGACGGCGCCCGCGGCACCCTGCTGACCACCGGCGACCGTGCCCGCGCCGCCGTCGAGCGTGCCCTGCTCACCGGGGCCGGGCTGCTCGCCTCCGAACAGCTCGGCGTCGCCGAATGGTGCCTGACCGAAACGGTGCGCTACACCGCCGAGCGCACCCAGTTCGCCCGCCCCGTCGGCTCGTTCCAGGCGCTCAAGCACCGGATGGCCGCGCTGTGGCTGGAGGTCGCCTCGGCCCGCGCCGCCGCCCGCAACGCCGCCGACGCGCTGGCCACCGACAGCCCCGACGCCGCCGTGGCCGTGGCGGTCGCCCAGGCGTACTGCGCGCCGGTGGCGGTACGCGCCGCCGAGGAGTGCGTCCAGCTGCACGGCGGCATCGGGATGACCTGGGAGCACCCGGCCCATCTGTTCCTCAAGCGGGCCAAGAGCGACGAGCTCGCCCTGGGGTCGCCGGGACGGCACCGGCAGGCCCTGGCGCAGCTGGTCGGTCTCGACGCGCCCTGAGGACCCGGCCGGTCAGCCGGTGACGGCGAAGGTCCTGCTCAGGCCGCGGACCTCGCCGTCACCGGTGGTGGCCACCTCCAGGAAGTAGCGGGGGCCCGGCGACACCCGCGGCAGCGTCACGAGCACCTCGCCGGCCGGCCTGGTGCCCGCATGGGTGGCGACCAGCCCCAGCCGCTGCGAGCGGCCGTGCCCGGTATCCGTGCGCAGCCAGACGTCCACCTGCTCGCCCGTGGTGTTCTTCCAGGCCACGGCGAAGCTGCCGTTCGGCTTGAAGTCGACACCGCCCTGCGGCGCGGTCACCTCGATCCGCCCCGTCACGGGGGCGGTCGGACGGCCTGCGCCGGACGGCACGGCATCGGCGCCGAGCGCGGAGGTGGCGGCCCGCCCGGCCGAGCCGCCGTGCCCGGTCACGACGGCCAGGGCACCGGCGGGCGACGGCCGGTCCGGCCCGGCGCGCTCCGGCGCCAGCGTGATCACCAGCATGCAGCCGACGGCGGTGGCGGCGACGGCGACGGCCAGATTCGTGGCTACCCAAGCGGCCCTGGACATCGTCTTCTCGTTTCCTCGGGGGAGGGACGAGCCGGAGCATCCCCGGCACGTCGATGGCCAAAAACGACGCGCTGAGCGACCACCTGGATGGCCATTCCCGGCGCGACAGACCCCCCGGGGCACGAGACAATCCCGCGGCCGGACCGGATCGATCATCCGTCCGGTGATGTCTGGAAAGTGCCGTTCGGGTAGCGTCGAACCCATGGACACCGCAACTCGACGTGCGCTGATCGGACCGGTTCTCCTCCTGGTGGCCGCGCTGGTGGCGGTGGCCGCGCTGTTGGCGCCCGGCGCCCATGCCGCGGGCGGGCTCGACGAGGCCGCGGCGGCCCTGAAGAAGGGCCCGGTCTATGTCGATCCGCGCGCCGCGGACCAGCTCTCCGCAGGTCAGGCGGATGCACTGGCCAAGAAGATCAAGGACGCGGACAAGCCGATCTTCGTCGCGGTTCTGCCGAGAGCCGCCGAGTACCAGCCCGGCACGCTGCTGGCGGACCTGCGGACCAAGGTCGGCATCAGCGGTGTCTACGCCGTCGAACTGGGCGACGGCTTCAACGCCGGCGCCGACCCGCGCGTGATGTCACGCGACTCCGTCAAGAACCTCGTCGGCTCGGTCAAGCGCTCCGACTACACCGTCGCCGAGCGGCTGAACAGTTTCGTCGACACCGCGGACCAGTCGGCGCGGGGCCACGCCCCCAGCTCATGGGGCGACACCGGAGGGGCCGGCGGTTTCGACGCCGGTACGGCGATCGGCCTCGGTGTCCTGGTGGCCGTCGGTGGCGGCGGCGCGTACGCCATCGCCCGCCGCAACCGCAGGCGGCGGGCCGAGGTGGAGCGGGCCGCGCTGGAGGACCTGCGGGTCGTCGTCGACGAGGACATCACCGCCTTCGGCGAGGAGTTGGACCGGCTGGACTTCCACCCCGGTGAGCCCGGCGCCGACGACGCGATGCGCGCGGACTACAGCCATGCGCTGGACGCGTACGAGTCGGCCAAGTCGGCGATGGCGGCGGCCGAGCACCCCGGCGATGTGCGGGGCGTGACCCAGGCGCTGGAGGACGGCCGGTTCTCGCTGGCCACGCTCGCCGCGCGCCGCGCGGGCAAGCCGCTGCCCGAGCGCCGGCCGCCGTGCTTCTTCGACCCGCGGCACGGCCCGTCCGTCGTCGATGTCGCCTGGGCGCCGGCCGCCGGCGCGGAGCGCACCGTACCGGTCTGCGCCGCGGACAAGAGCCGGCTGGACGACGGCCGCGAGCCGCTGGCCCGGACGGTCCGCACCGAGCGCGGAGACCGCCCCTACTGGGAGGCCGGCCCGGCCTACGGCCCCTGGGCCGGCGGCTACTTCGGCGGCGGCCTGCTGCCCGGCCTCCTGGTCGGCACGCTGCTCGGCAACGTGATGATGTCGTCGCCCGCCTACGGCGCGGACTTCGGCGGGCCCGCCGGCGCCGAGGGCGGCGACTACTCCGGTTCCGACTTCAGCTCCGACGACTTCGGCGGCGGCTTCGGTGACGGCGGAGGCTTCGACGGCGGTGGCGGCTTCGGCGGCGACGGCGGCTTCTAGGGCGCTTCTGACGGATCTCCGCGGAGGAAGGAGCGGCGTCTGGTGCGTGCGATCGCAAGGCGCCGGGATGTCTTCATAGCGGAGCTATGGGGACATTTCGGCAACGCTGCGAGCGTGCGTGCCAGACGCCGCGACGCCGCGGAGATCCGTCAGAAGCGCCCTAAGGCCTCCTGCCCGGTGCGGACGGCCCGACCGCGCCGGGAGGCGCCGACGACCTGGCCCCCCGTACCGACCTGAACCACCAACGGCTCCGCCCCGGCCCAGCACGACGTACCCGCACGGCACGACGTACCCGCACGGCACGACTTACCAGCCCGGGCATTCAGGTGTCCCCGCTCCCGGATGGCGGGCGCCCGAGCAGGTCACCTTGCGCAGCTCCGCGGGCAGTCGCCCGGACGCTGTCGGGCCGCAGGGGGCGGGGATTTGGCAGTGGGTCTCGCGGGTCGCCCGGCCCTCATGCAAAGGATCTCCCTCATGCCGCGTGTCGCGGTGTCAAGCACGCTCGACACGTCGGATCCGACGTGCACTCGACACCGCGAGGAGACCCCGATGCAACGCTTTCGCAAGGCCGCCCTGTGGGGCGCGACCGTCGCGGCCATGGCGGCCGTCGGCTCGCTCAGCCCGGCGCACGCCGCGCCGCGGCCCGACCCGACGCCCCAGCCGCGCGGCATGTTCGACGCGATGAGCCGGGACCTCGGACTGACCAGGGAGCAGGTGCGCATCCGGCTCGCGCAGGAGACCGACGCCCACCGTGCCGCGGCCGCCGTGCGCCGGGCACTGAGCACCCCGCCCGCCGGGATGTGGTTCGACAAGACGACCGGCAAGCTCATCGTCGCGGTCACCGGCGCCGCCGACGCACAGCGCGTGCGGGCGGTGGGCGCGGTGCCCAGGACGGTGCCGCACAGCCACGCCGCGCTCGTCGCACTGGTGCGGCAGATCAACGGCCGGGCCGGCAAGGGCGTACCGGGCGTCACCGGCTGGGGGGTGGACGAGCGGTCCAACGGCGTGGTGATCCGGGTCGACCGCACCAAGCGCACCACGCGGACCAACGAGTTCGAAACGGCCGTCCGAGGCTTCGGGACCCGCGCGAAGATCCCGGTCACCGTCGAGCACACCGACCAGTCGCCGCGCCAGCAGGGCGGCCGGGTGATCGGCGGTGAGCGCTGGATGCCCGGCAACGAGGGGATCTGCTCCATCGGCTTCTCGGTGACCGGCCCGGACGACTTCCAGGGTTTTGTGACGGCCGGTCACTGCACCCTGACCCCGAAGCAGGCCGCGTACGGCAAGGACGGCAGCCGGTTGGGCACGTCCAACTTCGGCGGCAGGCACAGCGTCAACGGGCGCGAGGGCGACTTCGGGCTGGTCGAGGTCGACCAGCCGGACTGGACGCTCAGCCCGACCGTGGCGGGCCAGGGCGGCAGGCCGGTGACCGTCGCCGGCTCGCAGGAGGGCCTCGTCGGCATGTCGATCTGCCGCTCCGGTCAGTCCAGCGGCTGGCACTGCGGCGAGATCACCCGGGTGGACCAGACGGTGGACTACGGCAATGTGGTGATCGAGGGGCTCTCGTACACCAACGCCTGCTCCGCGGCCGGCGATTCGGGCGGCTCGTACGTCACCCAGCCCCACAACCCGATGGCCGTCGGGGTGCACTCCGGCGGCGGCTCCTCCGGCTGCGACGGCGACGGCGGCAGTACCGTCACCATCTTCCAGCCGGTCGGCGAGCCGCTGGCGAAGTGGCACCTGACGCTGAAGACGGGTACCTCCTGACACAGGCGGCCGGAGGCCGGTTCATGGCCGTCCCTTTACGTACTGTTTAATGGGATCGCTTAATTGCGAGTGCTTTGCAAGAGCGCTGAACCGCAATAACAGTCGATCTTCATTAGGGGTGTGGGCATGACGGCCCGGTCGATACGGGTAAGGGTCGCCACGGCGATGGCCGGCACGGTGGCCTTCGGGGCGGCGGCCTGCTCGACGCCCACCGACGGCACGGGCGGCGCCGGTGGCGCCAAGGACTCCGTCGTGGTCGGTATCGCCAACGAGCCGGAGACGCTCAGCCCGCTCCTCGGCTACGGCAAGGACGGCAACTCCAAGATCTTCGACGGGCTGCTCACCCACGACGCGGCCATGAAGCTCCAGCCGGCGCTGGCCGCGAAGCTCCCGCAGGTCTCCGAGGACGGCAGGACCTACACCTTCACCCTGCGCCAGGGCGTGCGGTTCTCCGACGGCAGGCCCTTCACCGCCGACGACGTGGTCTTCACCTACGACACGATCCTGGACGAGAAGACCAACAACGCCTCCAAGGCCGAACTGGACGCCCTGGACAAGGTCGAGAAGAAGGACGACAAGACCGTCGTCTTCCATCTGAAGTACCCCTACGCGCCGTTCGCCGAGCGCACCGTCCTGGCCATCGCCCCGAAGCACCTCGCCGGCAAGCAGGACATCAACAGCGGCTCCTTCACCACCAAGCCCGTCGGCACCGGACCGTACGTCCTGGCCGACTGGTCCAAGGGCGAGAAGCTCACCTTCAAGGCCAACCCCCACTACTGGGGCGGCGCACCGAAGGTGAAGAACCTCACCATGGCGATCATCAAGGACGACGACGTACGGGCCACCCGGCTCAGGGCCGGTGACCTGGACGGCGCCATCCTGCCGCCCAACCTCGCCGCCACCTTCACCTCGTCCAAGGGCAAGAAGACCCTCGCCGCCAAGACCTTCGACTACCGCAACGTCACGCTGCCCAGCGCGAACAAGGTCACCGGCGACAGGGCCGTACGCCGGGCCCTGGACCTGGCCGTGGACCGCAAGGCGATGGTCGACGGCATCCTGGACGGCGCGGGCAAGCCCGCCTACGGCCCGGTGCCCACCGACAGCCCCTGGTTCACCAAGGGCACCGAGCGCACCCACGACCTGAAGCAGGCCGAGCGGATCCTCGACGAGGCCGGCTGGAAGAAGGGCGAGGACGGCATCCGCGCCAAGGACGGCGAGCGCGCCTCCTTCAAGCTCTGGTACCTCACCGGCGACACCCTGCGCCAGAAGCACGCCCTGGCCTTCGCCTCCGACGTCAAGAAGGCGGGCATCGAGGCCAAGGTCGAGTCGGGCACCTGGGAGGCCATCGAGCCGAACATGAAGCACGACGCGGTGCTCGCGGGCGGCGGCAGCCCGGCCGACCCCGACTTCGACCAGTACCTGCTGCTGCACTCCTCGATGGCCGGCGACGGCTTCAACAACATGTCGCGCTACGCCGACGACACGGTCGACCGGGCGCTGGTGGACGCCCGCCGCACGAACGACACCGAGAAGCGCAGGGCCGCCTACGACACCGTCCAGCGCGAGCTGGTGGACGACCCGGCATACACCTTCCTCACCCACGTCGACCACCTGTACGTGATCAACGACAGGTGGCAGACCGGCGGCGTCGGCCCGACCACCCAGGTCGAGCCGCACGACCACGGCCTGGCCTCCGGCCCGTGGTGGAACGTAGAGGACTGGCAGCCCAAGAAGTGAGCACGGCAGCCAGGGCGAAGTCCCTTCCCTGGGGGCCGATGGCGCGGATGACGGGACGGCGGGCACTGTTCGCCGTCCCCGTCCTCCTCGCCGTCACCTTCGGCGTGTTCGCCCTCGCGGCGGCCTCGCCGTTCGACCCCGTCAAGGCGTACGCGGGCACGGCGGGACTGACCGCCTCGCAGGAGAACCTGGACCAGATCCGGCACAACCTCGGCGTCGACCAGCCGCTGCCCGCCCGCTGGTGGCACTGGCTGACCGGCGCGCTCACCGGCGACCTCGGCGACTCCGCGACGCTGCGCGCCCCGGTCTCCCAGGTCATCGGCGAGCGCATCGGCTGGTCGGTGCTGCTGTGCGCACTGGCCTTCGCCCTCGCCGTCGTGCTCGGCACGGTGCTGGGCGTCCTCGCGGCCCGGCGCCGCGGCTCGCTGCTGGACCGGGCCGTCACCTCCGTCGCCTACGCGCTGGAGGCGGCCCCGCCGTTCTGGCTCGGACTGCTGGCCGTCTGGCTCTTCGCGCTCAAGCTCGGCGTGCTGCCCGCCGGCGGCCTGACCGACACCGGCAGCCAGGTCGCCACCGCCGGACAGCTCGCGCGCCATGTCGTGCTGCCCGCCCTCGTCCTCGCCGTCTCCCAGCTCCCCTGGTTCGTGCTCTACGTACGCCAAGGGGTCGGCGACGCCCTGGAGGAGGACCCGGTGCGCGGCGCGCGGGCGCGCGGGCTGAGCGAGCGCACCGTACTGCTGCACCACGCCCTGCGCTCCGGACTGCTCCCGGTGCTGACCCTGATCGGCTCCCGGGTGCCCGAACTGATCACCGGCGCCCTGCTGGTGGAGTCCGTCTTCAGCTGGCCGGGCATCGCCTCCGCCACCGTGGACGCCGCCACCCGCGTCGACTTCCCGCTGCTGGCGGCCCTCACGGTGCTGGCCACCGCCGCGGTGCTGGTCGGCAACCTGCTGTCCGACCTGCTGTACGGGCTCGCCGATCCGAGGGTGGGCTTCGATGGCTGAGCTCACCGAGGCGTCCGCCGCGGACGGCACCGCCTGGCACGCCGCGCGCACCCGGCGCTCCGGTGCCCGCGCCTTCCGCACCCTGCGGGTCCGGGCCTGTGCCGCCCTGGTCGCGCTGATCGTCCTGGCGGTGCTGCTCGTGCCGCCGTTCGTCCCCCTGGACGAGCAGGCCGTCGAGCTGTCCGCCAAACTCCAGGCGCCGTCCTGGGCACACCTCTTCGGCACCGACGAGGTCGGCCGCGATCTGCTGCTGCGCTGCGTGTACGGCCTGCGCGTCTCGCTGCTGGTCGGGGTGGTCGCGGCGGTGGCCGCCACCGTCATCGGCACCGCGGTCGGCGCGCTGGCCGGGGCGCTCGGCGGCTGGACCGACCGCGCCGTGATGCGCGTGGTGGACCTGTTCTCCTCCGTGCCGCACCTGCTGCTCGGCGTCTTCGTCGTGGCGATGTTCCGGCCGGGCATGGGGCCGGTGGTCGTCGCCGTCGCCCTGACGCACTGGCTGTCGACCGCGCGGATCGTGCGCGCCGAGGTGCTCTCGCTGCGCTCCCGCCCGTACGTCGACGCCGCCCTCGCCGGCGGCGCCTCGCGCGCCCGGGTGGCGGTGCGTCATCTGCTGCCCGGTGTGCTGCCGCAGGCCGGGCTCGCCGCCGTGCTGATGATCCCGCACGCGATCTGGCACGAGTCCGCGCTGTCGTTCCTGGGCCTGGGGCTGCCGGCCCACGAAGCGAGCCTGGGCAGCATGGTCGAAACCGCCCGCGGGTCCCTGCTGGCCGGGGACTGGTGGCCGACCCTCTTCCCCGGCCTGTTCATCATCGTCCCCACCCTCGCCCTCGCCGGTCTGGCCGGCGTCTGGCGGGAGCGGATCAACCCCCGGCGCCGATCGGAGCTGATGCGGTGAGCGCGCCCTCGCGAGCCGAACGCCCCGTGCTGTCCGTACGGGGACTGTCCGTACGCTTCCGGATGCCCGGCGGCCGCCACGTCGACGCCGTCACCGATGCCGCCTTCGACCTCGCCGCGGGGGAGTGCCTGGCACTGGTCGGCGAGAGCGGCTGCGGCAAGTCCGTGCTGGTCTCGGCGCTGCTCGGGCTGCTGCCCGGCAACGCGCGGACGGCCGGTTCCGCGCGGCTGGGCGGCACCGAGCTGCTGACCGCGTCCGAGCGGGAACTCGCCGGTGCGATCCGCGGGCGGCGGATCGGGCTCGTACCGCAGAGCCCGGCCGCGCATCTGACGCCCGTACGGAGTGTGCGCGCCCAACTGGAGGAGACCGTACGGGAGTTGACCGGCACGGCCAGGCGCGACCTGGGGGCGGCGGCGGAGCGGGCCGCCGCGCGCGCCGCCTTCCCCCTCGACCACCTCGACCGCTTCCCGCACCAGCTCTCCGGCGGACTGGCGCAGCGCGCGGCCACCGCACTCGCGCTGGTCGGCGACGCACCGCTGCTGCTCGCCGACGAGCCGACGACCGGGCTGGACCGGGACCTGGTGGACCGCACCGTCGACGAGCTGCGCACACAGGCCCGCGCGGGCCGCGCCCTGCTGATGATCACTCACGATCTGGCGGCGGCCGAGCGGATCGCCGACCGGGTCGCCGTGATGTACGCCGGCCGGATCGTCGAACTCGCCGACGCACAAGGCTTCTTCGGCCGGCCGGGCCCCCGGCACCCCTACGCCCGTGGACTGCTCGACGCGCTCCCCGGCCGGGCCTTCCTGCCCATCCCCGGCATGCCGCCGGAACTGGGCGATCTCCCGCCGGGCTGTGCCTTCGCCGCCCGCTGCGAGCGGGCCACCGCGGTCTGCGAGACGGTGCCCGCACCGCGCGACGGCGTCGCCTGCCACCACCCGTTGGCGGCACAGAGGGAGGCGGGCGATGCTCGAACTGCGTGACATCACCGCCGGATACGACCGCCGGGCCCCCGTCGTACGCGGCGTCTCGCTGGCCGTCGCCCCCGGTGAGGCGGTGGGACTCCTCGGCCCCAGCGGCTGCGGCAAGTCCACCCTCGCACGGGTCGCCGCACTGCTGCACCGCCCCGACTCCGGCACCGTCGTCCTGGACGGCGCACCGGCCGCGGGCTGGCGCCATCGCGCACCCCGCGCCCAGCGCACCGCCTACGGCGTGCTGTTCCAGCAGCCCCGGCTCTCCGCCGACCCCCGCCTGAGCCTGGCCGACCTGATCGCCGAACCACTGCGGGCCACCGGGCAGCGCACCCGCATCCCGGACCGGATCGCCGACCTGGCACCCACCGTGGGCCTGAGCCAGGAGCTCCTCGCCCGCCGTCCGCACCAGGTCAGCGACGGGCAGTTGCAGCGCGCCTGCCTGGCCCGCGCGCTGGTGCTGCGGCCCCGCTGGCTGATCTGCGACGAGATGACCGCGATGCTCGACGCCTCGACAACCGCCGCCCTGGTGGCCGTCGTCGAGGCCTACCGCCGGGAGACCGGCGCCGGTCTCCTCGCGGTAGGCCATGACCGTACGCTCCTGGAGCGCTGGTGCGACCGCACCATCGGCTGGTCGGAGCTGAGCCGCGCACCGGCGGCGCCTACGATGTGAGGCAGGTGGCCCATGGGCCTCACGGGGAACGGGGAGAGATCGTGGCAGAAGCGGTGGACGCAGCGGAGAGCACAACCGGCGGGGACACGGTCGCCGGAGCGGGGCGCACGGCCAGGACGGGCCCGGCGGAGTCGTTCGCGGCCTTCGCCGTCCCCGTCACCGTCCGTGGCTATGAGACGGACTCTCAGGGCCACCTCAACCAGAGCGTCTACCTGCAGTACGCCGAGCACGCCCGCTGGTCGCTGCTGCAGGCGAGCGGCATCCGGCAGAGCGACCTGGTGGACCGGCGCGTCGGCCCGGTGACCCTCGAGACCACCATCCGCTATCGGCGGGAGCTGCGCGCCGGCGACGAGGTCGAGGTGAGCTGCGCGTTCGTCTGGGGTGAGGGTCGGACGTTCCGGGTGGAGCAGACCGTCCGCAAGGCCGACGGGACGGTGGCCGCCGAGCTGAGCGCCGTGGGCGGGCTGCTGGACCTCACCGAGCGCACGCTGCTCCCAGACCCGCGGGCGGTCTTCCGCGAGCTGGCACAGGACCCCGCACCGCTCGGCCTCGCCCGGGACTGACGGGTAGTGTGGCCGAGTGGACATGCTGCACCTGCGCTACTTCGTGGCGGTTGCCGAAGAGCTGAATTTCTCCCAGGCGGCACGCAAGTTGCACATGGCGGCCTCTCCGCTCAGCCAGCGCGTCAAGGACCTGGAGCGGGAGCTGGGGCAGCCGCTCTTCGAGCGCAGCACCCACCACGTCGCGTTGACGCCGGCCGGTGCCGCGCTGCTGCCGCTGGCCCGCGATGTGCTGGAACGTGTCAACTCCATTCCGTGGCGGCTGCGGGAGGCCGTCCGTCCGCAGCGGGCCACCCTGCTCATCGGGATGCCTTCGGGAATCCACCCCGCGCTGCGGGCCCGGGTGCGTCAGCTGGAGGCGGCATGCCGTACGGCGTACGAGCTCAAGCGCTGGCCCGGCCGGTCCAACGGCCTGGTCGAAGCGGTCCATGACGGCCGGCTGGCGCTGGCACTGGCCCGGCTGCCGGTCTCCGATCCCGCGCTCGGCGTCATCGAGGTCATGCGGGAACGGCTGGGTGCGGCGGTCCCCGCCGACCGGTTCGCGGGCCGGGAGTCGGTCACCCTGGACGATCTGCGGGAGCTGCCGTATGTGGCGACCGCGCCCGAGGCGATGCCCGCGTACTTCGACGAGATCGACGCCCGGCTGAATTCCGCGGGCGTGCGGAAGCGGATCCGCATCAACAGCTCGGATTATGCGGGCACCTCCGAACTGGTCTCCGGAGGAATTGCCTTCTCCCTGACGATGCTCTCCTCGGAAAGTCCGATGCATCTCTACCGGCTGGACAATGTGACCGTGCTGCCGGTGGTGGACTTCCCGGCCGAACTGAGCACCGCACTGCTCTTCCGCAAGGACCGGGCGGAGCCCGGCGGGGACCTGGAAGAGCTGGTCACCGAGGCGCGTGGCATCTTCGCCGAACGGCTTGCCGCCTGATATCCCACTGATATCCCACCGCTGCCTGCTGCTTTTCGCCGCTGTCCGCTGCTTTTCGCGGTATTCCTTTCGCCTTTTCTCGCGCTCTTTTCGGCGAGGTATGTCTGCTGTGGTGTGACCGCTGTGGTCATACCCTTCTTCGCTTCTTGATCGTTCTCATTCGGCGACTCCACGCCTAATGTCGAAGGCGGAAACATTCGCAGTACATCTACTTCAGTCGCCTTCCGCAGGAGTGACCATGGACGCCACGAACGAGAGTGCCGCCGGCCCGCTGGACGGCATACGGGTGATCGATCTGTCCACGGTGGTGATGGGGCCCTACGCCGCCCAGATCATGGGAGACCTCGGCGCCGACGTCATCAAGATCGAGTCGCCGTCCGACACCGTACGGGCGGGCCGCTACCGCACCACCCCCGGGATGACGCCGCTCAACCTCAACGTCAACCGCAACAAGCGCAGCGTCTCGCTGAACCTCAAGGACGACGCCGACCGCGAGCGTGCCCTCGCGCTCATCGGCACCGCCGACGTACTGATCACCAATATGCGGCCCGGCGCCCTGGCCCGGCTCGGCCTGACCTGGGCGGACCTCGCCGAGCGCAGCCCCGGCCTGGTCTACGCCCACGCCCAGGGCTTCCGCAGCGACTCCGACCGTGCGGGCCACGCCGCGTACGACGAAACCGTGCAGGCCTCCTCCGGGCTGGTGGACGTGGCCCAGCGGGCGCTCGGCCGACCGGTCTACCTGCCGACGATCATCGGTGACAAGGTCGCCGCGCTGACCATCGTCTACTCGGTGCTCGCCGCGCTGGTGCACCGCGACCGTACGGGCCGGGGTCAGCACATCGAGATCCCCATGACGGACACGCTGATCGCCTTCAACCTCGTCGAGCACCTGGCGGGCCACGTCTACGAGCCGCCGGTCGGCTCCACCGGGTTCCCGCTGTCGATGAAGCGCGGCCACCGGGCCGTGCCCACCGCCGACGGGCTGGCCTGCATCGTGCCGTACCACGCCCAGAACTTCCGCGACTTCTTCGCGGCCGCCGGCCGCGGCGATCTCGCCGGGGACCCGCGGGTGGCCGGCACCGCCATCGACGACGCCGACGTCGACCCGCTCATGGAGCTGGTCGCCCAGTGCGCGCCGACGCTGACCACCCAGGAGTGGGAGGAGGTCTGCGCCAAGCACAGCATCCCCATGGCGCCGGTGCTCGAACTGGACCGCGCCGCCGACGACCCGTACGTACGGGACGGCCACCTCCTCGACCTGGTCGAGCACCCCAGCGAGGGCCCCATCCGGTCCGTCGGCATCCCCGTGCGCTTCTCCGCCACCCCGGGCTCGGTCCGGCGGCTCGCCCCGCTGCCCGGTCAGCACACCGACGAGGTCCTCGACGAGCTCGCCGCGCCCCGGCGCCGCTGACCGCCCGCCTCAACACCCCTTACTCCGCGCGGGTTTCGGCCTTCCTCCACCCGTGCCGCACCCGCACCCCGATCGCAAAGGACCCGGGCCATGCCCAGCACACCCGACGCCACCGCAGCCGGCGCCACCCCCGTCGTACGCACCGAGCGGATCGGTACCACTCTGCTCATCACCCTCGACCGGCCGCGCGCCCGGAACGCGGTGAACGCCGCGGTCGCCTCCCAACTCGCCGATGCCATCGATGAGTTGGAGGGCGACCCGGCGCTGCGGGCCGGGGTTCTCACCGGCGCGCAGGGCACCTTCAGCGCCGGTATGGACCTCAAGGCCGCACTGGCGGGCGAGTCGCCCGAGATCCCGGGCCGCGGCTTCGGCGGGCTGACCGAGGCCGCGACGAGCAAGCCGCTGATCGCCGCCGTCGAGGGCTGGGCCATGGGCGGCGGCTTCGAACTGGCCCTGGCCTGCGACCTCATCGTGGCCGCGGACGACGCCCGGTTCGGCCTGCCGGAGGTCAAGCGAGGGCTCCTCGCGGCCGGCGGCGGAGCCGTCCGGCTGCCCCGGCGGATTCCCTACCACCTGGCCATGGAGCTGCTGCTGACCGGCGAGCCGGTCTCCGGCGAGCGGGCCGGCCGGCTCGGCATCGCCAACCGGGTCGTACCGGCCGGGCAGGCCGCGGCGGTGGCACTGGAACTGGCCGCCCGGCTCGCGGACAACGCCCCGCTCGCCCTCGCCGCCGTGAAGCGGATCGCCCGCACCGCCGACGGCACCCCCGAACCGGCCGCCTTCGCCGCCCAGCGCCGGGAGATGGCCGCGCTCGCCACGTCGGCCGACGTCCGCGAGGGCATGGCCGCCTTCGCCGAACGCCGCGCCCCCGTGTGGCAGGGCAAGTAGGCACGCACCCGACGGACAAGCAGGAGAAGAGGCCATCCGCCATGCGGCAGCACGACATCGTCCACCACCTCGCCACGCCCCTGATGAACCCGGCGTATCCGCCCGTCGTCCCGCGCTTCACCGATCGCGAGTACCTCAACATCGTCTACCGCACCGACCACGACGCACTGCGCGCAGTGGTGCCCGAGCCGCTGGAGATCGATGAGCCGCTGGTCCGCTTCGAGGTGATGCGGATGGGCGACGTCACCGGGTACGGGCCGTACACCGAAGCCGGCCAGGCGATCCCGGTCCGCCACGAAGGCGAGCGCGGCGAGTATCTGCACGCCATGTACCTGGACAACTTCCCGGCCACCGCGTCCGGACGGGAGGCCAGCGCCTATCCGAAGGTCGCCGGATCGCCCGCCCTGTATGTGGACCACGGTGCGCTCGTCGGCGTCCTGGACTACGGCACCGTCCGGGTGGCGACCGCGACGATGGGCTACAAGCACCACGAACTGGACCCCGAAGAGGCGGCCGCGCAGATCACCGTGCCGACCTTCATGCTCAAGCTGGTGCCGGGGTACGACGGCACCGCGCAGGTGGCCCAGCTCGTCCGCACCGAGATCAGCGACGTGGTGGTGAAGGGCGCCTGGAGCGGGCCCGCCCGGCTGCAGCTGTTCGCGCACGTCCTCGCTCCGCTGGCCGATCTGCCGGTGCGCGAGATCGTCTCGGCCAGCCACGTCCTGACCGACCTCACCCTGGCTCCGGTCCGGCCCGTACACGACTACCTCGCGCGCTGACCCCGCACAGCCGAGACCGGCACCGACATCGCCATCACGCACCGAAGTCGCGGCGAAGGCACCGGACATGGCAAGAACCACACCGAAGTCGCAGTGAACGCACCGAAAGAAGCATCCCTCATGAGCAAGCCACCCACCACCGCGGCGGTGATCGGAGCCGGGACCATCGGGCTCTCCTGGACCGCCCTGTTCGCCGCCCACGGCCTGGCGGTACGGGTCAGCGACCCGCGCCCCGACCTGGCCGAAGCCGTGGACACCGCGCTGGCACAGGCCGCCGTGCAACTGGCCCGGCAGGGCCTCGACGTCCGGGGCCTCGCCGACCGGGTCCAGCTGGCCGACGGCGTCACCGACGCGGTGCGCCACGCCGACGTCGTCCAGGAGAACGGCCCCGAGAACCCCGCCTTCAAGCGTGAACTCTTCGCCACCCTGGTCCGCGAAGCCCCCTCGCACGCACTCCTGCTCAGCTCCTCGTCCGCCATCCCGTCGAGCGCCTTCACCGATGGGCTCGACGACGCCGGCCGGATCCTGATCGGCCATCCGTTCAACCCGCCGCACCTCGTGCCGCTGGTGGAGGTGGTGCCCGGCGCGCGCACCTCCGAGGACGCCGTGGCCCGGGCGGTCGCCTTCTACCGCTCGGTCGGCCGGGTCCCGGTCGTGGAGCGCAAGGAACTCCCCGGCTTCGTCGGCAACCGGCTGCAGAACGCGCTCAGCCGCGAGGCGATCCACCTGGTGGAGCAGGGCGTGGTCACCCCGTCCGAGCTCGACACGATCATGGTGAACTCGCTCGGTCTGCGCTGGTCGACGGTGGGCCCCTTCCTCGGCGCCCACCTGGGCGGCGGCCCCGGCGGCTACCGGCACATGGCCGAGCACATCGGCCCCTCGATGCGACAGATGTGGGACTCCCTCGGCCGCCCCGAGCAGAGCCCCGCCCAGACCGAACGGCTCATCGCGGCCGTCGAGGACGCCTACGGCTCGCGCCCGTACGGCGAACTCGCCCAGGAGCGCGACGACAAGCAGCTCGCCGTCCTCGCCGCCCTGAACACCGACACCCCCACCGCACCGAACGAGGAGACCCGGTCATGACCGACCAGCTCACCGCCGACTTCTACGGCTACCAGGACCTGCTGCCCGACAACGAGCGCGAACTGCTGCTCCGGGCCCGCGACTTCATGCGCAACGAGGTCAAGCAGCTGGTCAACGACGCCTGGGCGAAGGGCGAGTTCCCCCGCGAACTGATCGACAGGTTCCGGGGACTCGGGCTCGCCGGCGTCGCCTACGAGGGCTACGGCGATCCGCTGCCCGCCGGCAGCCATCTGCTGGTCGGGATGCTCACGATGGAGTACACCCGCACCGACGCCTCGTCCGCGACCTTCTTCGGCGTCCACAACGGACTGGCCATGTACAGCATCTACCGCGGTGGCGACGAGGAGCAGCGGCGCCGCTGGCTGCCCGCGATGGCCGCCCTGGACAAGATCGGCGCCTTCGCCATGACCGAGCCGCTCGGCGGCTCCGATGTGGCGGGCGGGATGCGCACCACCGCGCGGCGCGAGGGCGACCACTGGGTCCTCAACGGCGCCAAGCGGTGGATCGGCAACGGCACCTTCGCCGACCTGGTCGTCGTCTGGGCCCGCGACGAGGCCGACGACAACGTCAAGGGCTTCGTGGTGGAGAAGGGCACGCCCGGCTTCTCGGCCACCAAGATCGAGAACAAGACCGCCTTCCGCATCGTCGAGAACGCGGACATCACCCTCACCGACGTCCGCGTCCCGGAGGCCGACCGGCTCCAGCGGGTCGACTCCTTCCGGGACGTCGCGGAGATCCTGCGGGCCACCCGCGGCGGCGTCGCCTGGCAGGCCCTCGGCGTGATGATCGGCGCCTATGAACTCGCGCTCGACTACGCGCGCGAGCGCCGGCAGTTCGGCCGGCCGATCGCCCGCTTCCAGATGGTGCAGGACCTCCTCGTCAAGAGCCTGGGAAACATCACCGCCTCCTGGGGCATGCTCGTCCAGCTGGCCCGCCTCCAGGACGCCGGCGTCTTCCGCGACGAACACTCCTCGCTGGCCAAGGCATTCGTCACCAGCCGGATGCGCGAGGTCGTGGCCTGGAGCCGGGAGATATTCGGCGGCAACGGCATCGTGCTCGACTACGACGTCGCCCGCTTCTTCGCCGACGCCGAGGCCATCTACTCCTTCGAGGGCACCCGCGAGATGAACACCCTCATCGTGGGCAAGGCGATCACGGGGCAGAGCGCCTTCGTCTGAGGGCCGATGACGGCGCTCGCGGCCGGCGGCCGCCTGGTGAACGACGCCGACGCGCCGTCGAACTGGGTGCTGGCCGACCCCGAGGGGAACGAGGCGTGTGTCGGCGTGGCCGGCTGGACCGGACCGGAGCCCGGCCGCCCATAAGCGCCTTGGCGTCACGGCCTGGCCGGCACCACCATCACCTCGGTGCCGGCCGCCCGTACGCCGCGGACCTGCTCGGCCGGCAGGCCGTCGTCGACGATCAGCAGCTCGAAGTCGGTCAGCGGGGCGAGCGCGTACAGGCCGCCCTTGGTGAACTTGGTGTGGTCCGCGACCAGGATGCGGCGCCCCGCGCTCTCCATCATGGCCCGCTTGACCTGCACGGTCTCCGGCGAGGTGTGGTAGCAGCGGCCGTTGGTGACGGCCGTGGTGGACATGAACAGCACATCGGCGCGAAACGCCCGTACGGCGTCCGCGGTGTGCGGGCCCATGAACGCGTCATACGCCGGGAAGTACACCCCGCCCAGCGTGATCAGCGAGATACCGGGCTCCTTGGCGAGCGTGGTGATGGCCGGCAGGGAGTTGGTGATCACGGTCAGCGGGGTGTGCTCGGCGGCCTGGTGGGCCAGCAGCAGACAGGTCGTGCTGTCGTCCAGCAGCACGGTCTGCCCGGAGACCAGCAGCGTCGCGGCGGCCCGCGCCAGCTGCTGCTTGGTCTGCGCCATGGTGGCCATCCGCTCCGCGACGCTGCCGTGGAACTGCGCCGAGGGCAGCCCGGTCGCCCCACCGCGCACCTTGCGCAGCCAGCCCTGGGCCTGAAGGGCGTCCAGATCGCGGTGCGCGGTCATCAGGCTGATGTCGAACTCCTCGGCGAGGTCCGCGGTGCGCACGAATCCGCGGGAGATGACGGTCTCGCGCATACGGCGGCGCCGCTCCTCCTGGGCCTCGACCCGGTCCATCGCGCTGCTCTCCCCTCGGCTCCGCGTGAATTCGCCGCGTTATGTTCGCACGGATTTAACACTGCACCCGCCGCGGCAGCGGTGTCCACATGCGGTTCCGGTACGACGCAACACGGCTGGTCGCGGCCCCGATGCGAAGATTCCACGGGCCATTGACGCCCGATTCTGCGCGGCTGTTCCATCGCTCCGTCCACCCCCCTTGCCCCCCTGCCCCGCCGCCGCAGAAAGGGAGATTCGATGACGAACTCTCCGCCGCGTTCGCTGATCACCCGCCTGGGCATTCCGCCGACCCTCGCCTGGGGATACCTCGGACTCCTCCTGTTCATGATCGGAGACGGGGTCGAGTCCGGCTACCTCTCGCCGTACCTCATCGACCAGCACCTCTCCGAGTCCCGGGTCGCGCTGCTCTTCACCGTCTACGGGATCGCCGCCGGCATCGCCGCCTGGCTGTCCGGAGTGCTGTCCGACCTGTGGGGCCCGCGCCGCGTGATGTGGGCCGGGCTGGGCATCTGGGGCGTCTTCCAGGTCCTGTTCCTGACCGCCGCGATCCCCCTGACCAGCTATCCGCTGATGATGGCCAGCTACGGACTGCGGGGCCTGGGCTATCCGCTGTTCGCCTACGGCTTCCTGGTCTGGATCGCCGGCGTGGCACCGCGGGCCCGGCTCGGCACGGCCATGGGCTGGTTCTGGTTCGCCTTCACCGGCGGGCTGCCCACCCTGGGCTCGCTGGTCGCCAGTGGGCTGATCCCGCAGATCGGCGCCTACGCCACGCTGTGGGCCGCGCTGGTGCTGGTGGCCGCGGGCGGGCTGATCGCCCTGCTGCTGGTGCGCGACGACCACGGCGGCAAGCGGCCGCGCGGTGCGGGCGAGGGGCCGGTGGCCACGCTGGTCGGCAGCGTCACGATCCTGTGGCGCAACCCCCGGGTCGGGGTCGGCTCGGTCGTCCGGGTCATCAACACCGCCTCGCAGTTCGGCTTCTTCGTGATCATGCCGATCCACTTCACCAAGACGGTCGGCTTCACCCTCACCGAGTGGCTGCATCTGCTCAGCGCGATGTTCGCCACCAACATCTTCGCCAACCTGCTGTTCGGCGTGCTCGGCGACCGCTTCGGCTGGCGCCGCACCATCGCCTGGTTCGGCGGCGCCGGCTGCACGGTCAGCACCCTGCTGCTCTTCTACGTCCCGCACGCCGCCGGCGCGAACTTCCCGCTCGCCCTCCTGGTCGCCGCGTTCTACGGCGCTACGCTGGCAGGTTATGTACCGCTTTCGGCGCTGGTGCCCACTTTGGAGCCCAAGCACCAGGGGCAGGCACTGGCCGCGCTCAACCTGGGCGCGGGAGCCAGCACCTTCGTCGGCCCCGCCGTCGTCGCGGCCTTCGTCGGGACGCTCGGCGTCGAAGGGGTGGTCTGGATCTTCGCCGGGATGTACGCGGTGAGCACCGTACTCGCCCACTTCCTGACGCTGCCGCAGCCTGGCGCCAAGGACACGGCCGGCGCCGCGGACACCGCGCCCGCCGCCGCCTCGGCGCCGGCGTGAAAGGACCCCACTGATGTCCGTACTCACCATCGACGTGGGCACCACGGTGATCAAGTCCGTGGTCTTCGACGACCAGGGCACCGAGATCGCCGTCGCCCGCCGGGCCACCGAGGTCCTGCGCCCGCACCCCGGCTGGGCGGAACAGGACATGGACGCCGTCTGGGACGCCGTCGTCCACACCGTCCGCACAGTGCTGGACGGCCTGAGCGACCCGGTCTGGCTGGTGTCCTTCACCGCCCAGGGCGACGGCGCCTGGCTCGTCGACGACCGCGGCCGCCCCACCGGACCCGCCATCCTGTGGTCCGACGGCCGCGCCGGGGAGCAGCTCGGCGCCTGGCAGCAGGGCGGCGTCCTGGAGGCGGCCTTCCGCCGCAACGGCTCGCTGACCTGCGCCGGGATGCCCAACGCCCTCTTCAGCTGGCTCGCCGCCCACGACCCCGACCGGCTGGCCCGCTCCGCCACCTCACTGACCGCCGCCGGCTGGCTCTTCCTGCGCTTCACCGGCGTCCGCGCCACCGACGAGTCCGACGCCTCGGCCCCGTTCCTCGACCACGCCACCGGCGCATACGACCCCTACATCCTCGACCTGTTCGGCCTCGGCGCATACGAACGGCTGCTGCCCACCGTCCTGGGGGAGTCGCAGCGGATCGCCGAGATCACCACCGCCGCCGCGGCCGAACTGGGGCTGCCCGCCGGGCTCCCGGTCGTGATGGCGCCCTACGACATCGCCTCCACCGCCCGCGGCGTCGGCGTCGTCAACCCCGGCCAGGCCTGCAGCATCCTCGGCACCACACTGTGCACCGAGATCGTCCGTACGGAGATCGACACCAGCGGCGAGCCGTCCGGCATCCACATCGCCTACCGCGGCCGCGAGCGGGTGCTGCGCGCCTTCCCCACCCTCAACGGCGCCGAGGTGCTCGGCTGGGCGGCGCGGCTGCTGCATCTGCCGGGCCCGCCGGAGCTGGCGCAGCTGGCCTTCGAGTCCGAGCCCGGCGCCCGGGGGCTGATGTTCCTGCCCTACCTCTCCCCGGCCGGCGAGCGCGCCCCGTTCCTCGACCCGGGGGCCCGCGGCTCCTTCTGGGGCCTGTCCCTGGAGCACCGGCCCGCCGACCTGGCGCGCGCCGTCTTCGACGGGCTCTCACTGGTGCTGCGCGACTCACTGGCCGCCGCCCGCACGGACGTCGGCGAGCTGCGGCTGTGCGGCGGCGGCGCCAACAGCGACGCCTGGTGCGCGCTGATCGCCGATGCGACGGGCGTGCCCACCGCGCGCTCCTCGGACACCGAACTCGGCGCCAAGGGCGCCTTCCTCACCGGCCTGGTCCGCACCGGCGCCGAGACCAGCATGCACAGCGCCGCCGCCAAGTACGTCCGGATGCAGCGGAGCTGGGAGCCGGAGCCGCAGCGCGCGGAGTTCTACGCCGCGCTGTACGAGGACTTCCTCGGCTGGCGCGGCCTCGCCCGGGAGGCGGGCTGGCGCGGCCGGGCGACCTGGCGCGGCGGCCCGGCAGCGCCCGGCCGCCCGGCCGAAGCCACCGGCCACCCCGTCGACACCACCGGCACCGCCCCTGGAGGCACCCTTGTCTGACCCGCACCACCCCGGCGGCCCGCCCGAGCCCCTCGACGGCATCTGGCTCGGCCTCGACCTGGGTACCCAGAGCGCACGCTGCGTCGCCGTCGACGGCACCGGGCAGGTCCTGGCCACCGCCGCCCGCCCGCTGACCAGCCGACGCCAGGGCAACCGCCACGAGCAGGACCCCGAGGAGTGGTGGCGCGCACTGGCCGCCGCCTGCCGGGAGGCCCTGGCGGGCATCGACACCCGGCGGATCCGCGGGCTGGCCCTCGACGGCACCTCCGGCACGATCCTGCTCGCCGACGCCCGGGGCACCCCGCTCACCCCGGGCCTGATGTACGACGACGGGCGCGCCGCCGAGCACGCCGGGGCCGTCAACGCGGCCGGCGCGGCGGTCTGGCAGGAGCTGGGCTACCGCAGCATGCAGCCGTCCTGGGCGCTGCCCAAGCTCGTCGCACTGCTGGCGAGCGCCCCCGGGCTGCGGACCGGGACCCGGCTGCTGCACCAGGTCGACCTGGTCACCTGGCGGCTGACGGGCAGCCAGGTGCCGAGCGACGCCAGCCACGCCCTCAAGACCGGCTACCACCTCGTCGAGGAGCGCTGGCCGCAGGAGGTGATGGCCGAACTCGGCGTCCCCGAAGGGACGCTGCCCGACGTGGTCCGCCCCGGAAGCGTGCTCGGCACCGTATGCGCCGCGGCCGCCGCGGCCACCGGCATCCCCGAGGGCACCACCGTCGTCGCCGGGATGACCGACGGCTGCGCCGCGCAGATCGGCGCCGGAGCCCTCGCCCCGGGCGCCTGGAACTCGGTGCTCGGCACCACCCTGGTCCTCAAGGGCACCAGCCCGCACCTGGTCCGCGACCCGGCGGGCATCGTCTACTGCCACCGCGGACCCGGCGGGACCTGGCTCCCGGGCGGCGCCTCCAGCAGCGGCGCCGGAGTCCTCTCCCGGCACTTCCACGGCGCGGACCTGGACGCACTCACCGCGCAGGCCGCGGCCCTGGACCCGGACGCGGTCGGCTACCCGCTGGTCTCCACCGGAGGCGAACGCTTCCCCTTCCGCGCACCCGACGCCGAACCCTTCGTCCTGGGGGAAGCGCCCACCCGCGCCGCCGAGTTCCACGCCTGGCTCCTCGGCGTCGCCTGCCTCGAACGGCTCTGCTTCGACTACCTCGACCACCTCGGCGCGCCCATCGACGGGCCGCTCACCCTCACCGGCGGCGGCGCCCGCAACGCCTACTGGTGCCGGCTGCGCGCCGATGTCCTGGGCCGCCCCGTGCGCCTGCCGCAGCAGGCCGAGGGCGCCCTCGGCATGGCCGTCCTCGCCGCCACCTCCTCGGGAGCGGGCCTTGAACAGGCGGCCGCCGCCATGGTCCGCATCGACCGGGAGATCGCCCCGAGACCCGCCCGCACCGCCCGCTACACCCCCGTCCACCTCCGCTTCGTGGACGAACTCACCCGCCGCGGCTGGCTCGGCCAGGACGTGGCCGACCACGCCCGCAGGAGGGCAGCGCAGTGACCGACTTCATCCTCGTACGCCACGGCGAGACCGTCTGGCATGCGGAGAACCGCTACGCCGGCCGCACCGACGTGCCCCTGACCGACCACGGCCGCGCACAGGCCACCGCCCTGGCCACCTGGGCCGCCACCGCCCGGCTCACCGCCGTCTGGAGCTCCCCGCTCTCCCGGGCCCGGCTCACCGCCGCACCCGCCGCCGAGGCCTGCGGGCTGACCCCACGCATCGACGAACGGCTCTACGAGGTCGACTTCGGCCGGGGCGAGGGCCTGACCAGGGACGAGATGAGCCGACGCTTCCCGGAGCGGCTGGCGGCCTTCCTCACCGACCCCGTCGAGCACCACCTGCCCGACGGCGAGCACCCCCGCCACGCCGCCGAGCGCGCCGCCGACTGCCTCGCCGACATCGCCCGCGAACAACCCGACGGCCGGGTCCTGGTGGTCGCGCACTCCACCCTCGTGCGGGTCCTGCTCTGCCATCTGCTGGGCATCCCGCTCGCCGACTACCGCCGGGTCCTCCCCCGGCTGGACAACGGCGCCCTCACCGAGATCCGCGTCGACCAGGGGCGGACCGCGCTGCTGAGCTTCAACGCGCCGGCCCTCACCCAGGCCCCCGCGCTCCACTGACCGCCCGTACGCGCCCACCCGGCCCCGTACCGCCCTTCAGGAGAAGGAACCCATGAGCACCACCGTCCTCGTCGCCGGCAACCACTTCATCCGCCCGAGCCTGTTCACCGAGGCCGTACGCGCGGCCGCCGGGGACACACCGCTGGACGTCCGCGAGATCCGGTTCGACTGGCCGCACACCCCCTTCGGCCCGGTCGCCGAGGTCATCGAGGCCTCCGGAAGCGAGGACGAGATGATCGAGGCCCTCCAGGGAGCCGAGATCTGCGTCACCGAGCACGGTCCGCTCACCGAGCGGATCCTCGCCGACTGCCCCGACCTGAAGCTGTTCTGCACCAGCCGCGGCGGTCCGGTCAACGCCAACCTCGAAGCCGCCACCCGCCACGGCGTCGCCGTCTGCTACGCCCCCGGCCGCAACGCCACCGCCACCGCCGAGCACACCCTGACCCTGATGCTGGCCGCGGCCCGCGGCGTCGGCGACACCCACACCGACCTGCGCCGCGGCGTGTGGCGCGGCGACTACTACGACTACGACAACTGCGGCATCGAGATCGACGGCGCCACCGTCGGCCTGATCGGCTTCGGCGCCATCGGCAGCCGGGTCGCCAAGGTGCTCGCCGCCATGGGCGCCCAGGTCCTCGTCCACGACCCGTACGTGCGCCCCGAGGCCCTGGCCGGTATCGCCGAGCAGGTCCCGCTCGGCGAACTGCTCGGCCGCTCCCGCATCGTCTCGCTGCACGCCCGGGTCACCGAGGAGACCAAGGGCATGATCGGCCGCGCGCAGATCGCCGCGATGCCCCGCGGCTCGATCCTGGTCAACTGCGCCCGCGGCGCGCTGCTGGACTACGACGCGGCCTGCGACGCCCTGGACTCCGGACACCTGGCCGGCGCCGGCTTCGACGTCTTCCCCGAGGAGCCGCTGCCCGCCGGCTCCCGCCTGCTGACCACCCCCGGCGCGGTGCTCACCCCGCACATCGCCGGCGGCAGCCAGCAGGTCGCCCACAAGGCCGCGCGGATCGTCGCCGAGGAGGTGGGCCGCCATCTGCGCGGCGAGCCGCTGCTGCACTGCGCCAACCCCGAGGTGCTGAAGGGGAACTGACGGTTCAGCAGCCGGGCGTCGCCTCGGGCGGCAGCGGTACCCGCCAGATCTGGCGGTCGTTCTCCGAGCCCACGAGCAGGGTCGTGCAGTCGGCGTAGGCCACCGCCTCGCCCTGCCGCTGGGCGGGCAGCGCCACCTCGGCGAGCCGGTTGCCGTCCGGGCCTTGGACATAGCCGGTGTTCGGGCCGAACGGTCCGCCGCTGCGCACCACATACGACCGGCCGCTCGGGGAGTACGCGCCGTCGGTCGCCCAGGACGGGCCGTCGCGCAGCGGGGTGAGGGTGTTGACCCGGCCCGGCAGCGGCGGCAGCGGCGCCTTGTAGAGCCGGCCCTTGGCGCCCAGCACCTTGCTGGCCACATACAGCTGACGGGACGTCGGGTCGATCAGCAGCGACTCCGCGTCGTGTCTGCCGTCGGCGTAGGCGAAGCGGAAGGTGGCCGGTGACACCGTCGCGTCCGCCAGCGTGTCGGGCTCGGCGAAGCGGTGCACCGAGATCTCGGCGCGGCCGGCGAAGTTGTCGCCGATGTCGCCGACATGGATCGAGGGAAGCCCGTTGTCGTCGGGGCCGACGGCCAGCGCCTCCCAGTCGGTGTTGGCCGTACCGCCCAGTGTGAAGGTGGCCCTGAGCCGCCCTGTCGCGCCGGAGCAGTCGACGGCGAACACCTGAGGGGTGTTGCCGCTGTCGTTGACCGCGTAGAGGACACCGGGGTGCTTGACGCTCACGCCCAGACCGCTGAGCTCCTGCAGCCCGGCGGGGAGTGTGCAGGCGCGCTGGGGCGCGGCGGTGGCCTGGGGGTGCGCGACGAGCGGGGCGGCGAGCGCGGCGGTCGCGAGGAGCACGGAGGGGAGCTGGGAGAGGGGGGACATGGGTTCAAGGTGGCGGCGGGCGGTCACGACGCCAAGGCCGCCCGGCCACCCGTTGGGCATGGGAGCGATAACGGGCCGGTATGGCGTGCGGCGGCCGGTCCCTCAGCGCGACGGTTCGCGGACCGGGGCGGTGCGCTGGGCCTGTGCGAGGAAGGAGCGGGCCGGCCGGCTCAACGGGCTCCGGGCGTGCACGATGCCGACCGGGCGCAGCAGTGCGGGGCGGAACGAACGGACCTCGGCGCGCGAGCCGAAGGTGCGTGACGCCATGTCGCGGTACCAGACCAGCGAGCCGTGCCCGCCGAGCACACTCGCCACCCACGCCAGCCGCTCGTCCACCTCCAGCGCCGCCACCGGGCGCACACCCAGCCGGCTGAACATCGACTCCAGCTCGGTCCGCCTGCCGGTGCCCCGGGTCGGCAGCACCATCGGCAGTCCGTCCAGCCGCCGGAGCGGAAGCGGGTCGGGCAGCCCGGAGCCGGCCGGCGAGACCAGCACCACCTCGCGCTCCTGGAGATGGTGCGAGGACAGCTGCTGGTCCACCGGAAGGTCCACCAGGCCGAGTTCCGCCGAGCCGCCGGTCACGCACTCGACCAGCGCCTCGCGGCTGCTGCGCTGGATCAGCTGGACGTCCACCCCCGGGTGGCGCGCGGTGAAGGCCGGCAGCAGTTCGGCCGCGAGATCGATCGCCAGGGTCGGGGTGGCGACGACACACAGCTTCTCCCGGGCACCCCCGCCGTGCGCCGCGCCGATGTCCTCGATCGCGTCCACGGCGGCCAGCACCGTACGGGCCAGGCGCACCACCCGGGCCCCTTCGCACGTCAACTCCACGCCACGGCCCTTGCGGGTCACCAGCGCCACGTCCAGGTCGCGTTCCAGGGCCTGGACGGCGCGAGAGAGCGCGGGCTGGGCCACATAGACGGCGGCGGCCGCGGCGGTGATGGACCGGCAGTCCGCGACCGCGACCAGATAACGCAGTTGCTGGAGGGTGAGGGCCATGCGCGGACCGTAGCCGGGTCGGGGTGAACCCGTAAGACGCAGCGGGCATCGGAGCGATGGCGCGGCGATGTCCGCCGGGGGACGGGGCAAGACCCGCTCGGCACCGAACCATGCCGGGCGGGCATGGGACGGGGCGGCGCGGACCGGCGCGTCGGTATGCGGATACGGGGCGGCGCGCGGCGCACAAGCGCAGGTCGGGACCGGGGGAGCGGGCCGAAGCGGGGCGCCCGGCCACCGCAGTGGTGACCTTGGCGGAATCAACCACCGCCTGACGCAAGGTCGTTGACAGTGCAAGGGGGTGGGCCCACGATGCATCGGCATCAGCGGGATACCGCTGGTTACCGCAGGTGGCAGTGGTCAGCGTGTCCGTCCCCCACGCAGCACAAGGAGCGCCCGTGGTCTCCCGCCCCCCTCACTCCGGCACCTCCCCCCGTCCGAGATCCGCGCGGCCGGCCGCGACCGGCCGCGACCTCGTCGTCGCGCTCTCGCCCTTCGAGCAGCCGGACGAACGGATCGTCGCGGCCGCCGAACGCGCCGGCGCGCTCGGCCTGCTGGACCTCGGCCGCCACGCCGGCCCGGCGCGCACCGCCCTCGCCGGGCTCGCCCGCCGGCTGCGGCGGCCGCACGGCGTACGCGTACCGGTGGGCTGCCCGCTGACCCCCGGCGATCTGCCGGCCGCGGTCGACACCGTGCTGCTCGCCGACCCGGGGCAGTTCACCGCCACCGCGCGGCATGGGGCCGCGGGCCGCCACGACTGGTCCGACGGCGGCCGGCGCCGGGTATGGGCCGAGGTCACCAGCCCCCAGGAGGCCGCGGCCGCCAGCGCCGCCGGCGCCGAAGCGCTGGTCGTCCGCGGCCATGAGTCCGGCGGCCGGGTCGGTGAACTCACCACCTGCGTACTGCTGCAGCGCGTCCTCGCCGACCCGGGCACCACCGTCCCCGTCCTCGCGGCCGGCGGCATCGGCCCGCACACCGCCGCCGCGGCCGTCGCCGGCGGCGCGGCCGGTGTGCTGCTCGACACCCAGCTCGCGCTGACCACCGAGGGCGAACAGCGGCTGCCCCGCGCGCTGGCCGCCGCCCTGCGGGCCATGGACGGCAGCGAGCCCGCCCTCGTCGACGGCCACCGCGTCCTGACCCGCCCGGATCTGCGCACCGACCCGCTCCCCGTCGGCCAGGACGGCGCGTTCGCCGCCCGGCTCGCCGCGCGGCACCGCACCACCGGCGGCATCCTTGCGGCCGTACGGTCCGCCCTGACCGGTCACCTCGCCACGGCCGCCCGCATCCGGCCGCTCGCGCCCCGCCCCGCCGCCCGCCATCTCCCGGTGGCCCAAGGGCCGATGACCCGGGTCAGCGACGAGGCCGGGTTCGCCGCCGCGGTGGCCGCCGAGGGCGGGCTGCCCTTTCTCGCCCTCGCGGTCATGGACGGCGAGCAGGTGCGCCGGCTGCTGGCCGAGACCGCCGAGCGGCTGGGGGAGCGCCCGTGGGGCGTGGGCCTGCTCGGCTTCGCACCGCCCGAACTGCGCCGCGCCCAGCTCGCCGCGGTCGCCGAGTTCGCCCCCGCCTACGCCCTCATCGCCGGCGGCCGGCCCGCCCAGTCCGCGCCGCTCGAAGCCGCCGGGACCCGGACCTACCTGCACGTCCCCTCGCCCGGCCTGCTGGAGCGCTACCTGGCCGAAGGCGCCCGCAGATTCGTCTTCGAGGGGCAGGAGTGCGGTGGCCACACCGGCCCCCGGGCCAGCTTCCCACTGTGGGAGGAGCAGATCGAGCGGCTGCTGGCCCACGACCGGGAGCACCGCGGCACCGCCGAGGAGTTCGATGTGCTCTTCGCGGGCGGCATCCACGACGCCCGCTCCGCCGCCATGGCCGCGGCCGCCGCCGCCCCGCTCGCCGAGCGCGGCGCCCGGATCGGTGTCCTGATGGGCACCGCCTACCTCTTCACCGAGGAGGCCGTGGCCACCGGCGCCGTCCAACCGGCTTTCCAGGACACCGCGCTGGCCTGCGAGCGGACCGTACTGCTGCGGACCGCGCCCGGGCACGCCACGCGCTGCGCCGAGACCGCCTACGCCGCGGAGTTCGCCGCGGCCGAGCAGCGGCTCGCGGCGGACGGCGTGGACCCGCGGACCCGGTGGGAGGAGCTTGAGCGGCGCAACCTCGGGCGGCTGCGGATCGCGAGCAAGGGCCTGCGCCACACCGACGGCGGTCCGCCGGCACCGGTGGGGGAGCCGGACCAGCTGCGCGAGGGCCTGTACATGCTGGGCCAGGCCGCCACCGCCCGCGGCGCCACCACCTCCCTCGCCGCGCTGCACACCGACGTCACCGAAGGGGCGAGCGCACTGCTCGACGCCCGGGCGAAGCAGCTTCGGCCACCCGCCGGGCACCAGGACCGGCAGGCGGCGCCGCTGGACATCGCCATCGTCGGCATGGCCTGCTGCTATCCGGGCGCGCCCGACACCGCCCGCTACTGGTCGAACGTCGTCGCCGGCGTCGACTCCGTCACCGAGGTGCCCGCCGAGCGCTGGGACGCCGCCACCTACCACGACCCGGACCCCGCGCGGGCGGGCGAGCGCACCCCCTCGCGGTGGGGCGGATTCCTGCCTCCCATCCCCTTCGACGCCCTGGCCCACGGCATCCCGCCGGCCTCCCTCACCGGCATCGAACCCGTGCAGCTGCTCGCCCTGGACGCGTCCGCCAAGGCCCTGGCGGACGCCGGATACGCCGACCGCGACTTCGACCGCGCCCGCACCGGCGTCGTCTTCGGCGCCGAGGCCGGCACCGAACTGGCCGGCGCCTACGGCCTGCGCGCACTGCACCCCGCCTACCTGGGCGACCTGCCGCCCGCCCTGGACGCCGAACTGCCCCGGCTGACCGAGGACTCCTTCCCCGGAGTGCTCGCCAACGTCATCGCCGGGCGGATCGCGAGCCGCCTGGACCTGGGCGGCGCCAACTGCACCGTGGACGCCGCCTGCGCCTCGTCGCTCGCCGCGCTGGACCTGGCCTGCCGCCAACTGCGCGACCGGGACGCCGACATGGTCCTGTGCGGCGGCGCCGACGTGCACAACGGCATCAACGACTACCTGATGTTCGCGTCCGTGCGCGCCCTGTCGCCCACCGGCCGGTGCCGCCCCTTCGACGCGGCCGCCGACGGCATCGCGCTCGGCGAGGGCGTCGGCGCGCTGGTCCTCAAACGCGTCGAGGACGCCGAGCGGGACGGCGACCGGATCTACGCGGTGGTCAAGGCCGTCGGCAGCGCGAGCGACGGGCGGTCGCTCGGCCTGACCGCGCCACGGCCCGAGGGACAGCGCCGCGCCCTGGAACGCGCCTACCGCCGCGCCGGCATCAGCCCGGCCCAGGTGGGCCTCCTCGAAGCGCACGGCACCGGCACCGTCGTCGGTGACGCCACCGAACTCGCCGTCCTCACCGACCTGTTCCAGGCCGCGGGGGCCGCACCGGGCAGCTGCACACTGGGCTCGGTCAAGTCGCAGATCGGACACACCAAATGCGCGGCCGGGCTGGCCGGACTCATCAAGACCGCACGCGCCGTGCACGCCGGGGTGCGGCCACCGACCCTGCATCTGACCCGGCCGGGGGCCGACACCGGGCCGTTCCGCTTCGAGGCCGGCGGCGCCCGGCCCTGGACGGCCCCCGTCGAACGCCGCGTCGCCGGGGTCAGCGCCTTCGGCTTCGGCGGCACCAACTACCACGCGGTGCTCGCCGGTTATCCGGGCGCCGACGAGCCCGCCCACACCCTGCAGGAGTGGCCCGCCGAGCTGTTCTGCTTCCGCGGGGCCGACCGCGCCGCCGCCATGGCGGCCATCGACCGACTCGCCGCGCGCCTGGCGGACAACGACGCGGCCGGGCGGCCCTGGCCGCTGCGCGATCTGGCCGCCGCGACCGCCGCGACCGCGGCCGACGCGCCCCTACAGGTCTGTGTCGTCGCCGAGGACCTCGACCAGCTCGCCGCCCGGCTGGACGCGGCGCGGCGCTACGCGGCCACCGACGGCGTCCACCCGCGCCAGGAGGACGCCGACCCCGGCCTGGTCGCCTTCCTCTTCCCCGGCCAGGGCAGTCAGCGCACCGGGATGCTGGGCGAACTGTTCGTCGCCTTCCCCGCGCTGCGCGGCCTCCTGGACGACGCCGACCCGGACTGCGTCGCGGCCATGTTCCCGCCCACCGCCTTCACCGCCGAGCAGCGAAGGGCCCAGTCCGCCGCCCTGACCGACACCCGCGTCGCCCAGCCGGCCCTGGGCCTCGCCTCCGTCGCCGCGCACCGGCTGCTCACCACGCTCGGGGTGCGCCCGGACTGCGCGGCGGGCCACTCCTTCGGCGAGCTGACCGCGCTGTGGGCGGCCGGCGCCTACGACACCGAGGCGCTGCTCAGGCTCAGCGACCGCCGTGCCGCGGCGATCGTCCGGGCCGCCGGGGACGACCCCGGGGCGATGGCCGCCGTGGCCGCCGCTCCCGCCCGCGTACGGGAGCTGACCCGCGGCACGCCCGGAGTCGTGGTCGCCAACCACAACGCGCCCGAACAGAGCGTGATCTCCGGACCCGCCGACGCCGTGGAGCAGGCCGTGGCGGCGCTGTGTGCGGCCGGCGCCGAGGCGCGGCGCATCCAGGTCGCCTGCGCCTTCCACAGCCCCCGGCTGGAGCCGGCGGGCGCGGAGCTGGCCGAGGAGCTGCGCGCCACGCGGCTGTCGGGGCCCGCGTTCCCCGTCTGGTCGGGCGCCACCGCCCGCCCCTACGGCCGCGAGACCTCCGCGCTCCGCGACACCCTGGCCGGGCAGGTCGCCGCGCCGGTGCGCTTCGTGGACCAGATCGAGGACATGTACGCCGCCGGGGTGCGCACCTTCGTGGAGGCCGGGCCCGGCCGGGTGCTCACCGGTCTCGTCGGCCGCATCCTGGGCGAACGCCCACACACCGCCGTGGCGTTGGACGTGCCCGGTGAGCCCGGCCTGGCCCGGCTGCCGTATGTGCTGGCCCGGCTCGCCGCCGCGGGCGTCCCCGTCGACCCGGAGGCGCTGTTCCGCGGGCGCACCCGCGCACTGCCCGAGGAGGCGCCGCGCCGCCCCGGGTGGCTGGTGGACGGGCACCTGGTGCGCACCGCCGACGGCGCCTGCCTGCCGGGCGGGCTGCGTCCGGCGCGGCGGGTGGCGGCGGCACCGGACGACGGCCCCGCCGCCCCGGGGGAAGCGGCGCGGCAGGACGCGGTCCTGGAGTATCTGCGCGGTGCGCGCGAGCTGGTGGTGGCGCAACGGGACGTGGTGCTGCGGTACTTGGGCGAGACGGCGCCCGCGGCCCCGCGGACCGCACCCGCGGCCCCGCGGACCGCACCCGCGGCCCCGTGGACCGCGCCCGCGTCGGAGCGGCCGCTCCCGCCGTACGGTGGGGCCGACCTGGCCGGGACCGACCCGGCCGGAGCCGACACCGGGGCCGAGACCGGAGCCGCCACCCGGGCCGAGCCCGCCCCGGACCCCCGGCCGGCGCGCCTGACCCCCGACCAACTCCTCGACGCGGTACGCGAGATCATCCACACCCGCACCGGCTACCCCCGGGAGATGCTCGACGCCGGACTCGACCTGGAGGCCGACCTCTCGGTGGACTCCATCAAGCGGGTGGAGATCATCGGGGCGCTGGCCGACCGGATCGGGCTGCCGCAGGACGCGGACGGGGCCGTGGAGTCGGTGGTGGAGGAGCTGTCCCGGGTCAAGACCATCAGCGGCATCGTCGAACGGATCGCCGCCGCCACCCCTGAACCCGCGCCGGATCCGCCCACGACCCCCGAACCGGCGCCGGGGCCGTCCGCGACCCCCGAACCCGTACCGGGCCCGCCCGCCGTCCCCGCGCCCGCCGCCGGCCCGGCAGCCGGGCGGCCCCCCACCCGCCACCTCGTCGGCATCGCCCCGCTGGGCCCACCCGCGGGCCGCCCGCCCGCCGAGATGGTGGCGGGCGCCGAATTCGCCGTGGTGGAGGACGGACAGGGCGTGGCGCTCGCGCTCACCGCCCTGCTGGAGAGCCATGGGGCCCGGGTGCGTACGGTCCCCGCCGAGCGGCTGGCCCAGATCACCGCGCACGGGGTGGTCGACCTCAGCGCGCTGCGGGCGGGCCGCACCGCCGTACTGCCGGGACAGTACGCGGGGTTGCGCACCGCCCTGACCGGCGGCGCCCGCTGGCTGCTGCTCGCCACCGCGGCCGGCGGCACGTTCGGGCAGGACGACGCCGCCCATGCCCCCGACCCTTCCCCAAGCTCTCAACTCCGTTCGAGCAGGGGAGACCCCTGTCCGGGCGCCGGACTGCGCGGCTTCGCCCGTACCGCCGCGCTCGAATACCCCGACGCCCTGATCCGCGCCGTGGACATCGACCCCAAGGACCGCCCGGAACGCATCGCCGCCCACCTGATGGACGAACTCTGCGCCCCCGGGGAGCCGGTCGTCGTCGGCCGTACCAACGGCACCCGCACCACCCTGCGCACCGTGCGCACCCCGCTGCCGGAGGCCCGCACCGCCGCGGACCGCACACCGCTGGGCCCCGGCTCCGTGGTGCTGCTGACCGGCGGCGCCCGCGGCATCACCGCCCGTACGGCCCTCGCGCTGGCCCGCACCCACGGCTGCCACATCGAACTCCTGGGACGTACGCCCCGATCCGAGGCCCCCGAGGACCCGGCCCTCGCCCACGCCCCCGACCGCATCACCCTGCGCGCCGCGCTGATCTCCCAAGGGCTGCGCAGACCCGCCGAGATCGAGGCGGCGGCCACCGAGATCCTCGCCCGGCGCGAGATCACCGCGACGCTCGCCGCACTGGAACCGCACGCCGCCTCCGTGCGCTACCACGCCGCCGACGTCACCGACGCCGCGGCGGTGCGCGCCGTGGCGCGAGACATCCGGGACCGGCACGGCCGCCTCGACGGGATCGTGCACGGCGCGGGCACGCTGGAGGACAGGCTGCTGCGGGACAAGGACCCGGACTCCTTCGCCCGGGTCTTCGCCACCAAGGTCGACGGCGCCCGCCATCTGCTCGCCGCCGCCGGCGACGACACCGGCTTCCTCGTCCTCTTCGGCAGCGTCGCCGGGGTCTTCGGCAACCGGGGCCAGGCCGACTACGCCGCCGCCAACGACGCCCTGGACACCCTCGCGCGCGCCTGGTCGGCCCGAACGGCGCACCGTGTGCTCGCCGTCGACTGGGGCCCGTGGGCGGCCACCGGCGGCGGCATGGTCACCCCGGAGCTGGCCCGCGCCTACGCGCGCCGCGGCATCCCGCTGCTGGACCCCGACGCCGCGGTCGCCGCCCTCCTGGACGAACTGGCCCATGGCACAGCGCCCCAGGTCGTACTGGCGGCGGAGGCGGCCGGCGAGGCGGCGGGCGATGAGTGAGCGCAACGGGCACCGGGCCGGCCCCCGGCCCACGGACGCCGCGATCGTCGGGATGGGGGCGATCTTCCCCGGCGCCGACGACCTCGCCGCGTACTGGCGCAACCTGGTGGCCGGCACGGACTGCGTCACCGACGTGCCGCCCGGCCGCTGGGACCCGGAGGTCTACTACGACCCGGCGGGCGCCGAAGGCCCCGCCCGCAGCGACCGCTTCTACTGCCGGCGCGGCGGCTTCCTGGCCGGGCCGACCGCCTTCGACCCGACCCGCTTCGGCATCATGCCCGCCGCCGTCGCCGGCGCCGAGCCCGACCAGTTGCTCGCCCTGCGTGCCATCGCCGCCGCCGTCGCCGACGCGGGCGGCCAGGGCCGGCTGCCCGCCGACCGCTCCCGGATCGGCGTGATCCTCGGCCGCGGCGGCTTCATGGGAGCGGCCACCGCCCGGCTCGACCAGCGCGTCCGCACCGCCCACCAGCTCGCCGCCACCCTGCGCGAACTCGCCCCGGAACTGGGCGAGTCGAGAATCCGGGCGGTCCGGGAGGCCTTCCAGGAGAGCCTGGGTCCCGAACAGCCGGAGGCCTCCATCGGCCTGGTGCCCAGCTTCACCGCCGCCCGGACCGCCAACCGGCTGGACTTCCGGGGCCCCGCCTACACCCTCGACGCGGCCTGCGCCTCCTCGCTGCTGGCCGTGGAGCAGGCCGCCGGACTGCTGGCCGCCGGCCGCTGCGACCTGATGGTCGCCGGCGCCGTACACCACTGCCACAGCGCGACCCTGTGGAGCGTCTTCACCCAGCTGCGGGCCCTCAGCCCCACCCAGCGCATCCGCCCCTTCGACCGGCGGGCCGACGGCACCCTGCTGTCCGAGGGCACCGGTGTCGTCCTCCTCAAACGGCTGGCCGACGCCGAGCGCGACGGCGACCGGGTCTACGCGGTTGTCCGGGCCGTGGGAGTGGCCGGCGACGGACGCACCGCGAGCCTGATGAGCCCTCAGGTGGACGGCCAGGTGGCCGCGTTGACGCAGGCCTGGCGCGAGGCCGGGCTCGACCCGCAGGACCCGGCGGCGCTCGGGCTGCTGGAGGCGCACGGCACCGGAACACCGGTCGGTGACGCGGCGGAACTCGACACCCTGGCCCGGGTGTTCGGGCCCGCCGGAAGGGGGCGTACGCCGGTCGGCCTGGGATCGGTGAAGTCGATGCTGGGCCACACCATGCAGGCCGCCGGCATCGCCGGGCTGATCAAGGCCGCCCTCGCCGTGCACCACCGGACCCTGCCGCCCACCCTGCACCTGGACGAGCCGCACGAGGGCCTGGCCCCCACCCGCATGCGCCCGGTCACCGAGGCCGAACCCTGGGACGCCGGGTCGCGGCACCCCCTGCGGGCCGGCGTCAACGCCTTCGGGTTCGGCGGGATCAACGCCCACGCGGTCCTCGAAGAGGCGCCGGGACACCGGAGCCCCGCCGCCCCGCCGCCCGCACCGCCCAGCACCCCGCCGCACAGGGCGGCGCTGCGCGTCGCGGAACCGGAACGCACCGTTCTGCTCGCCGCACGCACCCCGGAAGAACTGGCACACGCCCTGCGTGAGGCCGACAGCGGTCCACGTGACAGGGACAGTGGCGCACGGGACGAGGACAGCGGCGCGCCGACCCCGCCCCGCCACGCCCCCTGCCGCCTCGCCCTGATCGACCCCACCCCCCAGCGCCGCGCCCTGGCCGCCCGGGTCCTGGCGCGGACACTGCCCTGGCGCGGCCGCGGCGACATCTGGTTCACCCCCAGCCCGTACTTCGGGCCGTACGGCCAGGAGCCGGGGGCGCGGCTGGCCCTGCTCTTCCCGGGACTGGAGGCGGAGCCGCCGCCCCGCGTCGACGACGCCGCCGACCAGCTGGGGCTGCCCCGCCCACGGCGAAGTGGCGGCGACGGCCTGGTCGAACGGGCCGTCGACAGCGTCGCCGTCGGCCGGCTGCTCGCCCGCGCGCTGGCCGAACTGGGCATCGCCCCCGACCTGCTGACCGGACACAGCCTCGGCGAATGGACCGCCATGGTCTGCGCCGGCATGTATCCGGCGCAGGCCGTGGACACCTTCCTCGACTCGCTGCGGCCGACCTCCCTCGCCGTACCCGACCTGGTCTACGCGGCCCTGGGCTGCGGTGCGCGGCAGGCCGCCGCGGCGCTGGAGGGCCTGGCGCGGGTCGCGGTCAGCCATGACAACTGCCCGCACCAGTCGGTGATCTGCGGGGACGGGCCGCAGCTGGCCGAGGCCGTACGCCGGCTCGCCGCCCAGGGCGTACGGGCCCAGGAGATGCCCTTCCGCTCCGGCTTCCACACGCCGATGTGGGCGCCCTACCTCGACCAGGCCCGCGCCGCCTTCGACGCCCTGCCGCTGCGGGACCCACGGCTGCCCGTGTGGTCGGCGACCACCGCCGCCCCCTTCCCGCACGACGCCTCCGCCGTGCGCCGCCTGGTGCTGCGGCACCTGCTGGAACCGGTCCGCTTCCAGGAACTGACCAGACGGCTGTACGACACCGGCGTCCGCGTCTTCGTCCAGGCCGGAGCCGGCAGCCTCACCGGCTTCGTGGCCGACACCCTGCACGACCGGGACCACCTCGCCGTGGCGGCCGCCGACCCCCGCCACACTGCAAGGGCGCAACTGCGCCGCCTGGCCGCCGCGCTGTGGACCGAGGGGCTCAGCCCCCGCTGGGACCGGCTCGCGCCGCGGGCGGGCGCGGCCGGTGCGGTCCGGCTGGACCTCGGCACCCCGCTCGTCCGCCTCGGCGACGCGGCGCCGCGCACCCCGCTCCACCCGCCCGCCGACACGCCGTCCCCACCACCGCCCCTACCACCGTCGTCCCTACCACCGTCGTCCCCACCACCGTCGTCCCCCGCCGCGGACCCCGTCCGGCGCGCCCTGGACGACGTCCTGGCCGAAACGGCCGCCGCGACCCGCGCGCTGGCCGCCGCGGCCGCCCCGGCGGCGTCGCCCCGCCCCGGCCCCCGCCGCAGCGTCCGCCGCCTCTCCCTCGACACCCTCCCCTACGTCCGCGACCACTGCGTCTACCTCCAGCCCGACGACTGGCCCGAGCCCGCCGACCGCTTCCCCGTGGTCCCCATGACCACCCTGCTGGAGCTGGCCGCCGAAGCGGCCCGCGACGCCGACCCCGGGCACACCGTCACCGGTTACTCCGACGTACGGGCGCTGCGCTGGCTGCCCGTCGCCCCACCCGTCGACCTGACGGTCACCGCCACCCCCGCCGGGCCCGGCCGTATCCGGGTGGACCTCGGCGAGTACGCCGCCGTCACCGTCCACCTCGCCGCACACCACCCGCCCCCGCCGGCCCCCGACCCCGCGCCGCTGACGTCCGGCGGCCCCGCGCCGGTCAGCGCCCAGGCCCTCTACCGCGACCGGTGGATGTTCCACGGCCCGGCGTTCGCCGGGGTCCACGAGGTCACCACGCTCGCCGCCGACGGCATCCGCGGAACGCTGCGCGCACTGCCCGCGCCGGGCGCCCTCCTGGACGCCGCCGGGCAGCTCCTCGGCCACTGGATGCAGCTGAAACTGAGCGGCGACCGGCTCGTCTTCCCCGCGACTCTAGAGCGGGTACGGCTCCACGGGCCGCCGCCCCGCGAGGGCGCGCTGCTGACGGCCACCGCCCGGATCCGCGAGGTGGGGCCCGGTTCGGTGCGCGGCGACGTCGAGCTGTGCGGCGCCGACGGCCGGGTGTGGGCGCACCTGGAGGGCTGGACGTACCGGCGCTTCGCCGCCGACGAGCGGGTCTGGCCGATGAAGTTCACACCGGAGGTCTGCGGCATCGGCGAACCCCGGCCGGGCGGCTGGACCCTGGCCCGGCGCCGCTGGCCGGACCCGGCGTCGCAGGAGCTGGTCATGCGCCGCTATCTGGGCGCCGCCGAACGCGCACGCTATGACCGCTGCGCGCCCCGGGACCGCGCGGCATGGCTGCTGGGCCGGATCGCGGCCAAGGACGCGGTGCGCGAGCTGCTGTGGGAAGCGGGAGCCGGGCCCGTCTTCCCGGTCGAGATCCCCCTCGTCGAGGACGGTGGCGGCCGGCCCCGCCCGGAGGGCCCGCTCGCCGACGGCATCCGGCTCGCCGTCGCCTGCCGGGAGCGGTTCGCGGTCGCCCTCGCCCGCCGGTCGGGCCCCGCCGGAATCGCCGTCGAAACCGTCACCGACGATCCGCGGGACCTGCGACGGCTCGCCCTCACCCCGGCCGAACACCGCCTGGCCGACGCCCTCCTCGCCCGCGAGGCGCCGCCCGGCGGGGACCGCGCCCACTGGCTCACCGCGCTGTGGTGCGCCAAGCGGGCGGCGGCCCGGGCGACGCGCGGCGGCACCGGGGTCCGGGCGGAGGAGTGGGCCGTCACCTCCGCACCGGGCGGCGCGCTCCTGCTGGCCGCACCCGACGGCCGGGACCACCTCGTCCACCTCGACTCCGTCCACGACCGGTCCGCGCGCCATGTCGTCGCCTGGACCGGCCCGCGTCCCGAGGACCCTGCGGGCACCGACACCCTCACCCCCACGGAGGCCACCCATGCCAGCTGACGCCCACCCCGAGCGCATCCGTCCGATCCTGGACGAGATCACCGACATGCTGGTGCGCGTCGCCGGCGAGGAACTCCTCGTCGTCGGGCCGATCACCGCCGCGACCACCTTCAACGACGATCTGGCGCTGGAGAGCATCGAGTTCGTCGCCCTGGCCGAACTGCTGCAGCAGCGCTACGGCACGGGGGTGGACCTCCTCGGCCTGCTCGCCGAGAAGGACATCGAACAGATCCTGGCCATGACGGTCGGCGAACTCGCCGTCCACATCGACCGGGTCACCACCGCCGACCGGGCCTGCGCGGGCTGAGCGCGCCATGGCCCACACCGACGCGGGCGGACTGCGCCTGCACACCCAACGGCTGCCGGCCCGGGGCGCCGGCTCCCGGCCCGGCGGACCCACCGTCGTCTGCCTCCACGGGCTGGTGATGGACAACCTGTCGAGCTTCTACTGCACCCTGGCCGGCCCGCTCTGCCACGCCGGACACGAGGTGCTCCTCTACGACCAGCGCGGGCACGGCCGCAGCGAACGCCCGCCCACCGGCTACGACCGGGACACCGCGGCGGCCGACCTCATCGCGCTGCTCGCCGCCGTCGGGCCCGACCTCGGCCCGGTCCATCTGATCGGCAACAGCCATGGAGGCGCCGTGGCCCTGCACACCGCGCTCCTGCGGCCCGACCTCGTCGCCTCGCTCGTGCTGATCGACGCCCAGCTGACCGGCGACTGGGTCGAGGAGATGACCGACACCCTCACCGCCGCCGCCCTCGGCCTCGAAGACGGCCGTATGACCGAGCAGCTCGCCGCGCTCGGGCGGCGCAAGGAGGCCCGGCTGACCGCCGGCGCGGACGCCCTGCTCAACCACACCACGCTGATCGAGGACATCGCGGCCGCCGGTGCCTTCACCGCCGGCGACTTCGCCCGGCTGCGCCGCCCGGTCCTCGCCGTCTACGGGGAGAAGTCCGAACTCCTCCCAGGAGCAAGGGAGTTGGCGGCCATCGCGCCCGACTGCGAGCTGTGTGTGCTGCCGGACGTGGGGCACACGGTGCTCAAGGAGGCCACCGAAGGGCTGTGCCACGCCGTACTGGGGCGGCTGCGCGTACGGGCCGGGGCGGTGGCCGGATGAGAGTCCTCTTCGTCGTCCCGCCGCTCGCCGGGCACGTCAACCCCACGCTCGCCGTGGCCGCCGAGCTCACCGCACGCGGACACCAGGTCGCCTGGACCGGCCCCGCCGCGGCCCTGGCGACCCTGCTCCCGGCCGGCGCCCGGCTGTACTCGGCGGGAGACCGGGGCGCGGCAGACGGCTATGACGTACTGCACCGGCGATGGCGCGATCTGCGCGGTGTCGCGGCGCTGCGCTTCCTGTGGGAGGAGGCGCTGGTCCCGCTCGCCCACGCGATGCTGCCCGGGGTGCACGCCGCCGTCGAAGCCTTCACGCCCGATGTGCTGGTGGCCGACCAACAGGCCTTCGCCGGACCCCTGGTGGCGCGCCGGCACGGCCTGCCCTGGGTGACCTCGGCGACCACCTCGGCGGAGTTCACCAGGCCGTTCGACGGCTTCCCGAAGGTGGGGGAGTGGGTGGCGCGGCGCCTCGCTGGCCTGCTCGCCGACTGCGGCGCACCCGCCGGCTGGGACCCGCGCTTCTCGCCCCATCTGGTGCTGGTGTTCTCGACGCCCGAGTTGGTGGGGGAGGGGGGCTGGTCAGGGGCGGGCGAGGGGGTGGGGGCGGGGGCCGAAAAGTGGGGCCCGCACTACGCCTTCGTAGGCCCCGCCTTCGGCCCCCGCCCGCCCGCCGCCGACTTCCCCTGGCGTCGGCTGGATCCCGGACGCGCCCGCGTACTGGTCTCCCTGGGCACGCTCAACCGCGAGGCCGGGGCCCGCTTCTACCCCGCGGTGCTGCGCGCCGCGGCCGCCCTCGCCGACCGCGTGCAGCTGATCCTGGCCGCCCCCGGCGACCTCGCCGGGGACCTCCCGCCGAACGTGCTGCACCAGGAGTACGTCCCCCAGCTCCAACTGCTCCCGCACCTCGACGCCGTGCTGTGCCACGGCGGCCACAACACCGTGTGCGAGGCGCTCGCGTACGGGCTGCCGCTGGTCGTGGCGCCGGTCCGCGACGATCAGCCGATCGTGGCGCGCCAGGTGACCGAGGCCGGCGCGGGCGTACGGGTGCGCTTCGGCCGGGCCCGTACCGACGAGCTGCGACAGGCCCTGACGGCCGTGCTCGACGACCCGGCCCACCGCGGCGCGGCCCGCCGCATCCAGGCGTCCTTCGCGGCGGCGGGCGGTGCCACCGCCGCGGCCGACCGCCTGGAGAAGCTGCCGCTCGGCCCCGGCACGTACCCCATCGGCACCGACCACCGCACCGCGTCCGAGAAGGAGTCGTGAGGCAGATGGCACCAGCACAACGTTTCCGTGCCGGTACCCGCACCGCGGCGGCCGCCACGGCGCTGGCCCTGGCCGCGGGCACCGTACGCGCCCGCCGCCGGCTCGCCGTGCTGCCCCTGCTCGACGCGGCGGCCGAACCGTACGACACCGCGCGGCCACCGCTCGCGGGCTGGCAGCTGATCACCGCGCCCGGCGTCACGGCCGACGAGGCGACCCTGCGCGCCGCCGTCGCCCATGCCGCACACGAAGGGCTGCGCGTGCTGGACCTGATCCCGGCGCGGCTCGACGCCGAGAGCGCCCTCGGCCTGCTCCGGCTGCTCGACCCCGCGGCGCACCGCAAGGACCGGGGAGCGCCCGGGCACGGCGCGGGCCACGCCGTGCTGGTGGCCGACGAGGTCCACCGCCGCGCCCAGCTCCCCGGCCGGCTCGCCGAGGCGCCACCGCGCTCCGCCGCCGACCTCCTCCGCCTCCTCGCCGAGCTCAAGGAGTACGCCCCCGACGCCACCGGCTGGGCCATCGCCCCCGGTCTGGCGGCGCCGCCCCCCGACCCCGGCCGGCGCGCCGAGGAGCTCCGCGCCCGCGGCCTGCCCCCCGTCCTGCTGTCGGCCGGCCAGCTCGCCGGTCTCGCGCTGCTGCTCAAGTGCCTTTACTCCGCGCCGCGTTGGGGAGCGGCGGCGGCCGCGCTGTACTGGCTCCAGCCCGCGCTGGTCGCCGCCCCCGCCCGTCGGCTGCGGCCCGCCGGCCTGGCCCGCACCACCGCGGCACGTCCGCTGCGGGCGGTGTCCACCGCCCTGCACACCTTGCGGACACCGCCCGCTAAGGCGCCCGGCGCGGACGACGCCCCGGCGCGCCGCGCCGCGTACACCGCCGAACTCGCCGACGGCACCGACCGGTTCTTCGAGCCGCGACGCACCGACTGCCCCTGGTGCTCGGCACCCGATCCGGTCGTCCGGGTCCGCATGCCCGACCTGCTGCAGGGCAAGCCCGGCCGCTTCACCCTCGAAGAGTGCCGGCGCTGCGGCCACGTCTTCCAAAACCCCCGGCTCACCGTGGACGGGCTCGACTTCTACTACCGCGACTTCTACGAGGGGCTCGGCGGTGAGGGCGCCGCCCTGATCCTGGGCCGGATGAACGGCACCTACCGGGCCCGCGCCGAACTGCTCAAACCCTTCACCACCCCCAGGGCCTGGCTCGACGTCGGCACGGCAGCGGGACACTTCTGCAACGCCGCCCGCGACGTATGGCCCACCACCCGCTTCGACGGGCTGGACATGGGCGCCGGAGTGCATGAGGCCGAGCGCCGGGGCTGGATCACCGCCGCGTACCAGGGCCAGTTCCCCGCCCTCGCCGACCGGCTCACCGGCCGCTACGACACCGTGAGCATGCACCACTACCTCGAACACACCCGGGACCCCTTCGCCGAGCTCGACGCGGCCGGCAAGGTCCTGGCCCCCGGAGGGCATCTGCTCATCGAGCTGCCCGACCCCACGTCCCGTATCGCCCGGCTGCTCGGCTCCCACTGGCTGCCCTGGTTCCAGCCCCAGCACCAGCATCTGATCCCGGCCGGCAACCTCAAACAGGCCCTGGCGGAGCGGGGGTTCACCATCCTCGCCGAGCAGCACGGCGCCGCCCACCAGGCGAACGCCGACTTCATCGGCGCCGTCGCCCTCACCGCCAACCGGCTCGCCCCCGATCCGCGCGCCCCCTGGGCCACCGCCCCCGCCACCCCGGGCCGTCGCGCCGCCCACAGCGCCGTACAGGCCCTGGCCCTGCCCTGCTACGGCGCCGCGGCCGCCCTCGACGCCCTGCGCACCGCGGTCGCCCGGGTAACCGACGGCGGCAACGCCTACCGGCTGCTCGCCCGCAAGGAACTGGGGTGAGAGCCGTGGACCTGGCCCGGCGCCCGGCGGCCGACCCCGTGCTGCGGCTGCTCGCCCACGGCTTCACCATGGCCAACGGGCGCCCGCCCGAGGTGGTCTGGCGGGCCCCGTACGCCTTCCACCTCTCCGGCCGCGCCGTCCACCCCGGCCCGGTGCGCGGTGGCGGCGCGCCACCGGCCGACTGGGTCGCGGCGGCCAACTGGCACCTCGCGGTGGCCGTCGCCCCGCGCGCCGACGGGATGCTGCACTGCGGCTCGCTCAACCACCCGGCCGAGAGCGCCGTGCTCCCGCTGACCGGCCCGGCCGCCCCCGCCCCCCGCTGGGCGGCCCGCCCGTACGCGGCGCTGCGCGCGCTCGCCGCCGCCGGGATCGGCCACGGCGGCGCCGATCTGCAGCTGAACGCCACCCTGCCCGACTCGGTGGGGCTGCCCGTCGCCGAACCGCTGGAGTGCGCCCTCGCCCTGGCCGTCGCGGACGCCTGCGCCGGTCCGGGCGTCCGCCCGCCCACCCGGGCACAGCTGGCGGAACTCCTGGGCTCCGCCGTGCCCGGTGATGACGCGCTGCGCCGGGCCGTGCTCTTCGCCCGGGCCGGCCACCTCCTCGCGGCCGACGGCAGCACCCACCGGCCGCTCGCGGCCCCCGGTGGCGGCCCGGACCCCTGCCTGCTGCTGGTGGCGGTCCGTACGGCCGGTACCGAATGCCGGAGCCAGGACGGCGGCGCCACCGCCGGCGCCCTGGTGATCCGCGAGGCGCTGCGCGCCGGCGCCCGGTCCGCCTGGTGGCCCGGGCGCCGGCCGGGCCGCAGCGTGCTGCTGCTGATGCCCCTGGACCGGCGCGCGGCGGTCCGGGCCGAGGTGGCCGGCGCCTTCGGCCGCTGCGGGCTGCCCGTGCCGCGCTTCCTGCGGATCGCCGTCGCGGACGCGGCCCGCCGCGAGGACCGACGACCCCCACCCCCCACACCCCCCGACCAGGAGAGTGAGACCCGATGAAACCCCGACCCAACCGCCTGCGCAGAGCGCTCGCCGCGGCTCTCGGCGCGCTCGGTCTGATCGCGGTCGCCACCACCGCCGAGGCCCGTGTCGGCACCGGCGCCGCGCTGCCGTCCTACGACCACGTCGTGATCGTCGTCTTCGAGAACAAGCAGTACGGCGAGATCATCGGCAGCGCCAACGCCCCCTACATCAACCAACTCGCCCAGGGCGGCGCCAGCCTGACCGGCATGAAGGCGCTCACCCACCCCAGCCAGCCGAACTACTTCAACCTCTTCTCCGGCGCCACCCAGGGCATCACCGGCGACGGCTGCTACACCGCCCAGTCGATGGACGCCCCCAACCTCGGCCAGGAACTGATCGCCGCCGGCAAGACCTTCGCCAGCTACAACGAGGGCCTGCCCGGCGAGGGCTCCACGACCTGCACCAGCGGCCGCTACGCGCAGAAGCACAACCCGTGGTTCGCCTTCAAGAACGTGCCGGTGGGCACCGGCAAGACCTTCGCCCAGTTCCCCAAGGACGACTTCACCCAGCTCCCGACGCTGTCCTTCGTCGTCCCCGACATGTGCAACGACATGCACGACTGCGCCGTCGGCAGCGGCGACACCTGGGTCAAGAACAACCTCGCCTCCTACGCCGAGTGGGCCAGGACCCACAACAGCCTGCTCGTGCTCACCTGGGACGAGGACAACTACCTGGGCTCCAACCAGATCGCGACCGTCTTCCACGGCGCCCACGTCAAACAGGGCGGCGTCGGCGGCGCCTACAACCACTACAACCTGCTGCGGACCTTCGAGGACATGTACGGCACCGGGCACGCCGGCAACGCCGCCACCGCCACGCCCGTCACCGAGGTGTTCGACACCGGCGGCACCCAGCCGCCCGACGGCGACCTCAAGCTCGCCACCCCCGGCCCGCAGACCTGCCGCTTCAACCAGCCCTGCACCCTCCAGCTGACCGCCTCCGGCGGCAAGGCCCCGATCGGCTACCGCGCCACCGGACTGCCACTGGGCCTGACCACCGACACGGCCGGCGGCCGCATCACCGGCAAGCCCTGGCAGACCGGCACCTTCCAGATCACCGCCACCGCCACCGACGCCGCGAACGCCACCGCCACGGCCCGCTTCCCGCTCACCGTCAACTGGTTCTGACCCACGGCACGAGGAGACGTCCGTGTACCTCTCGTCCAGCCGCGCCGCCGACGCCTCGGCGGGTGTCGCCCGCCACCGGCCGGCCTTCCTGCGGGGCGCCGTCGCCGGCAACGTCGTCGCCCTCGGGCTGGTCAGCATGGTCACGGACGTCTCCTCGGAGATGGTCGCCGCCGTCCTGCCGCTGTACCTGGTCGCCGGCCTGGGCATGTCCCCGCTCGCCTTCGGCCTGCTCGACGGCGTCTACCAGGGCGTCACCGCGCTGGTACGGCTCGCCGGCTCCTACGCCGCCGACCGCACCCGGCGCCGCAAGCTCGTCGCGGCCACCGGCTACACCCTCTCCGCGGTCTGCAAACTCGGCCTGCTCGCCGTCACCACCCCCTGGGCGGTCGGCGCCGTCCTGGCCGCCGACCGCACCGGCAAGGGCCTGCGCAGCGCCCCGCGCGATGCCCTGATCTCGCTGTCCACCACCCCCGCGCAACAGGGCCGCGCCTTCGGCGTGCACCGCACCCTGGACACCGCCGGCGCCCTGCTCGGCCCGCTCGCCGCCTTCGCCGTGCTGTGGGCCGCCCGGGACGGCTATGACGCGGTCTTCCAGGTCAGCTTCTGCTGCGCCGCGTTCGGCGTGCTGCTGCTCGCCCTGTACGTCCGCGAACCGCGCCCGGACGCGGCCGAACGCCGGGCGCCGGCACCACGCCCCGGCGCCCTACGGGTGCTGCGCACGCTGGCCGCCACCCCCGGCCTGTCCCGGCTGAGCCTGGCCGCGGTCCTGCTCGGCGCCACCACCATCAGCGACGCCTTCCTGTACCTGGTGCTGCAGGAGCGCCGGCACCTCGACGCCCAGTGGTTCCCGCTGCTGCCGGTCGGCACCGCGGCCGCCTTCCTGCTGCTGGCGCTCCCCGTAGGCCGCCTGGCCGACCGCGCGGGACGCCTGCGCGTCTTCCTCGCCGGCCATGGCGCCCTGCTCGCCGCCTACCTGCTGCTGCTCACCCCGCTCAGCGCCCAACTCCCCGCCACGTTCGCCTTGTTCGTGCTACTGGGGGTCTTCTACGCGGCGACCGACGGGGTGCTGATGGCGGCCGCCGCCCCCCTGCTGCCGCCGAACCTGCGGGCCAGTGGACTGGCCCTGGTCCAAACCGGCCAGGCCGTGGGCCGCTTCGCCGCCGCGGTCCTCTTCGGCGCCGCCTGGACCGCCGCCGGCCCCGTCACCGCGCTGGCCGCGGCGGCCGGCTGCCTGGCCGCCGCCGTCGCGCTCGGCGCCCTGTTCCTCGGCAGAAAGGCCTCCCCATGACGCCGGTCTTCTCGCGGCCCGCACACCGGCGGACCCTGGTGCTCCTCGCGGTCACCGTCCTGCTCGCCACGGCCGCCGTCGTCGCGGTCGGCCGGGCCGCCGGCCGGGCCGCCGAGCGCGACCACGACCGGGCGGGCCAACCCGCCGTGCGGCAGGGCGGCTTCGGCCTCGGCGGGCCCGGGCGCCTGATCTTCCGGAACCTGGCGTGGGGGCCGCAGCGCGACCACCTCGCCGCCGTACCGCTGAGCGACCCCGGCGCCGTCCGCACGGCCGGTCCCGACGACTGTCTGCGCTTCCACGCCGCCGCCGGCACCGGTGTCTGCCTACGGGCCACCGGGGGAGTGGTGCCCGGCCACGAGGCCGTGGTCCTGGACGCGCGGTTGAAGGCCGTCCGGCACTTCCCGGTGCCCGGCATTCCCACCCGCGCCCGGGTCTCGCCCAGCGGCCGGCTCGTCGCCTGGACGGTGTTCGTCAGCGGCGACTCCTACGCGGGCGGCGCCTTCTCCACCCGTACCGCCCTCTACGACACCCGGACCCACACCCTCCACGACAGCCTGGAGGACTTCACCGTCCGGATCGGCGGGCGCCGCCACGAGGCCGTCGACCACAACTTCTGGGGCGTCACCTTCGCCGCCGACGACACCACCTTCTACGCCACCCTCGGCACCGGGGGCCGCACCTACCTGGTCCGCGGCGACCTGAACCGCCGCACTCTGACCGCCGTGCGCGAGAACGCCGAATGCCCCTCGCTCTCCCCGGACGGCACCCGGATCGCCTTCAAGAAGCGGGTCCGGCCCAAGGGCGCCGACGCCCCCTGGCGGCTGTACGTCCTGGATCTGCGCAGCGGACGCGAGTGGCCGCTCGCCGAGCGGGCGAGCGTCGACGACCAGGCGCTGTGGAGGGACGGCCGCACTGTGCTGTACGCCCTTCCCGGGGACTACGGCGCCGACCTGTGGCAGGTGCCGGCGAACGGCGAAGGCCACCCCCGAAAGGTGGTGGCCTCCGCCGTCTCGCCCGCTGTGACCGGGCCGTGAGCGCGCTCCTGGACGGTCCGCCTCAGCGCCGCCGCACCAGCGGGAACGGCAGCGTCTCGCGGATCGACAGACCGGTCAGGAACATCACCAGCCGGTCCACGCCGATGCCCAGACCACCGGTCGGCGGCATCGCGTACTCAAGGGCCTGCAGGAAGTCCTCGTCCAGCTCCATCGCCTCCGGGTCCCCGCCGGCCGCCAGCAGCGACTGCGCGGTGAGCCGCCGGCGCTGCTCGACGGGGTCGGTCAGCTCCGAGTAGGCGGTGCCCAGTTCGGTGCCGAACGCGACCAGGTCCCAGCGCTCGGCGAGCCGCGGATCCTTGCGGTGCTGCCGGGTCAGCGGCGAGACGTCGGTGGGGAAGTCCTTGTAGAACGTGGGGAGCTGGGTCTTCTCCTCCACCAGCCGCTCGTACATCTCCAGCACGATGTCCCCGCGGCCCATCTCCGGCTTCACCGGTACCGAGGCGGCACCGCACAGCCGGCGCAGCCGGTCCGGTTCGGTGTCCGCGTCGACCTCCTCGCCGAGCGCCTCGGAGATCGCGCCGTAGACGGTCTTGACCGGCCAGATCCCCGAGATGTCGTGCTCGACCAGCCGGCCGCTCGCATCCGCCTTACGGGCCGTGGCGCTGCCGAACGCGGCGACCGCCGCACCCTGGATCAGCTCCCGGGTCAGGTCGAGCATCACGTCGTAGTCGGCGAACGCCTGGTAGGCCTCCAGCATCGTGAACTCGGGGTTGTGCTTGTAGGAGATGCCCTCGTTGCGGAAGGTCCGCCCCATCTCGAAGACCTTCTCCATACCGCCCACGCACAGCCGCTTGAGGTACAGCTCCGGCGCGATGCGCAGATACAGGTCGAGGTCGTAGGCGTTGATGTGGGTGTGGAACGGGCGGGCGTTGGCGCCGCCGTGGATCTGCTGCAGCATCGGCGTCTCGACCTCGAGGTAACCGCGGTCGATCAGACCCTGGCGCAGCGCCTGCACGGCCGTGCTGCGGGCCCGTACGTTCTCCCGCGCGTCCGTCGAGACGACCAGGTCCACATAGCGCTGGCGGACCTTGGCCTCGGGGTCGGACAGCCCGCGCCGCTTGTCCGGCAGCGGACGAAGGCACTTGGCCGTCAGTCGCCACTGGGTCACGAACACGGTCAGCTCACCGCGGTCGCTGCTGCCGACCTCGCCCTCGGCCTCGACATGGTCACCGAGGTCGATGTCCGAGCCGAAGCGGTCCAGCAGCTCCTTGCCGCTGCCGTCCCGGGTCAGCGCGATCTGCAGATCGCCCGACCAGTCCCGCAGCACCGCGAAGAGCACGCCGCCGTGGTCACGGGTGAGCAGCACCCGTCCGGCGACGCTGACCGACTTGCCGGTGCGCGCACCGGCCGCGAGGTCGGGGTACTCGTCGCGGACCTGGCCCAGGGTGTGCGTACGCTCCACGCCCACCGGATAGGGGTCGGTGCCGTTCTCCCGCAGCCGCTCCAGCTTGCGGTGGCGCACCCGTACCTGCTCGGGCAGCGCGGCCAGCTCCTGCGCGCGCTGCTCCTCCTCGGTGGCCGGTGCCGTCCGCACCAGGCCCAGCTCGTCCAGCGACGGCAGACCGGCCGTGCTCGCCGGGGCCAGCACCCGCTTCTTGTGGCCCTTGCCCCACAGCTTGCCCAGGCTCGGTACGGCCACGAAGCCCTCGGCGATACCGGAGGCCAGACCGATACGGGCCAGCGCGCCGGCGTCCGCGTAGCACAGGAAGCGCGGGTACCACTCGGGGTTGTACTTGGCGTTGGAGCGGTAGAGCGCCTCCAGCTGCCACCACTTGGAGAAGAACAGCAGCAGCCGGCGCCAGAACTTCAGCACCGGTCCGGCACCGATCCGCGCGCCCTCCTCGAAGGCGGAGCGGAACACCGCGAAGTTCAGCGAGATCCGGCGCACGCCCATCGCCCCGGCCTGGGCGCACAGCTGGGCGACCATGAACTCCATCACGCCGTTGGGCGCGGTGCGGTCACGGCGCATCACGTCCAGCGAGATGCCGTCGCCGCCCCAGGGGACGAACGACAGCAGCGCGATCATGTTGCCGTCGCCGTCGAACGCCTCGGCCAGCAGACAGTCCCCGTCCTCGGGGTCGCCCAGCCGGTCCAGCGCCATCGAGAAGCCGCGTTCGGTCTCGGTGTCGCGCCAGGCGTCCGCCCGGTGGATGACCTGCTGCATCTCCTCGTCGGTCAGCGCGGAGTGGCGCCGTACCCGGAAGGTCGCGCCGGCCCGCTCGACGCGGTTGACGGCCTGGCGGGTGACCCGCATCTCGCGGCCGTCCAGGTCGAAGTCCTTCACGTGCAGGATGGCCTCGTCGCCCAGCTGCAGCGCACCGAGCCCGCAGCGGGCGAACGCCTTGGCGCCGCTCTCGCTGGCGCCCATGACGGCCGGCTGCCAGCCGTACCGCCCGGCGACCTCCAGCCACGCCTCGATCGCCTGGGTCCAGGCCTCGCGGTCACCGACCGGGTCACCGCTTGCCAGGCAGACACCGGCCTCGACGCGGTAGGTGACGGCGGCCTTGCCGCTGGGGGAGAAGACCACGGCCTTGTCGCGGCGGGTGGCGAAGTAGCCGAGCGAGTCCTGGCTGCCGTAGCGGTTCAGCAGCGCCCGGATGCGGGCCTCCTCGTCGCCGTGCAGCGCGGCCTCCATCCGCTGCGAACGGAAGAGCGTGGCCGCCGCGTTCAGCAGCGCCAGCGCACCGAGCAGTTCCAGGACGGTGCTGATCCAGTGCGGCGGATGGCCCTCGACCAGATGGCCGCCGACCAGCCCGCCGCAGACGCGGTTGGCGACCCACAGCAGGCGGTTGCCGCCGCCGGCCTCCAGCGTGCCCGGAGCCAGCGTCACCAGCCCCCAGCCGATCAGCACCGCGACCGCCAGTCCGGCGGCCAGTACCCCGAGGGCGCGCAGGAACGCGCCCCGCCGGGTGATCGCGTAGAACTCGCGGTGCGCGACGAGCAGCAGCACCAGCGCACCGGTGCACAGCACCAGCGAGAAGGCGAACTCCGCGTACCCCGCGGCCAGGAACAGCGCGTCGGCCAGGACGACCAGCACCATGTAGGCCACGACGAACCACAGCGCCACGCGTTTGCGCGCGGTCATCGCCGCGCCCAACAGGAAGAGGAACACCGCGTAGGCGAAGTTGGGCGCCACTGGGATCGTGAGCGTGTCCAGCCAGTAGATCACCGGGTGGAGCGCGCGCCGCAGGGGCCCGATCAGCGCCGTCAGGGCACAGAAGAGCCCCAGCACGCTGAAGATGATGGCGAAGCCATTGGGGACGCGCCGCCGAAAGCGCCGCCACCCCGTGAGTTGATCCTGGTCCTGCACGGTGCTCATTCCGTCACACTAGGCTCTGAAAGGGGTCTACTGCTCGACGCGAGGGCGCTCGTTTCGCCGCCGGCGGGAACACCGGCACTCCAGTCTCCGATCCCGATCGTCCTCTCGTCTTTCCCTCGCACGGAGGATGCGGTGACCACGACGGGGTCACCCACGTGGACCTTGCCACAAACCCGCGCCGCGGCCGAGTCGGCGCAAGTCCGGCCGATGGTGAAGTTCAGGTCATAGTCCGTCGCGAAGTAGCGTCCGCCGCCGGAGTCCACGCCGCTCAGCTCCGCCCGCAGCGTGATCCGGGTCCCCGGTTTCGAGGGCCGCGCGGGCCGCCAGGCCACCTGGTCCTTGCCGCTGTCGTCCCTGCCCCAGTCCCAGGAACCCGAAGCGCGGTCGTCGGAGGTGACGCTCAGGCCCCGCAGCACCGCTTCCCGGTCGGTCACCGGGAAGTCGAAGGTGACCGTGATCGGCCGGCCGGCGCCGACCACGGAGCCCTGCCGGCCGGGATCGACCACCAGCTTGTTGAGCTTGGCCGCCTTCGCCGTGGTGAGCGACTCCTTGGTCGTGCCGGCGCCGCCCCGCGCGTTCCTCGTCCTCGCGACCAGGGAGTACTTGGTCTCCGGCGCGGCCTTCTCGCTCGACGTCCAGACGGACCCGCCGTCCCCGAGCCCGCCGGGCAGCCGCCGGCCCCTGGGATCGGTGAGCGTCACCTCGGTCAGCACCCCGCCCTCGGCGGTCACCTGCAGGGTGTCGCCGGCCTGGACGGTTCTGGTGCCGCTCGCCGCGCCCAGCGTCACCTTCACCGGGTCGCCCTTGGACGCCGACGCCGCTATGCCCCCGCACCAGGTGAACACACCGACGCCGATCACCGGGATCAGCAGAAGCGCGACACACAGCGGCCAGGGCGGCCGGCGGCGGGGGGAGGGGGTCTGGCTCATGCGGGCTTTCCGTCTGCGGTGTGGGTGGGGCGGCGATGACAGGCCCTAAGACGGCCGATCCGCATACTCCGTTGCGGGGAGTGACGTGATCCACGTCACGCCACGGGGTGCCGCCGCCCGCCGTGACCCACGGTGATCACCCCAATGGAGCATCGGGCCTCGAACCGGACATACCTCTGAATACGCCAAACTGGCCACTCCTGCCGTCCGTTCGGGCGGCGGTCGAGGAGGTGTGCGTCCCGTGGCTGTTTCCATCTCGGTCGTGCTGCTGCTGGTGATCCTCACGGTGATCTTCCTGCGCAGCGGAAAACTCAAGTTCTCGCACGCCCTGGTGTGCGCACTGCTGGGCTTCTATCTGGCGAGCAGCAGCCTCGCCCCGGACATCCACCAGGGGCTCGCCGGTGCCGCCGACATGGTGAGCAGCGTCCGCCCGTGACCGCGGCGGCCCACCGCGGCGGCCCGGATCGCCGGGCGGGCCCGACCGCCGCCGGGCCCCGGCCGGCCGGTCGCCCACCGCTCACCCGAGGGAGAAGACCCCGACGGCGTTCGGCACCGGCCGCTCCGCGCCGCCCGACGGGTGGTTGCGTACCACGACCCGGCCGAAGCCGTCGCCGGTCACCAGCGTCGAGGAGCCACCGCCGTCCAGGTTCATCGCGTCGCGGGCACCCAGCTGCTCCATCAGCTCGGCCAGCTCCCGCACCGTCAGCCCGGTCGGCCCCTGCCCCGGCGCCCCGTCCAGCGCCATCAGATACAGCTGCCGGCCACCGGGCCCGATCCCCGCGGACGTCCGCACCGCCACCGTCACGGCGTCCAGACCCGCCACCGGCTCGGCGTCCCGCACGATCGGGAAGCCGCCCACCGCGAACCGCAGCGGGACCGGCTGCTGCCCGACGAGGCGGTAGCCGACCGTCACCGGCTCGCCGACATGCAGCGTGCGCAGCTGCCGCGCCCCCTCCTCCCGGCCCACCAGCACCACGCTCCCCGCCGCCACCCCGCCGGTGCCCGGCCGGGCGTCCAGCGCCGACACCCTGCCGTACCGGACCGTCACCTCCGCGGTCTGCGCAGTGCACGGCGCGGTCCGGTCGGTGTCCGTACCGCAGGTGGCCCGTACCCGGGACGCCGGGCCCCACCGCGCGGTGTACGCGCCGATGCCGTCCACCGGCAGCGCGTACTGGTTCAGCCCGCGCAGCGGCAGCACCCCTCCAGGGGTGAGCACCGCGCCGCGCAGCGTGAGCCGGTCCAGCCGCGCCCGGCGGTCGTAGCCGACACCGATGACGTCCTCGGTGGTCGCGCCGGGCGGCATGACCGGACCGAACCGCTGCCCGCCCGGTACCGCGGCCTTGAGCTGCCGCCCCGACGCCACCGCAGGGCCCACCGGGGCGCCGGTCGCCTCCACGCCCGGATGCTGGGTCTCGGTGATGTGGAAGAAGTCGCCGTTGACGGCCGCCACCGCGCCGCGCGCCGCGGCCAGTTGGGACACCGGCGCCCGGGCGCCGACCACCCCCGGATACAGCAGATCGACCGCGACCCGCGGATCGGCCAGGTCGACCGTCAGCAGATGCCCGTGCACGACCCCGCGCGGCACCGTCACCAGGAACTCGCCGTACGAAACGCCGGGCGCCACCGCCACGGCGTCGAAGCCCTGCACGGTGGTGGTGGCGGCGGTGGCCGGAGACCCGCCGGCCAGCCCGCCGCCCGCGAGCACACCCCACGCCACCAGCACCGTCAGCACCGCGCGAACCCGGCCGAATCGCTGCTTCACGAGCCCCCCTGACGTCGCGCCAACCGTCCCAGGTACCGAAGACGTTCACTTCCGCGTCGCGCATCGCGCCCAATCGCCGAAACCGAGTGCGTCGTCACCCGGCGCGCCGCCAGGAGGCCTCGACGACCAGCTCCATGTAGCGCGCCCAGTCCCAGAACTCGCCCGGGTCGTGGTGGTCGCTGCCGGGCACCTCCACATGGCCGACGATGTGCGCGCGGTCCAGCGGGATCCGGTAGCGGGCGCAGACCGCGGCGGTGAGCCGGGCGGACCGCTCGTACAGCACGTCGGTGAACCAGGTCGGGTCGTCGATCCAGCCCTCGTGCTCGATACCGATGCTGCGGGTGTTGTAGCCCCAGTTGCCGGCGTGCCAGGCGACGTTGCGTTCCTTGACGCACTGGGCGAGATGACCGTCGGCGGACCGTACGACATAGTGTGCGGCCGCCTTGTGCGCGGGGTCCTGGAAGAGCCTGAGGGTGTCCTCGTAGGTCTCCTGCGTCACATGCACCACGACCATGTTGATCGGATACTGCGTGGGGCGGTTGGCGGCGGTGAAGTTGGCCGGGCTCGCCGGGACCCACTGGACGGGGGGATAGCCGCCGCCGCGCGGTGCCCGCCCGCGCGGGTCTGCCGCGGCGGTCGTGAGGGGAGCGAGCGCGGCCGAGGCGGCGAGTGCGGCGGCACCGGTGATCAGGCGCCGGCGGGCCGGGCGGGAAGGATCGTGCGCCATGTGAACTCCTGACAGGGACCGAGGGGGAAGGTCGCGTACATGTCACGCACATCTGTACGTTCATCATGCGCAAGAGGGCATTCCCTGCCAAGGGCGTAGCCGTTTCGCCAATGGCTCGGCCAAAGGCGAAACGGCGAGGTCAGGAGCCGGGCATATGACCTGATCAGTCGTCACCCGGGTGCCGCGCCGCCACCCTGACGGCCAATCACCGGCGCGGCACCCCGGACGGCAGCCGTCGCCGTCAGTGACCGATCTCCACGTCCTCCAGGATTCCCAGCGCGTCCGGCACCAGCACCGCCGCCGAATAGTAGGCGCTGACCAGGTAATTGATGACGGCCTGGTCGTTGATGCCCATGAAGCGCACCGACAGGCTGGGCTGGTACTCGTCGGGGATACCGGTCTGGTGCAGCCCGATCACCCCCTGGTTCTCCTCGCCGACCCGCAGCGCCAGAATCGAGCTGGTCTGGTCCGGGTTGATCGGGATCTTGTTGCAGGGCAGCAGCGGGATACCCCGCCAGGAACGCACCGCCGCGCCCTCGAACTCGACGGTGCTGGGGTAGATGCCCCGCGCGTTCCACTCCCGCCCGATCGCGGCGATGGTGCGCGGATGCGCCAGCAGGAACTGCGTCTTACGGCGCCGCGAGATCAGCTCGTCCAGGTCGTCGGGGGTGGGCGGGCCGCTGCGGGTGTGGATGCGCTGCTTGAGGTCGGCGTTGTGCAGCAGCCCGAACTCGCGGTTGTTGACCATCTCGTGTTCCTGGCGCTCGCGCAGCGCCTCCACGGTCAGCCGCAGCTGCTGGTCCAGCTGGTTCATCGGGCCGTTGTAGAGGTCCGCGACGCGCGAGTGCACCTTCAACACGGTCTGTGCGACGCTGAGTTCGTACTCGCGCGGCGCCGTGTCGTAGTCGGCGAAGGTGCCGGGCAGGAGCGGTTCACCGACATGGCCGGCGGCCAGCTCGATGGCCGCCTCACCGTGCTTGTTCTGCGCCGGCACCAGCGCCGCACGGAACTCCTCGACATGGGCGCGCAGCGGCTCCGACTCCGCCAGCACCGCCTCGAAGTCGCTGCGGTACAGGGTCAGCGCGGTCACCCGGGTCACCGCCTGCACGGAGTGCTCCCACTCCGCGTCCGGCGACACCAGGGCCGCCGCGCCGATGGCATCACCGTCGGCGATCGTGCCCAGGGTCGTGTCCTCGCCGTACTTGCCGGTGCCCGTCCGGTCCAGCTTGCCGTGCGCGATCAGGATGACCCGGTCGGTCGGCCCTCCCTTGCGGACCAGCACATCGCCGGGGGCGAACTCCCGCTGGACGAACCGGCCGGCCAGCGCCTCCAGCGTCGCGCTGTCGTCGAAGCCGCGCAGCGGCGCCAGTTCGCGCAACTCCGCGGGGATCACCCGCACTTCGGTGCCGGTCGAGACGAACTCGATCCGGCCGTCGCCGAGGGTGTGCGTGAGTCGGCGGTTGACGCGGTACGTACCGCCGGAGACCTGGGTCCAGGGCAGGACGCGCAGCAGCCAGCGGGAGGAGATCCCCTGCATCTGCGGCGGCGTCTTGGTCGTGGTCGCCAGCTTGCGGGCCGCCGAGGTGTCCAGGCTGGAACGGTTCTGCTCGCTCCCGGAAGGCTGCGGGCCGGACGTCGGGTCCACCGATGTGGTCATGGAGAAGGCTCACCTGTTCTGTGGGATGCGGTGCGTACGTGGCGTGCTGCCGTGGCGCCGGGGCGGGGATGCGGGCCGCCCAGGGCGCGCGGTCTCTTTCCGCGCGTCTGCTCAGTGGCCGATCTGCACGTCCTCGAGGACGCCCAGCGCGTCGGGCACGAGAATTGCCGCCGAATAGTAGGCGCTGACGAGGTACTTGATGACTGCCCGGTCGTCGAGGCCCATGAAGCGCACCGAAAGGCTCGGCTCGTATTCATCAGGAATTCCGGTCTGGTGCAGACCGACCACGCCCTGATTCTCCTCGCCGGTACGCAGCAGCAGAATGGAACTGGTCCGCTCCTTCGTCACCGGAATCTTGTTGCACGGGAAGATCGGCACCCCGCGCCAGGACGGCAGCGAGTGCCCCATAAAGTCCACCGCGGTCGGATACAGCCCGCGAGCACTGCATTCCCGGCCGATCGCGGCGATCGTCTGCGGGTGGGCGAGCAGAAAGCCCGGGTCCTTCCAGACCGTCGCGAGCAGCTCGTCGAGATCGTCCGGGGTGGGCGGGCCGCTGCGGGTGTGGATGCGCTGCTTGAGGTCGGCGTTGTGCAGCAGCCCGAACTCGGGGTTGTTGATCAGCTCGCTCTCCTGGCGCTCGCGCAGCGCCTGGATCGTGAGCTTCAGCTGCTCCTCGACCTGGTTCATCGGGTCGCTGTAGAGGTCACCGACCCGGCTGTGGGCGCGCAGCACCGTCTGGGCGACGCTGAGTTCGTACTCCCGCGGCGCCAGGTCGTAGTCGACGAACGTGCCGGGCAGCGCGGGTTCGCCGTGGTGTCCGGAGGCGACCGAGACCGCGGACTCGCCGCTGTCGTTCGTCGGGTGCGCCGGGTCCGCCACGCCCGCGGCCAGATGGTCGCGCAGCTCGGGGGAGCGGTCGACGACCTCCTGCGCGGCCTGCCGCGACAGCGCCAGGACGGTCACCCGGGTCACCGCGCGATAGCTGAACTGCCAGGTCCCCTCGGTGGCGGCCAGCGGCCCGTCACCGAGGTGGTCGCCGCCGGCCAGCGCCTCGAGCGCGGTCTCCTCGCCGTATTTGCCGCTGCCGATGCGGTCCACCCGGCCGTGCACGATCAGCACCAGCCGGTCGTCCGGCGTGCTGGCCTCGGCGATCAGCTCGCCGGGCGCGTAGGCGTGCTGGGTGAATCGCTCGCCGAGCGCCGCGAGGACCTCGGTATCGGTGAATTGCCGCAGGGCGGGCAGCTCGCGCAGCTCATCGGGGATCACCGAGACGTCGGAGCCGCTGCTGGCGAAATCGATGCGTCCGTCACCGAGGGTGTAGGTCAGCCGGCGGTTGACGCGGTAGGTGCCGCCGGATACCTGCACCCAGGGCAGCAGTCGCAGCAGCCAGCGGGACGTGATGCCCTGCATCTGCGGCGGGGTCTTGGTGGTGGTCGCCAAATTCCGTGCGGCGGTGGTACTCAGGCTGGAATTCGGGGCGTTTTCCGCACTGCCGTGCAGCGATTCGTCGGCAATCGTCACAATGCGACCTATCTCCTCGAAGGGTGCGATGCGGCCGCCCCGAAACCCTCCGTCACGACAGTTCCGCGGCAGCCCGCCGAACCGACCGTAGTCGGGCGCTTTTTATCGGCACAATCGCTCGATGGAGTGGCATGGAAATCCCTTTCGATGGAAAGGTTTAGGCGATTCAGCCCCGGGGAGAGTGTGCCGGGGCGCGGAAGTTGAGGGGATCGTCGAGCACGGCCTGGAGGGCGGCGTGTGCCGCACCGAGCAGGGGGCCGTCCGCGCCCAGCCGCGACACCGTCACCTTCGGCCCGCCAGCGCGCGACGGATCCGCCGCGACCGCCGTGCGCAGCGCCAACTCCCGCTCCAGGGACGGCAGGACCCAAGGCGCCAGCCCGGCCAGCGCGCCGCCCAGGACCACCGCCTGGGGATCGAGCAGGTTCACCGCCCCCGCAAGCGCGATCCCGAGCGCCGTCCCCGCCTCGCGCAGTGCCCGTACGGTGGCCGCGTCCCCGTCGGCGGCCCGGCGCGCCAGCATCGCCACACGCGCCCCAGGCCCCGGATGCGCGGCCGCCGCCCCCTCGGGCGTGATCCCGGCCGCGCGCAGTACGGCCTGTTCGCCCGCGTACAGCTCCAGGCATCCGCGCCCGCCGCAGTCGCAGCGGCGACCGTCCGGATACACCGGGACGTGCCCCAGCTCACCCGCGAACCCCCGCGCCCCCCGCAGCAGTTGACCGCCCACCACCACCGCGCCACCGATCCCGATCTCCGCCGAGACATGCACGAAGTCCGCGGGGGCTCCCGGGAGTTCGGCGCCGTCGCCGCCCCACCGCAGCTCGGCCAGCGCACCCAGGTTCGCCTCGTTCTCCACGGTCAGCGGGATGCCGTCGAAGCCGTGCCCCGGGGCCGCCGCCGAGGCCAGCTCCGGCGTCAGATCGGCCGCCCGCCAGCCGAGGTTGGGTGCGTGCACCACGGTCGTCGAGCCCCGGGCCACCAGGCCGGGCACCGCGACGGCCAGCCCCGCCGGCCGCAGCCCCTCCGCCGCGATCCGCGCGGTCACCTCCGTGAGCAGCGCGGACAGCCGCCGCAGCACCGGCCCGGGCTCGCTCTGCCGGTTCGCCGCGTCGGCCGCCACCCGCGCCCGCACCCGGCCGCGCAGATCGACCGCGCACACCGCCAGATGGTCGACGCCTATCTCGGCCCCGAGCCCGGCCGGACCATGGGCGCTCACCGCCAGTTCGCTGCCGGGCCGCCCCCGCCCGCTGGGCGCCGCCCGCCCCGCCTCCACCAGCAGCCCGGACCGCAGCAGCTCCTCCACGAGCGGGGCCACGCCCGCCCGGGTGAGCCCGATCCGCGCCGCGACCGCCGACCGGGACAGCGGCCCCTGCGCGGCCACGGCCCGGAGCACCCGGGCGAGATTGCGGCGGCGGATGGCGTGGGGGGTGTCGGGGGTGGGCGGGGGTGCGGCGGGCATGGCGAGCTCCTCGATGTCGGGCCCCCGCCCCCCACCCCCCGTCTCCTGCCCTCCCCCCTACGGGGGGAGGGCAGGAGGGGGGCGGGGGAGGGCGTGTGGGTGGGGTGAGGGGGGCGGCAAAACCCCCGAACCCCGCCGATTTCACCAGTCCGGCCGAACCGCCTACCCCCGCAGCAGTGCCTCGCCGTGCGCCAGCGTCGCCCGGATCCGCTCCCAGGCGGCCGCGTCGCGCTCCTGCGCCTCGTACTCCGCGCCGCGGGCCGTACCCCAGCGGCGCGCCACCGCCGCCGGGTCCTCGCCCAGCAGCAGTCCCGCCGCCTGCGCCGCGGCACCGAGCGCGACCAACTCCTGCGCCTCGGGCACCACCACCGGGCGCCCGGACAGCCGTCGCACGGTCTCCCGCCAGGCCCGGCCCTTCGCCCCGCCGCCGATCAGCAGCAGCGGTACCTCCGCCGCGATGTTCCCGTCGAGCACCCGGTCCAGCGCCTCCAGCAGCGCGAACACCGCGCCGTCGTAGGCGGCCTGCAGCAGCTGGCCGGCCGTGGTCTCGTGCCGCAGCCCGTGCACCAGGCCCGACGCTCCGGGCAGATTCGGGGTCCGCTCGCCGTCGAGGAACGGCAGCATCACCACCTCGCCACCCGCCTCCACGGCCTCCCGGTCGCGGCCCAGCAGCGCCGCCACCCGGTCCACGGCGAGCGTGCAGTTCAGGGTGCAGGCCAACGGCAGCCAGTCGCCGCGGGCATCGGCGAAGCCCGCCACGACGCCGGTCGGATCGGTGGGCCGCTGGGCCGAGACCGCATAGACCGTCCCCGAGGTGCCCAGGCTCAGCACCGGCTGCCCCGGGCGCAGCCCCAGGCCGAGCGCCGCCGCCATGTTGTCGCCGGTCCCGGCGGCCACCAGCGCACCGTGCGGCAGCGGCAGGTCGTCGGCGTGCACGGTCCCGGCGGCCTCCCCCGGGAGGGCCACCCGCGGCAGCGCCTTCGGGTCCAGCCCGACGTGCGCGAGGATGTCCGCGTCGTACGACCCGGTCGACGACGCCCACCAGCCGGTGCCCGACGCATCGCCGCGGTCGGTGACGGCCTGGCCGGTCAGCCGCTCGACGAGGTAGTCGTGCGGCAGCCGCACCGCGGCGGTGCCGGCGGCCGCCGAAGGCTCGTTGGCCTGCAGCCAGGCCCATTTGGCCACCGTGAACGCCGGCGTCGGCACGCTCCCGATCCGGTCCGCCCAGGCCTTCGCCCCGCCCCGCTCCGCGATCAGCCGCTCGCTCTGCGCCGCCGGGCGTACGTCGTTCCACAAGATCGCCGGGCGCACCGGCTCACCGGCCGCGTCCAGCGTCACCAGCCCGTGCTGCTGCCCGCCGACGGACACCGCCGAGGCCTGCCGCGCCGCGTCGCCGCACTGCGTCAGCGCCTCGCCCAGCGCCTGCCACCACTGCCGCGGGTCGCTCTGCCGGCCCTCGCCGCCGCTGACCGTGTGCGGCGCCTGTCCCCGGGCGATGACCACACCGGTCTCCGCGTCCACGACCAGCGCCTTGGTGGACTGCGTCGAGCTGTCCACCCCGGCGACGAGCGGTCCCGCTGCCTGTGCGCCCATCGTGCACTCTCCCTTGGCGCCCGTATCCCATGGTCTGTGTCCAGGGGGTTCCCCGGTGTGCTGCCGCATATTAGTTTGACCGCGGAATTTGTAAAGTGCGTTGACGAAATGACCGAGGGAGTCGCGATGCGCCACCAGCCCGTGCCCGAGGACAAGTTCACCTTCGGCCTGTGGACGGTCGGCTGGCAGGGCCGCGACCCGTTCGGCGACCCCACCCGGAGCGCCCTGGACCCCGTCGAATCCGTCCACCGCCTCGCCGCTCTCGGCGCGTACGGCATCACCTTCCACGACGACGACCTGATCCCCTCCGGCGCCGGCGACATCGAGCGCGCGGCCGCCGTCACGCGCTTCCGGCAGGCACTGGACGCCACCGGACTCGTCGTCCCGATGGCGACCACCAACCTCTTCACCCACCCCGTCTTCAAGGACGGCGCCTTCACCGCCAACGACCGCGGCGTCCGCCGCTACGCCCTGCGCAAGACGCTGCGGAACATCGACCTCGCCGCCGAGCTGGGAGCCCGTACCTACGTCGCGTGGGGCGGGCGCGAAGGCGCGGAGTCCGGCGCCGCCAAGGACGTACGAGCCGCCCTGGACCGGATGAAGGAGGCCTTCGACCTCCTCGGCCAGTACGTCGTCGAGCAGGGCTACGACCTGCGGTTCGCCATCGAGCCCAAGCCCAACGAACCACGCGGCGACATCCTGCTGCCCACCGTCGGCCACGCCCTGGCCTTCATCGAACGGCTGGAGCGTCCCGAGCTCTACGGCGTCAACCCGGAGGTCGGGCACGAGCAGATGGCCGGACTGAACTTCCCGCACGGCATCGCCCAGGCGCTGTGGGCGGGCAAGCTCTTCCATATCGACCTCAACGGCCAGAACGGGATCAAGTACGACCAGGACCTCCGCTTCGGCGCGGGCGATCTGCGGTCCGCCTTCTGGCTGGTCGACCTCCTGGAGACGGCCGGCTACGACGGTCCGCGGCACTTCGACTTCAAGCCGCCGCGCACCGAGGACCTGGACGGCGTCTGGGTCTCGGCGGCCGGCTGTATGCGCAACTACCTGATCCTCAAGGAGCGCGCGGCGGCCTTCCGCGCCGCCCCGGCCGTCCAGGAGGCGCTGCGCGCCGCCCGCCTCGACCAGCTGGCCCGCCCCACGGCCGAGGACGGCCTGGCCGGGCTGCTCGCCGATGCGACCGCCTACGAGACCTTCGATCCCGCGGCGGCCGCGGCCCGGGGGATGGCCTTCGAGCAGCTGGACCAGCTGGCGCTGGAGCATCTGCTGGGCACGGCCTGAGGCGGCGGCCGCGGCGCTCGCCCCGCCGCGGCCGGCCGTACCGTCAGCCGAGCAGTTTGCGCGCGTAGGCGATCTCCGCGACCCGCTGTTCTCCGCCGCCGCCCTCATGGGCGTTGAACCGCCACACCTTCAGTTCCTTCTCGCCCGCGTAGTGGTGGTACGCGGCGAAGCCGGTCGACGGCGGGACCACCGCGTCGCGCAGTGCCGTGCCGAAGAGCGCGGGGGCGCTGGCCCGGGTCGCGAAGTTCAGGCCGTCGAAGTGGTCCAGGGTGTGCAGGGCGGCGTCGATATGGCCGCGGGCGCCCGCGAAGTAGCGGGTGAGTTCGCCGTACGGGCCCTCGTCCGTGATGTCGATCGCGCGCCGGATGTGCGTCAGGAACGGCACGTCGATCAGCGCGCCGGCCAGACCGGGGACCAGTCCGGTCATCGCCAGGGCGAGGGCGCCGCCCTGGCTGCGGCCGGCGACCACGATCCGGTCGGCGTCCACTTCGTCGTGGCCGCGGGCCGCCTCCACGGCCCGGACGGCGTCGGTGAACAGCCGCCGGTAGTAGTAGTCGTCCGGGTCGAGCAGGCCCTGGGTCATTTTGCCGGGTACTCCCGGATTGCCGTAGCCGGCCGGGTCGGGGGTGTCGCCGGGGCGGTCGGGGCCGCTCTGGCCCCGGGAGTCCATCACCAGCGTGGCGTACCCCGCGGACGGCCACAGCAGCCAGTCGTGCGGCAGCAGCCGGCCGCCCCCGTAGCCGAGGTACTGCACGACGCACGGCAGCGGCCCGGCACCGGCGCGCGGCGTCAGGAACCAGCCGCGGATGCGGTGCCCGCCGAAGCCGGAGAACGCGGCGTCGTAGCAGCGCAGCAGGGGCAGTCCGGGGTTGATCTCGGTGAAGCGCGCGTCGAGGTCATGGGCACGGGCCTCGTCCAGGGTGCGCTGCCAGAACGCGTCGAAGCCGGCCGGTTCGGGAAGCGGTGGGCGGTAGCTGCGCAGCTCGTCCAGGGGCAGGTCGGTGAACACGAGAAACCTCCGGGCCGTAGGGTGGCTAGCCCCCTGTCGCCAACGGTGCCCACGGAGCGGACATTTCAGACCCGGAATGTTCCAGGTTGGTCACCGAGTCCCTCAAAACCCCGTAAAGAAGCGATCATCTCCGCTATGAGTTTTCCTCCGCCTCCGCCGTCGAACCAGCCGCAACCGCCGAACCAGCCGCCCCACAACAACCCGGGCGGATTCGGCCCGCCGGCGGGCGGCTACGGCCCCGGTGGTCAGGCCCAGGGCGGATACGGTCCCGGTGGCTACCCCCCGCCCCCGGGCGGCAACCAGGCCCCCGGTGGCTACGGCCCGCCGGCCGGCGGCTACGGCCCTCCGGGAGCGGGCGGCCCGTCCGGGCCCGGTGGCTGGCAGCAGCCGCCCGGCCCGCCCGGAGGCGGCGGCAACGGCAAGGTCATCGCGGCGATCATCGGGGCCGGTGTGGTCGCGCTGGCCGCCGTCGTCACCTTCGTCGTGATCGCCAACGACGATGACGACGACAACAACCGCGCCCGGCCGTCGTCCAGTTCGAGCGCGAGCGCCACGCCCTCCGACAGCGCGTCCCCCTCCGCGTCCCCCTCGCCCTCCGAGTCCTCCAGCGGCACGGACTACGGGAGCACGCCCACGCCCACCAGCAGCACGATCCCCTTCTACCTGCTGAAGGTCGGCGACTGCTACGACCTCCCGAAGGGCGGCGGCGGCAACAACGACGCGGCCTCCTGCGACGGCCCGCACGACGCCGAGGTCGTCACCACCCACCGCCTCGGCACCGGCCTGACCACCGAATCCGAGATCAAGGGCAAGGCGTCCGCGCTGTGCCGCAACGAGCTGGAGCGCAAGGCGGCCCGGCAGCCCGCCGGCACCGCCGAGGGCACCTACGTCCAGTACCCCTCGCTCAAGGGCTACAAGTTCGGCATCAAGTCCGTCAGCTGCAGCCTGATGGGCAACCGGACCGGCACCAAGAAGCTCACCAAGCCGCTGTCCTGAACCGGACGGCCACCTGCGTCGTCGGCATCCCGCCGTCCAGGAGACGGCCCTGAGCGACGGCCCTGAGCGTCGAACGCGTCGGGGCCGTCGGTCGTGCCGAAGCCGTTGCCCCCCCACGACGGGCGGGGTGCGGCGGTCGCCGACCGCGACACCCCCGGTCTTCGGAGGGCGTCGCGGCCCCTGAACGGTCAGCCCGGTTTGACCGCCGCTTCCCCGCCAGGGTCCGCGACCTCGCCCATCTCGGCGGCCGCCGGATCCAGCACCCGCGCCAGGAACGTCCGGGTCCGCTCGTGCCGGGGAGCGCCCACCACCTGCTCCGGAGTGCCCTCCTCGACGATCACTCCGCCGTCCATGAACACCACCCGGTCGGCGACCTCCCGGGCGAAGCTCATCTCATGGGTGACGACCAGCATCGTCATGCCGTCCCGCGCCAGCCCGCGCATCACCGCCAGCACATCGCCGACCAGCTCGGGATCGAGGGCCGAGGTCGGCTCGTCGAAGAGCATCAGCTCCGGTTCCATGGACAGCGCGCGGGCGATCGCCACCCGCTGTTGCTGCCCGCCCGACAGCTGCGCCGGATAGGCCGCCGCCTTGTCGCTCAGCCCGACCCGCTCCAGATTGGCGCGGGCGATCCGCTCCGCGTCGGCGCGGTCGCGGCGCAGCACCCGCCGCTGAGCGATCGTCAGGTTCTCCAGCGCGGTCAGATGCGGAAAGAGGTTGAAGGCCTGGAAGACCATCCCGATCCGCCGCCGGACCAGATCGATGTCCACGTCCGGGTCGGTGACGTCGGTCCCGGCCACCGTGACCCGTCCCGCGCTGGGCTCCTCCAGCAGGTTCACGCAGCGCAGCAACGTCGACTTCCCGGACCCCGAGGGCCCGATGACGCACACCACCTCGCCGTGCGCCACCGAGAAGTCGACCCCGCGCAGCACCTCCAGCTCGCCGAACGCCTTGCGCAGGCCCTGTACGTCGATGGCCTTCGCGTCCTCGGCGGACGCGGCCGCCCGGTCCGTCGTCATGCAGCTCACCTGGCCTTCGCCGTACGGGCTTCCAGCCGCCGGACCAGCTGGCCCAGCGGGAGGGTGATCACGAGGTAGAGCAGCCCGGCGATCAGGATCGGGGTCAGGCTCTTGTGCTCATTGAGCGCGTCCCGGCCGAAGTTGGCCAGCTCGAACTGATGGAGCGCCAGCCCCAGCAGATAGACCAGCGAGGAATCCTTCGTCAGCAGGATCAGTTCGTTGGTCAGCGGCGGCAGCACGATGCGGAACGCCTGCGGAATGACGATCGAGACCATCGCCCGGCCGTGCGACATCCCCAGCGAACGCGCCGCCTCCGTCTGGCCCTTGGGTACCGCCTGAATTCCCGCCCGGATGGTCTCCGCCATATACGCGGCGCCCACCAGGCCGAGCGACAGCATCACCGTCACGTTCATGTCGAGCGCGACCTCGAAGGCCAGCGGAACACCGAAACCCAGCGCGATGAACACCAGCAGCGCCGGGATTCCGCGGAAGAACTCGATATAGGTGATGGCGAGCCAGCGGTACGGCGGCACCGACGACAGCCGCATCAGCGCCAGTACCAGGCCGAGCGCGAGACCGAACCCGAATCCCAGCAGGGTGTAGAGGATCGTGTTGACCAGCGCCGTGGTGATGATGTCGGGGAACAGCGCCTTGGCGACCTCGACGTCGAAGAACGCCGACCGCAGCTGGTGCCAGTCGGCGACCAGCGCGATGACCACCACGGCGACCACCAGGACGCCGTACTGCACGCCGCGGATCAGCCGCGCGCGCCGTCTTTTGGACAGGGGCATCAGGACCGGCCTCAGCTCTGCGGTGTGGTGCCGAACCACTTCTTGTAGATCCGGTCGTAACTTCCGTCGGACTTCGCCTTCTTGATGGCCTCGTTGATCTTCTTGCGCAGGGCGTCGTTGCCGGTGCGCACGCCGATTCCGTAGTGCTCACCGGTGTTGAATTCCGCGGTGACCTCGGTGTCCGCATTCTGCTTCACATAGTCGAAGAGCACACCGTTGTCGTTGATACCGGCATCGACCTGGCCGGACTTCACGGCGGTCAGCAGCAGCCCGAGATCCTCGAACTCCACCAGCTCGACGCCCTTGCCGTGCTCCTTGGCGTAGATCCCGCCGGTGGTGGCCTTCTGATAGCCGAGCTTCTTGCCCTTGAGGTCCTCGACCTTCTTGTAGGACTTCCCCTTCTTGGTCAACAGCGCCTGGGTGGCGTTGAAATAGGGGTCGGAGAAATCCATCACCTTGTCCCGGGCCGGCGTGATCGTCATGCCGGCCGCGGCCAGATCGCACTTGCGGACGGTGAAGTCCTGACCGGTCTCGATGCCTTCGAAGGGCGTGTTGACGATCTCCTGCTTGACGCCCAGGTCCTTGGCGACCAGATCCACCAGGTCCACGTCGAACCCGACGACCTTGCCGTCCTTCTTCACCTGGAACGGCGCGTACGGAAGGTGGGTGCAGGTCTTGAGAGTGCCGGAGGAGACCAGCTCCAGGCCGCCGGAACCCTTCTTCCCGTCGGACTTGGTGCTGGTGCACCCCGCCAGGACGGCGACGGCCGCGGCAACGGCTATGACGGGCAACGCTGAGCGAGCGGACACCGGTCCTCCAGTGCGGGACGAAGATCAACCATGTGGTGCGTGCTGCGATGTGGCTGCATCCTGCCACCCACCAGGAGGGCTGTCGCCGCCGCTTCGGTTGCGTCTGTGTAACGCCTTCGACCCGCGTACGCGTCCTAACCGACCGACGGTCCCGCTTTTCCGGCCGCCCCTCAGCGGCCCAGCCCGGCCGCCAGCCCGGCGATGACGTCCGGCCCCACCCGGCAGCAGCCGCCGATGAGCCGGGCGCCGTCCGCCGCCCAGCCGGCGACCCGGTCCGCGCCGAACGCCGGGTTGCCGTACCACGCCCGCGCCTCGGCGTCCCAGCTCTCCCCGCTGTTGGGGTAGACCACCACCGGCTTGCCGGTGACCCGCGCGGCCGTCCGCACCGCCCGGTCCGCGTCGTCGGGCGCGCAGCAGTTCACCCCCACCGCGATGACCTCGTCCGCGTCGGCGGCCACCTCGAACGCCTCGGTCAGCGGCTGCCCGGCCCGGGTGCGGTCCCCCGCGACGCTGTACGACAGATAGGCCGGCACCCCGAGCCCGCGGACCGCCCGCAGCAGTGCCCGGGCCTCGTCGGCGTCCGGCACGGTCTCCAGCGCCAGCACGTCGGGCCGCGCCGCGGCCAGCACCTCCAACCGCGGTCGGTGGAACCGCTCCAGCTCCGCCACCGACAGGCCGTAGCGGCCGCGGTATTCGGAGCCGTCCGCCAGCATCGCCCCGTACGGACCCGCCGACGCGGCCACATACAGCGGCCCGGCGATCCCGCCGGCCTGTGCCAGCCCGGCCGCCTCGCGGGCCAGCGCCACACTCCGCCGCAGCAGCTCCGCGGCCTGCTCCTCGGCGATGCCGCGCCGCGCGAAGCCCTCGAACGTCGCCTGATAGCTGGCGGTGATCGCGACCTGCGCCCCGGCCTGGTAGTACGCCAGATGTGCCCGCACGACGGCCTGCGGCTCCTCGGCCAGCAGCCGGGCCGACCACAGCGCGTCGCTGAGGTCGGCTCCGGCGGCCTCCAGTTGATTGGACAGCCCGCCGTCGAGGACGACCGGCCCCGCGGCGAGCGCGTCGGCGAGCGAAGGGGAGGTGCTGACCATGGTGCGAAGCCTCTCGATGCGCGGTGCCGGCCGGGCGATCTCCCGCCCGGCCCGCCGGATTCCCGGCCCGGTGCGCCGGTCGTCCGCTCTCCTTCGGATCGTAGCGCCGGCCACTGACACCGCCGGCGGCCGGCGCCCCGCCCCGGCGCCCCGCGACGCTCAGCGCAGCGACGAGAACACGAACGAGAACCGCGCCGGCGCCGCCTCCAGCCGGTGTTGCGGCAGCACCCCCGGCCCGCACGACTGGCTGCCGATGCCGTGCTGCGCGTGGTCGAGATGCAGCCAGAGGTCCTCGCCGGGCCGCAGGTCCGTGGTGTGCCGGGCCGCGGTCAGCTCCTCGTCGGTCCACCGACGGGCGGAGAAGGAGAAGTCCGGGTCGCCCTCGATGCGCAGGCCCGAGCCGTCCGTACGGGTCAGCCGCACCCAGCGCACCCCGGGCCGCGCACCGTTCTCCTGCGGCCGGACGTACGGCGTCTGCAACGCGTCCACCGGCATCGCCCAGCGGCCGAGCTGCGTGGCCTGCCGGGTGTCCGGATAGCCCTCGCCGGGCCCGCCGCCGAGCCACTCCGCGAACCCCAGGCTGCCGCTCACCGCCATCCGCACCCCCAGCCTCGGCAGCGCAACCGGCCAGTCGCCCTCGGGATCGACGGTCAACTCCAGCCGTAGCGCCTCGCGGTGGGCGCTCCACCGGTAGACCGCGCACAGCGCCAGGGGCGACCCGGCCGGCGCGACCCGGGTCCGTACCACCAGGGCCTGCGGGCCGGACTCGACGGCATCGACGCGGTGCCGCATCCGGTGCAGACCGAGCCGCCGCCACTCGGTGGCCGGCCGCGGCCCCGGCTGCCAGGGCGCAGCCTCGTCGTTGTCGGTCGGCGCCCGCCAGACGTCCAGCCGGGGGCCGCGGAGCTGTACGCCGTCCAGATAGCCGAGCGCCCCCGTGGTGGCGTCGAAGGTCCCCGGGCCGAGGAGGATCACATTGCCCTCACCGCGGCGCGGCCTGGCGGTGGCCGCCGGAAGAGCGGCGACGGGGCGCCGGCCGGCCGGCACCTGGCCCCAGGCGATCTCGTGCCCGGCCGGCGCCCATGCGGCGTCCTCGTCCAGCACCGCCCGCACCGTCCAGACGGCCTCGCCCTCGTCCCCCTCCTCGGCCGGCGCCTTCGGCAGCGCCACCACGGCAGACTCGCCCGGCGCCAGCGCCGGCACCTCCAGCCGCCCGTGTCCGCGCACCTCGCCCTCCACCTCGTACCGCCAGACGAAGTCGAGGTGCCCCAGGCCGGCGAAGTCCTGCAGATTGGTGATCCGGACCGCGTCCGCTCGGCCGTCGCCCGCGGCCTCACCCGCGATCCGCACCGGCTCGACGACCTTCTTGAACTCGATCAGGCCCGGTGAGGGCACCCGGTCGGGAAAGACCAGCCCGTCGCAGACGAAGTTCCCGTCGTGCAGCTCCTCGCCGAAGTCGCCACCGTAGGCGTGGAACACCGCACCGTCCGGTGTCTGCTGCCGCAGCCCGTGATCGATCCACTCCCACACGAACCCGCCCTGGCAGCGCGGGTAGGTCTCGAACAGCCGCTGGTACTCGCTCAGCCCGCCCGGCCCGTTGCCCATCGCGTGCGCGTACTCGCAGAGCAGGAAGGGCAGTCCACGCCGCCGGGCATCGAGGTCCGGATCGGCCAGCGGCTCCTCGGCGCGCTGCCCGATGCGCTCCACCTCGGCGTGGTCGGCGTACATCCGGGAGTAGACGTCGGTGTCGGCGCAACTGCGGTCGCCCTCGTAGTGCAGCGGGCGGGACGGGTCGCGCTCGCGCATCCAGGAGGCCATCGCGGAGAGCCCGCGGCCCGTCCCGCACTCGTTGCCCAGCGACCACAGCACGACGCTGGGGTGGTTCTTGTCCCGCTCGACCATCCGGCGGGCCCGGTCGAGCAGGGCCGGCTCCCAGCGCTCGTCGTCGACCGGGTTGCCCCGCCAGCCCTGCTGGGCGAAGCCGTGCGTCTCCAGATCGCACTCGTCGACGACCCACATGCCCAGCTCGTCACAGAGGTCGAGGAACGCCGGGTGCGGCGGATAGTGGCTGGTGCGCACCGCGTTGATGTTGTGCCGCTTCATCAGCAGCAGATCGCGGCGCATCGTCTCCGGGCCGACGGTGCGCCCGTAAAGCGGGTGGAACTCATGGCGGTTGACGCCGCGCAGCAGGATCCGGCGGCCGTTGACCTTCAGCAGTCCGTCCTCGACCCGGACCGTACGGAACCCGATCCGCAGCGGGACCCGCTCGCCGGCGGTGACCAGCTCCCCGTCGTAGAGGTGCGGCTCCTCGGCGGTCCAGGGGCGCACCGCGACCGTCGCGCTCTGTCCGGTCGCCAGATCGAGCCCCAGCTGCGGTACGGTCACCCGCCCGCCGGGCTCGCACTCCACGCGCAGCGTGCCCCGCCCGGTGACGTGGTCGAACCCGGCGTGCACGAAGTGGTCGACGACCGAGCCCTCGGGACGGCGGTGGACCGACACGTTCCGGAAGATGCCCGGCAGCCACCACTGGTCCTGGTCCTCCAGATAGCTGCCCGACGACCACTGGTGGACCCGCACCGCCAACACATTGCGGCGCGGCCGCAGCAGATGCCCGACCTCGAACTCGTGCGGCAGCCGGCTGCCCTTGAAGTGCCCCAGCTCCCGCCCGTTGAGCCACACCCGGGCGCAGGACTCCACCCCGCCGAAGTGCAGCACCGCGGGCCCCTCGTCCCAGCCGTCGGGCAGATCGAAGACGTGCCGGTGGTCGCCGGTGGGGTTCTCGTCCGGCAGCCTCGGGGGATCGACCGGAAAGGGGTAGGCGGTGTTGGTGTACGCGGGCGCGCCGAAGCCCTTGAGCGCCCAGGTGCCCGGCACCCGCAGCTGCTGCCACTGGGCGTCGTCGAAGTCCGGGCGGGTGAACGCGTCGTCCTCGGCGTCGGCGCGCGCCGACAGCCGGAACCGCCAGGTGCCGTGCAGCGAGAGCCGGGCGGCGTCCGATCTCGCGTACCAGGCACGCGGCGGCAGCGCTCCGCTGCCCGGCGAGCGGTCCTCGTAGTACCGGAGGCGGGGGTGCGGGCGGCCAGGGGGGTGCGGTGCGCGGTGCGTGTCGTCGGCGGTCCCTTGCGGCTGTCCGTAAGCCGGCTGCTGCGGCGCGGGCTGCGAAGTACCGGTCACTGGTCCTCCTGCTGCGGGCGACTTGCCTGGCGGGGGGTGGGCTCAGCGAATCACGGCCGGGGGCACGGCGCAGCCGGATGGGGCGGATCGGGCCAGCCCGGTCCGGCGACCGCCCCCGCCCCGCAGGCGGCCCGTGGCCGCGCCGCCCCCGGACCGCTCACTCCTGCGCCGACAGCCCCGCGAGCGCGCCCGCCGGATCGTCCGTGGCCGGGCCCGCGGGCACCCACCGCCCGCCCTCCCTGCGATACGGCCACCAGCGCCCGTCCCGCCCGTAGCGCAGCTGGGCATCGCCGCCGACCACCGTCCAGCGGTTGCCGGCGGCCCGCAGCCGTGGCCGGGTCTCGCCGTCCCCCCAGGCGGCCGCGAGCCGGCCGGCGGCCCGGGCCAGCGCCTCCGGCTCCGGTGTCCACTCCTCCTCCAAGACCGCGAGCCCGGCGGCGCCGCCCAGCTCCCAGGCTCGTACGGCCAGCGCCAGACCCCGTGGATCGCGCCCCGAACCGGCCGCCAGCCGCGTCGATATCTCCTCCCCAAGGCCCCTCGCCGCCATGCGCACCGCGTCCTGGGCGGGCGTCAGAGGGGGCGGCGGCACACTGTCCGGGTGCCCGGCGCCGAGCGCGTCCGCGAGCAGTTGCCGGGCGCGCTCGGCCGTGTCCTCGATCAGCAACTCCAGTGCGGCCACCGTCACTCCGGGCGCGGGCGGGGTGCCGCCGCCGAGCGCCGGTGCGGCACCTGGAGTGTCGACCGGCGGCGGTGGCGCGGGCAGCGGCGGCAGAATGTCGCGCGCCGCGTACGCCTCGGCGGCCGGCACCCCCGCACCCGGTTCCGCGGCCGGCGCGTCCTCGCCGGCGGGCACCGCCGCCCGTGCCGCGCTGCGCGCCTGCAGCTCGTCGAGCAGCTCCCGCTCGCCCCGGCCGCGCAACAGCAGCAGCACGAACGGGTCCTCGTCGAGCAGCCGCGCCACCTGGTAGCACAGCGCCGCCGAATGCGCACAGTGGTCCCATGCCCCGCAGTCGCACTCCGGCTCCAGGTCGCCGATGCCCGGCAGGAGTTCGATCCCGGCGGCGGCCGCGTCCTCGACCAGGACCGGCGGCATGTCCCGGTCCAGCAGCGCCGCGATATGCCCGGCCCGGTCCGCGACCAGGTCCAGGAAGCGGTCCCAGTCGGCCGCGCTCAACTGCTGCAGCAGGACGTCGGACCGGTGGCGCGTGTGGTCACGGTCCTGGACCAGCGCGGTGATCGTCCCGGGGCGTACCGACACCGCGCCGACCGCACCGGCCCGCGCATGCCGCCGGCCCAGTTTGACCTGCTGGCCGTCGAGCGCGGAGTCCTCCAGCGCCTTGAGCCAGGCCTGTCCCCACCAACTCCGCGCGAAGGCCCGGCCGCGCGTCGCCGGCAGCGCGGCGAACGTCCGCTCGGAGGCGGCCGCCGCGGCCCCGTCGGAGTATCCCGCCGTGTCGTTCCCGGGTGTGTTCATCGCTCGCTCCCTCGCAGTGCGACCAGGTCCGCCAGCTCGGCGTCGGTGAGTTCGGTCAGCGCGGCCTCGCCGGATCCCAGGACCGCGTCCGCCAACCGCTGCTTACGGGAGAGCATTTCGGCGATCCGGTCCTCGATCGTGCCCTCCGTGACGAACCGGTGCACCTGCACCGGCTGGGTCTGCCCGATGCGGTACGCGCGGTCGGTGGCCTGCGCCTCGACGGCCGGGTTCCACCAGCGGTCGAAGTGCACGACATGCGACGCCCGGGTGAGGTTCAGCCCGGTACCGGCCGCCTTCAGCGACAGCAGGAACACCGGCGCCGCACCGTCCTGGAACCGCCGCACCATCTCCTCGCGCCGGGCCACCGGCGTCCCGCCGTGCAGCAGTTGCGTGGGCACTCCCCGAGCCGCCAGATGGGCCTCCAGCAGCCGCGCCATCTGCACGTACTGCGTGAACACCAGCACACTCGCGCCCTCGGACAGGAGGGTGTCGAGCAGCTCGTCCAGCAGCTCGACCTTCCCCGAGCGCCCGGAGACCGTGACGGCCGCCGCGCCGTCCCCGGGGCCGTACTCCTTCAGATACTGCGCGGGGTGGTTGCAGATCTGCTTGAGCGAGGTGAGCAGCTTGACGACCAGCCCGCGGCGGGCGACCCCGTCCGTCCCGGAGATCTCGTCGAGCCCCTCGCGCACCACCGCCTCGTACAGCCCGGCCTGCTCCCTGGTCAGCGCCACCGCACGGTCGGTCTCCGTCTTGGGCGGCAGCTCCGGCGCGATCCCCGGATCGGACTTGCGGCGGCGCAGCAGGAAGGGCCGCACCAGCCGGGCCAGGTGCTCGGCCGCCGCGCCCGCCTCCGCGGACGCCGCCACGCCGCCCTCGACGGCCCGCGCACAGCGCGTACGGAACCGGCCGAGCGGCCCCAGGATGCCGGGCGTCGTCCAGTCGAGGATCGCCCACAGCTCCGACAGGTTGTTCTCCACCGGGGTGCCGGTCAGCGCCACCCGGGCCTTGGCGGGCAGGGTCCGCAGCGCCTTGGCGGTCGCGGAGAAGGGATTCTTGACGTGCTGCGCCTCGTCGGCGACGACCAGCCCCCAGTCCACCTCCGCGAGCTTCGCGGCATCCAGGCGCATCGTCCCGTACGTGGTCAGGACGAACTCGCCGTCCGCCAGGGCCGCCAGGCTGCGCCGCCCGGCGTGGAAGCGGCGCACCGGTGTGCCCGGCGCGAACTTCTCGATCTCCCGCTGCCAGTTGCCCATGAGGGAGGTGGGGCAGACCACCAGGGTCGGACCGGCGGACGCACGCTCCTGCTGCCGGTGCAGATGCAGCGCGATCAGCGTGATCGTCTTGCCGAGTCCCATGTCGTCGGCGAGACAGGCGCCCAGCCCCAGCGACGTCATCCGGTGCAGCCAGCCGAGACCGCGCAGCTGGTAGTCGCGCAGGGTCGCGGTGAGCGCCGCGGGTTGCCGGACCGGGGCGTCGTCGGCGCCCTCGGGGTCGGCGAGCCGGTCGCGCAACCGGGCGAGCCAGCCCGAGGCCTGCACCTGGACACGGCCGCCTGCCGGATCCTCGGCACTGCCGGTGAGCGCGGCGCCGAGCGCGTCGAGCGGGGTGACCTTGCGGTCCCGGCGGTCCCGTGCGACCCGTACGGCCTCCGGGTCGATCAGCACCCACTGGCCGCGCAGCCGGACCAGCGGCCGCCCCGCCTCGGCGAGCCGGTCCAGCTCCGCCCTGCCGATCTCCTGGTCGCCGACCGCGAACCGCCAGCTGAACGACAGCAGCGCGTTCGCCGACAGCAAGGACGGCAGCGCCGACTCCGGCCCGTCCGGATCGGTGCCGTCCGTCGCGTCGGGCGGCCCCACCACGGCCCGGCTGGTCAGGGTGCGTGCCAGCGCCTTCGGCCAGTGGACCTGCACTCCGGCGGCGGCCAGCGCGCGCGAGGCCGGCCCGAGCAGCTCGGCGACCTCCTCGTCGGCGAGCTGGAGCGCGTCGGGCACCGCCGCGGACAACAGCGGGGTGAGCGGAGCCCAGGCGCCGGCCGCGCGGCGCAGCGTCAGCAGCGTGTCCATCCGCGCCCGAGGCCCGAACGCCTGCCCCGCCGGCGAGGTTCCCACCCACACCTCGGCGGCGTCCGCGACCAGCGCCGGGTCGGTGAGGCTGTGCAGCTGCAGCACGGCGGTGAAGGAGGGGGAGGAAGCGGTGTCGCCGGGGGTGCGCGAGGCGTCCTCGCCGCCAGGGCCGTTCACCCCCTGGACCTCGACCCCCTGGACCTCCACCCGCAGGGAGATCCGTACGCCCGCGTCATGGCCGGCGGCGACGTCCGCGGCCCAGGCGCGCTGCTCGGGGACGTGACTGGGCGCGGTCGCCGCGAAGGCCGGCGCGCCGGTGACCAGCGCCGCGGCGGGGGAGCGGGGCAGCCCGTCCGCCACCGCGTCGAGGAAGGCCCGTAGTTGCCGCTCGGGGTCGGGCAGCGCCACCGGGTCGCTGTCCGCAAGGGGGACGGCGTGCGCGTACGGCGGCATCGCGGCCGCGAGTTCACGCAGCCGCCCGACGTCCCCCGGATCGAGCGGACCCGCCCGCCAGGCGTCGAATCCCTCGGGGCTCACCCCTGGCAGCAGCCGTCCGCGTGCCGCCAACTGGAGCGCCAGCACGGCCGCGGCCCCCCAGAAGGCCGCCGCCGGATGGGTGCCCCGGGCGGCCCGGGCGCGCGTGAGCACGGGCAGCGCGTCGGCGACGGGCAGCACCAGGGCGGGGACCTCGCACACCTCGACCGCACCGTCCTCGTCGGGCAGGGCGACGCCCAGCCGGTCGTGCGGTGTGTCGGCGACGGGCTCGCCGTCGGGGCGCCAGAAGGCGACCCGCCCGGCTCGTGGCGGATCCGACGGCAGAAAGACCGCCGCACAGCGGGCGAGCTCGGCGGGCCGAGCCGGGGTGACCGTGGGGAGGGAGGGCACTGGGTCCGGGACTCCTCAAGTTTGACTAATGGCGCCTGAAGCGCCCGAGGGTACAGCACCGCGGCGCCGTACAGGGAACCTGCGGCGTGGAAACGGCGTTCAATGGAGTACACAGAGTGCGGCGGGCGCCGCGAAAGGGGCGTGAAGGATGTCCACACAGGCGAAGGTCGCGATCGGCGGCGTTGCGGTGGGAGTGATCCTGCTGTGGCTGCTGCCCTTCTGGGCGGCCGTATTGGTCATGGTCGGCGTCCCGGCCGTCGCGTATCTGACCCTCGATTCCTCCCAGCGCCGCCGCCTGCGCCGGGTCGGCCGCAAACAGCTCGGCCGCTGAGCAGACGGGCCCCCGCCGCAGACCGCGGGGGCCCGGGCCGGCCGCGCTCAGACCGGCCGCGCCGCCAGTTCGTCAAGCGACGCCGGCAGACCGGGCAGTTCGGGCCCCCGACTCACGGGGTGCACCTCGCCAGCACCCGGCGCACGCCTTCGTGGGCCTCGTCCCCCGGTGCGGCGAAGCTGACGTCGCCGTCCACCTGCTCGCGCCACGCCGCAGTCTCAGGCCGCGATCGCACACGCCACCAGCGACACATCCTCCGTCGCCACCGTCCAGCGCGCGCCGGAGCCGTCCTCCTCCGCGGTGATGTTGAAGTCCATGACGCGAAGGCATGTGACTCCCTCAGCCGCGACACTCTGATGCCCTATGGCCTCGGAGCAGGGACAGCAGAGCGGCGAGGCAGGAGAACCTTCGCCTCGCCTCGCCGCGGTGTCGGAGGTAGTAGGGCTCGATAATGCCGTCTTCTTTCACGGTGAGCCCAAATTTGTCATGGTTGTGCCTAATTTCGATATTGAACGCCTCGCCGTAACCCGCCCCTTTCTCCCACCTCCCGCGGAACCTCCAGTCCTCATCCCAGACGTAGCACATGGCGAATTTGGTTTGAACGCAGAACGCCGGACCGTAGCTGTTGCCCCAGGCGTAGACGTCAGATTTCGCATTCGCGTAGATGACTCGACTGTCACCCGGGGTCTTGGGGGTGATGAATGAGACGTTTCGGTCTTGTCTGTTGCTAAGCCAGTGTCCACAGCTGGAACGATTCAGCATCCCATCCCGCGCCGTTGTTCACCCCAGTTGGGCAATCGATTCCGCCGATCGCGCCCTGTGGGCTCGGCTGGAGCCGCAAACTTCCGAAGAGCACGGGTCGGAGCGGGGACCAGGCCACACCCCGAATCCACCCATTGGGTGACTGCGAGCCCTCGCAGTTGGCCTGGATTGTTTCCATACTCAACAGCCCGACGGCCTGGTATGCCATCCACGATACGGAAGCCCCAGATTCGTACATGATTGAAGAACGGCGTCCCCGACGGGGTTTTGCGAGATTGTATGTGCCATTACCCCCTTCATTTCTCGCCCTTTCTTCAATCGCTCAATGGCTCATCTGTCTGAGGTTTGGATGACTCTGCCGCAGCATGGAAGCCCCTCACAAGGCAGTGAGGGGCTTCCGCTGTTCGGTCAGTGGGCCTTGGTGTACGCCTCGCGTACCTCAGCCGGCACCCGGCCGCGGTTGCTGACCTCGTAGCCCTGTTCCTTGGCCCATGCGCGGATCGCTGCGCTGTCTTCACGGCTGGCGGCAGCAGTGGCCTTGTGGGCCTTACGGGTCCTGCCAACCTTTCGCCCAACCTTCGTGAACGGGGCGACGGCCTGCAACAGCTGTTCGTAGCTGTCAGGACCCAGGTCAATTTCGTACGTCACGCCGTCGAGACTGAGGACGTGGGTGGCGGCCTCTTCGGTTTCTTCACCCGTGAGGTCGTCCGTATAGATGGTGACGATCTTCTGTGCCATACGCGGAGTATAAGGCACCCGGGGGGCTTGACCGTTGGGGTTGCCGAGAGAAATGTCCCCTCCTTGCGAGAAGTGGCCGGCCGGTAGGATCTCTCAGGTGACGACGGTCTTGCTGAATTCCACGAAATCTGCCCAGGAGGCAGGCGTAAGGATGAGAACGGCCCCCTCTCGGTCCTTCGTACCCCGAACCAGGACCTGAGTCGGGTCACTATCGGCGACTTCGACGCAGTTCTCCGTCTCAGTGTACGAACTCGTGCACCATTCCGGAGCAGTCTGGCGCTCTCTCCGTAAACCGCCGATTGCTTGAGCAGTGAATACGCTTTCGTGTATAGCTCGATCTCGCGCGGCTGCGTGACGGATGGTTCGGCGGAAAACGTCTCCACGAGCACGAGCCTGTCATCGAACATCGAGAATGAGTGACCAAGTCAGATCCCTGTGGCGGCCGTGGAAGGCACGAGGCCCAGGCTCACCCGCGGCGGCAGGCTCATCACCGCCGTGAGGTGGTCGAGCTGGTCTCCCATGACGTCCGGTCCGCCGACGTTCGCGTACAGGGCCTGCTCCTGTCTGGCGCGTCGAACACGGCGACCGCCCTTGCCTCACCCGCGAGGAGGAATCCGCCGTAAATATGGTTTCACCGCATGCGAGTTGCCAAGCCTCCCCTGGGACCGCCATCGGCTGACCCTCTGTGCCAGCCGCACACGTGCGAAGACGGGCTGGCAGGAGGCGTCCGGCCCCCCACCGGCTGCTCCCCGAACCGGAAGGAACTGAATGATCAAGCAGGTACTCGCAACAGCAACAATCGTGCTCGCCCTTGGCGCGGTCAGCGCCGCCCCGGCGGCAGCCATCGGCCACGGCAGCGGCACTGCGACTGTCAATGGCCACCACGCCCAGGACGCATACGGCAACTCGGGTACCCGCGGCGACATGTCGCCTCAGGGCAGCCTTGTCACGGACAGCCTGAACAAGCTCTGCCTGGGCATTCCCATCAAAGCCAACATTCAGCAACTGATCGGCCTGGTCAACATCGTCGCAGTCCAGGACATCCCCATCCTGTCCGCGCCACAGAACCAGCAGTGCGCCGACAACTCAACCCCGGCCAATGGCGATGAGCCGATCTCGCACCTCCTCGACGACATCCCGGTTCTCAGCGGCAACGGCGTCAGCAACGAGTAGGCGGTTCTGGACGACACCACCACCCGTCCGTGCCGAGACTGCTATTCGTGCAACGCTGGCAACAATGCCAACGCCACAGTGCTCGGCGAGCTGATGCTTGAGGTCGCCAGGCCGTTCGGCGACATGGGAGACCGCGACTACCGCGACGACTGGAAGCCGTAGCTTTCACAGCCACGAAGAAGCCCCCGAGGACGCGATCCCGGGGGCTTCGTTGTGTCTGCCGGAATTCCGCGTCAGGACGGTCGCACCGCCATCTTGTCCAGCGCTTCCAAAAGGCCGGGCAGCTCGGCCCCACGGCCTACCGGATGCACCTCGCCGGGTTCCTCATCCAGCAGCACGAACGCGATGTCGTCGGTCCTGGCGACCAGCGACCAGCCGGGACCGTCAGCGCGCAGCGTACGAGCGTCCTCGGTGGCGAAGGCGGATCGGACACGCCCGATGGGCGGAGGGTTGTCGATGTAGGCGCTGGCCTCGGTGAGCACCCGGCGGACACCGCTGGGCCTGCCTGCGCCCTCGCCGGCTGCCGCATCAGCGTCGGTATCGGTGGCGAAGGTTGTGTCGTCGATCTGCGATCGCCAGGTCGCCCACTGCAAAGCAATCTCGTCGGCACCGAGCCGCCGCTGTGCTGGGCCCCAGGTGCTTGCGTCAGGTGGTGCGAGAGGCCGGGCGTCGGGATCATCAACGTCTGGCTCTGGGTCGTGCGGGGCGGGTACCCCCGGAGCCGCCACGGCGAGGGGGAGCGGCCAGCCTGGGAGCCCGGCCACGATGGAGTGCTCGTCCGGCGACAGGTCGTACTCCATGCCGCAGTCCCATGAGGAGATGGCTACGGCTACGAGGGACACGTCATCCACGACCACGGTCCACCGCGCTCCGTCGCCGTCCTGCCCAAGGACCAGGCCGTACCCGTCCGCGATCGGAGTCAGGCCGAGCACCGCACAGGCTTCCGGGTAGTCGTTGCCCAGTACGGCCGGGAAGGTGGCTGGGGTCAGGAGAGCGGCGGTCAGGACGTAGAGCTGATCGTCCTGAGCCTCATCATGCCTGGTCACAGCGCCTCTCCGTACTGTCGTCGACTTGCGGACGGTAGGGTCGAGGCTGTCGTCCCTTGCTTCGCACAGTTCGGGAACTGCGCGGGCGTCAGCAGCACCGCCGTCAGCACGAACAACTGGTCGTCGTCGGCGCTCTCGGTCGTGGGCACGAGGCCTCCCCATCCCGGTCCGTGGCTCAGTATGTCGGCGCACCCTAATGGGGTTGGTAGCGGCTTGTCACCAGCCCTACGCTGCGCCTATGTGTTTCTACAGCCGCCGGATGCACTTCGTGTGCCTGGGCTGCCGGACCGCGTGGAAGAGGACGCCGACCGGGCCCGGCCCCGGACACTGCCCGCAGTGCCGCGGCGAGCTGATCGACGCGGGCGCCGAGCTGGCGGTCCCCAAGCGGCGGGACGTGGCGGGCTGGCGCGCTCTGGAGGCGGTACTGCGCGCGGGCCTGACGTTCCACGGGGGCTGCTGCGGTACGGGCCCCGGCTACCGCCCGCGCGCCCCGCGCGAGGTCCGTGAGCGGCTGGCGCTGGCCGGGCGCACCGGTATGCCGGTGCGGCGGGCGCTGGCCGTGGCGGACCCCACGGCGATCTCCTGAGGCGACGTAAACCGGCTCCTGAGGCGACGTAAACCGGCTCCTGAGGCGACGTAAACCGGCTCCCGAGGCGACGGAATCCGGCCATACGCCGCCGGAACTGGCGGCCGCCGCCATCCTTCAACCCCCTTGCCCACCCCTAAAATTGCCCTTTCGGCGATCGAAGGGACAGGTGCCAGGTGCGGCGCTACGACTGGCTCAAGGAGATCCGGCGGCTCGACCCGGAGCGCGACTTCCTGCGGATCTACCGCATCATCGCGACGCACGAGTTTCCCTGGGACATCACCAGGGCCCTGGAACTCGCGCTGTACCGCACCTACGCCGTGCCCAGCATCGGCCGGTTACTGGCGCAGACGGCCGAACTGACGGACCGCACCCAGAAGCGCTATGACGACACCGCCCTCCTTCTGGACGCCGTCCTGGAGCACGGCTTCGACGGCGAGGACGGCCGGACGGCGATCCGCCGTATCAACCAGATGCACCGCCGCTACGACATCACCAACGACGACATGCGCTATGTCCTGTGCACCTTCGTGGTGGTGCCCAAGCGCTGGCTCGACGCATACGGCTGGCGGCGCCTGACCCAGCATGAACAGCGTGCCGTCGCCGCCTACTACCGCACCCTCGGCAGCCATATGGGCATCGCCGAACTCCCGCAGACCTACGAGGACTTCGAGCGGTGCCTCGATGCCTACGAGGCGGCACACTTCGGCTGGGACGAGGGCGCCCGACGGGTGTCGGACGCCACCTTGGACCTGATGGCGGGCTGGTACGGACCGCTCGCCCCGGTGGTGCGCGGCGCGAGCAAGGCCCTCCTGGACGACGCGCTGCTGGACGCCTTCCGCTACGAGCGGCCCAAACCGGCGGTCCAAAAGGCCGTACGCGGCGCCCTGAAGCTGCGCGCCAAGGCCGTACGGCTGCTGCCGCCCCGCCGCACCCCGCACTACGCCCGCCAGAACCCCGAGATCAAGGGCTATCCGAACGGCTTCCGGGTGGCCGAACTGGGCACCTTCCCCGCCTCCCGCCGCACCGGCGGCTGCCCGGTCCCCCATGGGGAGAGCCCGGCGGCGTCCTGAACCACGGGCCCGGTGGCCGGGCTCAGCCCCGGCGGACCGCCAGCGCAAGATAGCGGTCGTCCTTGTCCTCGTACCGGGTCAGGTCCCAGCCGCTCCCGGCCAGGAGGGGACGCAGATTCGGCTCGGCCCGGAGGTCGTCGGGGGTGAGCGGGCGGCCCTTGCGCGCGGCGAGGGCGGCCCGCCCGATGGGGTGGAAGAGGGCGAGCCGGCCACCGGGGCGTACGACCCTGGCCAGTTCGCCGAGCCCGCCCGCCGAGTCCGGCAGATGGGAGATCAGGCCGGCGGCGAAGACCGCGTCCAGGGAGGCCGGGGGCAGCGGCAGCCGGGCCGCGTCCGCGAGCAGCAGCGCCGCATGCCGGCCGCGCCCGGCCCGTACGGCGGCCCGCAGCATCTCCGGGGTGAGGTCCGCGCCCAGCACCGCGCCGCGCGGGCCCACGGCCTTTCGCAGCGCGGGCAGCGCCCGCCCGGTGCCGCAGCCGGCGTCCAGCACCCGGTCGCCCTCCTGCAGGCCCAGTTCGCCGACGCCCGCCGCATAGGCGGGACCGTCGTCGGGGAACTTGGCGTCCCAGCCGGCGGCGCGGGCCGCGAAGAACGCCCGGACCTCGTGCGGCCGGTCGGCGTGGTGGTCGGTCATGGTGTTCCTTCGGGCGGGGTGCGCCGGGCGGCGAGGGGGGCGGTGAGGGCGTACAGGACGCCGGCGACGGCCAGCGCCACTACGACGCCGAGGTTCATGGCGCCCAGCGTGCCCTTCGCGGCGCTGTCGGTCAGCAGGAAGCCTACGGCCCGGGCGATGTGGGGGTCCGCCGAGGTGATCAGGCCCAGCCCGACGACGGTGGCGACGATCAGTGAGAGCACCGCCGGCCAGCCCAGGGACCGTACGTTTCGCAGGTCGAAACCGGTGTGGCGGCGGCGCCACTGCTCCACCAGGAAGACCGCCGTCCAGGCGGCCATCGCCACCCCGATGATCGACAGGAACGCCTGGAACGTGGCGAAGAAGCTGGGCGAGACGAACAGGACGTACCAGCCGCCGACGGCCATCAGCACACCGTCCACCAGGACCGCGAGGTGCCGGCGGACGGGGATGCCCAGCGCCAGCATCGACATGCCCGAGCTGTAGATGTCCATGATCGCTCCGGAGGCGAAGCCCCCGATGGCGGTGAGCAGATACGGCACCAGGAACCAGGTCGGCAGCTCCGCCGCGAGGGCGCCCACCGGGTCGGCGGCCGCGGCCTCGGCGAGCTTGGGATCACCGGCGTTCAGCAGCACGCCGAAGACCAGCAGTACCAGGGGCGGCAGCACCCCGCCCAGCGTGGTCCACCCGGTGATCGCCCGCCCGCTGCTCGTACGCGGCAGATAGCGGCTGTAGTCCGCGCCGCAGTTGACCCAGCCCAGCCCCAGGAGCGTCATCGCGAACACCACGCCGCCGACGAACGTGCCGAGGTCGCCCGAGCGGCCGTCCCCCAGAGCGGACCATTCGACGCGGTCGGCCATCAGCGCCATGTACACCACGGTCAGTACGGTGACGGCCCAGGTCAGATACTTCTGCACCTTCATGATCAGTGCGTGTCCGTAGATGCCGACGACCACCACCGCGACCGCCGTCACCGCGAAGCAGACCGCCTGCGCCGCCGTGGTCGGCGTCCGCCCGTCGGCCTGGGCGAAGGTGCCGGGCGCGACCCGCGCCAGAATCACCGCGCCGCCCAGGGAGGAGAGCGCGACGAGCACGGTCTCCCAGCCGACGTTGGAGACATAGCTGAATAAAGTGGGCAGCTTGTTGCCCTGCAGTCCGAAGGACGCCCGGCCGATCGCCATGGTGGGCGCGCCCGTACGGGCACCGGCGACCGAGACCAGCCCCACCAGGAGGAACGAGAGCACATAGCCGAGGGCCCCGGTGGCGATCGCCTGCCAGGGACTGAGGCCGAGGCCCATCAGGTAGATCCCGTAGGCGATGCACAGCAGCGACAGCCCGGATGCGGCCCATGGCCAGAACAGGGACCGGGGCGTGCCGTGCCGCTCGGTGTCCGGTACCGGATCGATGCCGTTGCGTTCCACGGAGCCGGCCGAGGTGTTCGCGGCGGCGGCCGGTCCGAGCTCCTCACGTTCCTGTTGTTGCGTCATGGAGACATGATCTCCCATGGGCCACCGCCGCGGGGAACGAACGTACGACCCAACTACCATGGAAATCAGGGTCGGTGGGATTCTTGATCGAAGAAGACGACGGCTTTGGCGAACGGGCGGACATCCCGGTCGGCGCCAGGTACGGTCCTCGCCATGGATTCGCGCGGCGCTCTGCCGCCGCCAGGCTCCCCTCGTCGAGCCATGCATCCGTATACCCCGTGACGCGCAGGACCTGCATCCTGGAGGAGACGGCCGATGAACGCCGCACTAGGGGCCCCGGACGGCGCAGCCCCGGTCCCCGACCCCGAGTTGACCCTGAAGATCTTAGTCGCGGGCGGCTTCGGCGCGGGCAAGACCACCCTGGTGGGGGCGGTGAGCGAGATCCGCCCACTGCGCACCGAGGAAGGGCTCACCGCGGCGGGCGAGGCGGTCGACGACACCGGACCGGTAGGGCGGAAGGCCACCACCACGGTGGCGATGGACTTCGGCCGCATCACCATCAGGCAGGGGCTCTCCCTGTACCTCTTCGGCACCCCGGGACAGGACCGCTTCTGGTTCCTGTGGGACGACCTGTCCGAGGGCGCACTGGGAGCCGTGGTACTGGCCGACACCCGTCGACTGCAGGACTGCTTCCCCGCGGTCGACTACTTTGAGCGCCGCTCGATCCCCTTCCTGGTGGCCGTCAACTGCTTCGCGGAGTCACGGTCCTACGGTGCCGACGAGGTCGCCCGCGCGCTGGACCTGGACCGCGGCACTCCCGTCGTGCTCTGCGACGCGAGGGATCGCGACTCGGGCAAGGAAGTCCTGGTCCGGCTCGTCGAGCACGCCGGGCGGCGGCACTCCGCCAGGGTGCCGGCGCCGGTGGGTTGAGCCGCGGCCCGATCCGGCGCGGACACCGGACGGCTGGTGCCGCCCGGTGTCCTCAGTCCGCGAGCGCCGCGACGGCGACGACCTTGTCGATCTTGACGCGGACCACCACCTCGCCCGGCACCCCGTTGCGGGCGCCGTACTCCTCCGCACGGTCCTCGCCCATGTAGCGGGCGGCGATCCGGGTCGCCCAGTCGCGCACCTCCGGCAGATCGTCGCTGATCTCCGCGGACCCCTGCACGACCGCGAAGGAGAACGGCGGCCGTTCGTCGTCGACGCACAGCGCCACCCTGCCGTCGCGGGCCAGATTGCGGCCCTTGACGGTCTCCGCGCCGGTGTTGAACACCAGGTCGTCGCCGTCCAAGAGGAACCACACGGGGGCGATGTGCGGACCGCCGTCGGCCCGTACGGTCGCCAGTTTGCCGGTGCGGGCGCCCTCGGAGAGGAACCGCTGCCACTCGTCCTTGCTCATCTTGTGTCCCATACCGGCATCCTCCCGGTGCCGCACGAACTCGCGCCGTGTGGCGCGCCGGACCGCAGGGCCGCTTGCCGAGACGGCGGAGGTGGGACAGGCTGGCACGGCAGGCTGCGGACGGACCGCGCGCCTGCCGTCCGGCCGGGCGCGCGGACGGGGATACGGGGAGGAAGCGGCACATGGCATTGAGCAGCGGACTCGACTGGCTGCTGGACGACCTGACCAAACGGGTGGAGAAGGTACGGCACGCGTTGGTGCTCTCCACTGACGGGCTGGTGACCGGCGCGAGCGAGGAGCTGGGGCGGGAGAACTCCGAGCACCTCGCGGCCGTCGCCTCGGGACTGCACAGCCTGGCCAAGGGCTCGGCACTCCACTTCGGTGTCGGGCGGGTGCGCCAGACCATGATCGAGTTTGACGACGGAGTGTTGTTCGTGACGGCTGCGGGGGACGGCAGCTGCCTGTGCGTGCTGGCCGGCGCCGACGCCGATCTGGGCCAGATCGCCTACGAGATGACCCTGCTGGTCAATCGTGTCGGGGAGCATCTGGGCGTCGCGCTCCGCCGGCCGGAGAGTTATCCACAGGTCGGCGGGAGAGGTTGACGCACTGTCATTGACTGCGGCTATGGTCGTCACTGTCAGTGATCGACCGAGTTGCGGGGGAACCGACATGACAGTGATGTGCGACGGGCGGCAGACGCTCGCGATGGGGCGAGCAGCCCGCGAACTGGAGCTGAGGACCGGCGAGTTCGAGCTCGCCACCCAGCTCGGAGAAGTACGAACGATCCCGGCCGCCGACAGCGACGGCCGACCGGGCGGCGCCGGAGCACCCGGCCGGCGCCGGGTCCCGGCGGAGGAGGTCGCCCGGCTGCAGGCCGAGCCGGGCTTCCCCGACGCTCTCCGCGAGCGCATCCGCACGGTCGGCACGACCGAGGCCGCGGCCCTGATGGGCATCGGCCCCGGCCGCGTCCTGCGCCTGACCCGAGCCGGCTGCTTCGGCCCCGTCCGGTTCTATGTGAACCGCTACGGCGCGGTGGTCTGGCTCTATCTCGCCTCCGAGGTCACCGACTTCGCCGACCGAGAACCGGATCTGCTGCGCGGCAACATCCCCACCGCGATGCGGGTGATGCTCGACAACGGACAGGACCGGCGGGCGCGCCAGTGGCGCAGCCGAAGGGTCGGCCAGCTGATGGGCCAGACCGAGGACCCCTGGGAGTCCGCAGCGGTGATCGCCGCCGTACTCCCCCCGGAAGAACTGGCCTCGGTGGCCGAGAACCCACTGGAACGCTCCCTGCTCCGCCGGCTCAGGCCCACCCTCGCGTCGGTCATCACCGCAACACCAGCGGCCCGGGAAGCCTACGAGCGCGTACTGACAGCGGACGACTTCGACGAGGTGATGTGGTACCGCATCCACCTCACCCGAGCCCTGGAACAAGCCCGCAACGACAACCCGGCCCGGCCCAGGACACCCACCACCGCGCCAACCACCACCCGCCCAGGGCCCGTCTCCCTCTCACGCAGCGCCACCCGCTGACCGACGACCGCGCAACGAGGGAACCCGGGGCCGGAGGTACTGCCTTGATGCCTTCAGTGCGGGGGTGCGCCGGCGACCCGATTTCGATCGGGAACACTTACCAGCCACCTCAATTGGCCTCTCTGAAGCAGCAGATGAGAGCGCATGCGAGGCTGCTGAGGGCCAAGATCACCACGCGAGAGTCGGGGCGGAAGGGTCGCAAGTCGCGCGGCTCGGCGAATGCCGTGGGACCAGCCGCAGGGAGTAGTGGCGATCATTTCCGTGGCCACGAGGGCTGCTGCACCTGGCCAGCAGCTTCCCCGGGTCTTCGGCTCTTCCGGAACCGGCTGCGCACCGGTGCTTCACGGAGTGGACCCGGCGGCCTGTCGATCATTGCGGGCTCGCGGGCTCGCGGGCTCGCGGGGCTCAAGGCGATGAAGACGTGGGGATGGCAGCCAGCCGAAGGTGACCGCCGTCGTCGAGGCCCTCCGTCTGGACGTCGACGGCGGAGTCGTCGAAGCGAAGGGTGAAGCAGGGGTCGTCCGTGTCGATGAGCTGTTTCAGGGTTTCGTAGGCATCTTGGTCGAGGGGAGGTGAGATCACGGCCTCCCACTTACCTGCGTTGGCGGTGGCCGTCACTCTGACGGGAATGTGGGCCAGGCATGTGCGCTGGTTGGCCCACCACTCCAGATGCGCCGTCTTCTCGTCACGATCCATTGCGTGAGCGTAAGCGCTGGTACACCCCAACCGCGCTGCTCGTTGCTCTGGCTGTGGGGCGGGGTGATTTGACAGGCGCCGGGTCGGAGCGGCTGCGGCTGCCGTTCTTGTCGGGGAGCGACAGGCGTGGTGACTGAAGCGCGCACGAGCGGTTGCCACTCACTACGGAGACCGCCGGGCTCGCCGCCCGGCTGCTTCTGCCGAGAGGGACATCGCCCAGCGGTCAGAGACTGGTGAGGAGGCCGTCGAGTGGGGCGGGTACGCGGTCGGGGTCGAGGGCCTCGACGAGGGCGCGGCCATAGTGGATCTTGCGCCCCTTCTTCGTGCCGAGGAAGCGCCGCAACTGCTGCTGTGGGGTGCGGTCCTGCTGGGCGGGCTGGTGCAGGAAGGTCTGCAGGGCGCGCAGGTCGCCCTCCGCCCGGACGAGCTCCGCCACGCGTGTCACGCCCAGCGCGCGGATGAGTTCGTCCTCCAGGTCCGCCGCGCAGACGAAGAACCCTTGCTCTGCCGCACTGGCCCGCTCCAAGCCGCGGGCGTAATAGCGACGCTCCGCCTCGTCGCACAGCCCCGTGAGGCGCACGCCCAGGCCGGGTGGCCCGAGGAGGCGGGCGAAGCGCCCGACGTTCATCGCCCCGCCCATCGGCAGGACACAGATTCCTTCGGCAGCCAGGTTCCGGCCGCGGCTCGCGGCCAGCGCGCCGACCGCTGCGGCGTCGCTCGGCCCTTCGAGCAGGACGACTGCCCGGACGGGCAGCCGCGCGGCCAGCTCGCGCGCGGGGTCGCCGGGACCACCGGCCGCCCACGCCATGACCGCTTCCCGAAACGACCCCATGTCAGCCATGAGAGGAGTCTCCGCCCTTTCCGGCCACCACGGTAGGGAATTTCCGCCGGTGCGCCGATCGGCGGTGAGCCGTCGGGACCTGACGGTCCGAAGCGGCCCCGACGGTCCGATCCGAGCCCGACGGTCGGACCCGGCCCCGACAGCCCGCACCAGCCCCGACGGGACGAACGTGGGGTCTGTCAGTGGTGGGGTCTACGGTCTCCGCCCATGGGATTCTTTGGATCTTTCGTGATAGCCCGGAGCGACAGACCTCTGACGGAGTTGCCTGCGATGAACCAGGCGGGCGGCGAGAGGTGTTGGTCCGCCCAGGATGGTGTGTGGCAGATGGTGCAACTTCATGGCGGTGGAAGACCTGCCGACTCAATCATCGAAGAGACCCGGGCTCCGGTGCTCGTCGCCCATGTGTTTGACAGTGATGTGGTGGCGGTAGAAGCGACGAGCCCGCAGGGGCAGAGGTGGGAATGCGTGCTGTCACCGCAGACAGCGCGGGACTCTTACGGAGCTCCAGAGGAGATAACCGAGCGGAACACGATGGCGGTTGGGCCTGCCGTGGCATGGGCAAGAGAAGCCGGCCGTGAAGCTGATTCTGACGCGGTGGCCGCGGTACTCGCGGCCGAGGCGGACCCGCTCGCGGAGGACCTGGTGACGGAGTTGATGAAGGCTCTGGGGTTCCGCTTCGGAAGTGGCCCGGGTGCGGCCGGCTGATCGTAAGCCTGTCGGCGACCGACCTTCGGCGGCCGTGGGGCAAACCGCCAGGCTGCCAGCTTGCCGCTGTTCGGCAGAGGCAACCGTTCCGGGCATGCGGTGGTCCTACCGGGCGTCGTGCTCAGAGGGCCGGCCTCTGGCGACTCGTAGACACACTGAGCGTCTATTTCACGTTCGAGCTGGACCCCGAGGACACCTGACCGCGGCTGCGCAGATGTGCCCGGACCATCCCGGGTCATATGGGCCGGGTGTGCCGCAGGCGGTTCCGCAGAACGGTGACCATGGCGCCCTGGTGGGTATCGCTGCCTGCGCCATCTCGTGCTCACGGGACGGGCAAAGTGCCCGCGCCACGGGCAACGCCGTCCTCAGCCGTTGACGCCTCTGCGGTGCGCTGCGAACAGGTCGGAGTGCTCGCGGAGTTCGTCGTGGCCCATCGAACCGGGACCGCCTTCCCGCCTGTGATCACGGGGGACTTCAACGCATGGCCGGACTCCGACGAGGTCCGGCTGTTCGGCGGCTACAAAACGGCAAAAACGGCAACCGCCGCCCCCGGCCATGTCTTCTTCGACGCCTCAGACCGGGCGGTGAATGGCGTTTGGTCGTCCGACCACGCGGCGGTCCTTGCCGAGCTGGGATCCGAGTCAGGAACGGCGGGTGCCCCTACGGGCATTTCGGGACAGTCGGACAGCCGGACAGGCGGCGGCGCCTTGGTTCTGCGTCGTTGGTCGCCTGGCGACCGTAGTGCTTGTCACTGGTCCACGGTGGTGCCGTCGGGCCTCCGCCCGAAGGCTGCCTCAAGGACGGCGGGGAGGTCTGCCTCGGGGACTTCGGTGCGCACCTCCGCCAGGACATGACGAAAGTCGTCATCGTCGATGACCCCCAGGTACTCCTGCCGCAGTTGGTAAATGATCTCGACAAGCTCGGGACGCAGCCGCATCCAGGCGCGGGACGTGCGGATCTCTTCCTCGACCTGTTCCATGAACCAGCGCATGACCTCGTAGGGAACGTCCAGGTGTGGCCCATGAGGGTGGAAACACACCGTCGGCTCCCGTGCCGGGTCCTCGTCGGGGACGATCGCGGTCACAAGGCTGCGTTGCCCGGCCACGAGGTCCAGTTCCAAGTACCAGGCGTCATCGGGTACGGAGTACATCGCGGTGATCGCGTAATCGCCGTCGGGGTGCGGGAGAGGCATGGCCGCATGCTGTCACGCCCGTCCGGCGGCCAACCGGCCCCGGACGCCGGCTGAGCCTCTCCCGCGTTCGGCAGGCTGCCGGTGCCGAGCGGGCCCCCGCCCCGCCCCCTGCGGCGACACCCTTGCTCGTTTCCTGGTCAGGTGGGGCGGGAAAGGCGGCGTCGGGTGACGGCCAGGATGGCCATGTCGTCCTCGCGGTTGCCTTCGGTCCAGCGGCCGACGTCTTTGGTGAGGGCATCGACCAGCGTCTCCGGATCTTTGAACGACCTGCGCATGCGCTCCGAGCGGACCGGGTCGTAGAAGGCCCCCCGGCTGTCCCGCGCCTCGGTGACACCGTCGGTGATCAGCAGGAGGGAGGCACCGGGCGGCAGTCGCAGCGTGTCGACGGATACGGGGCCGGGGGGAGCGATATCGCCGAGGCCCACCCCGAGAGGCAGCTGTGGGACGGCCGGGTCGAGCGGTACGAAATGCCCTTCGTGCACCAGGTACGGAGGCGGATGTCCGCGGTTCACCAGGCTCAGCACCTCGCCGTCGGCGGACACCTCGGCGAGCACGGCGGTGGTGAAGCCCTCCGTGGAGGTCACTGGACCGCCACGGGCCGCTGCCCTGGCCATCGCTTCGTCCATCCGCTCTCCCAGCGTGACCAAGGTGGGGGCGTACTCGGCCTCCTGACGGAACGCTCCGATCGCGACCGACACGGCGGCGACCGCCGCGATGCCCTTGCCCCGCACATCCCCGATGATCATCCGCACTCCGAACGGTGTCTCCTGCACCGCGTAGAAGTCACCGCCGATCCGTGCCTCGGCCTGTGCCGCTGTATACCCCGCGGCCACGTCCAGCGGCCCGACCTCCCTCGGCGGGTGCGGGAGCACCGCCCGCTGGACTGCCTCCGCGACATCCCTGGCCAGTGCCAGATCCCGCCCCTGCCGCACAATGAGCCGGTTGACCCCCAGAGCCAGCACGCCGATCAGGCCGACGACGGCCAGATCGACGAGCAAGGGCGTCGCTGGGCGTCGGCGTTCGATGTCCACCGCCACCGAGACCACGCAGGTGACACACACGACGGCGAGCGCGGCGCGGAAGGAGAGCGTGGCGCCCGCCACGAGCGGTGCGGCGGCCAGCAGCGGGAGTCCCGTGTACGGCTCGGGCGCGATGAGGTCCAGCAGCACGCCGATCGTGAGGGCCAGCGCCGCGAGTACCCACGGCACCTTCGCCAGCGTGGGTTGCAGGACTTTCACGGTGCATCTCCTGACGGGTGCGCGGGTGTCCGCTGCCCCCGCCGCCCCCGCCGTCGCGCCGGACGCTCCCAAGGCCGCCGCCCGAGCCGAGACCGAACCCCGCCGCGCGGCACCGGCGGGCGCACTGTGGTGCGGCACAGCGCGCCCGCTCCTGGATCACCTGCAACGCCATCGAACGAAACCAATGCAGCGAACGAAACGCGAAACCGCATCGAATGAAGCCAATGCAGCGAACGAAGCCAATGCAGCGGACGAAGCGCGAAACGCACCTTCGAATGTCAGAAGGAGACGGTCCAGCCCTCGCGCAGGGCCTGTTCCTCGGTGTACGAGACGCCGTCGACCTTGAGCCCGGCAGGGTCGAGGAGCGTGATCGACCCGCCGTGGTTGCCGAGTTGGAATTCGTTGCCGCCCGCGACAGCGAGGGTGGCGCCGGCGGTGAGCGGCTGCGCCGGCAGCGGCAGCAGGTGATCCTGCTGGTCGGCGAGGCGCCAGCCGTCGAGGTCGATGGTGACCGGGGAGGCGTTGAGGAGCGTGACGGTCTCGCGCTCGGGTGCCGGCCCGGTGGGGTTGACCAGCGCGGCCAGGATGCGCACCGATGCGTCACGCGTGACGGGCCGTGGCGGTGCGGCGGTGAGGGGGTGGCCGGTGCGCTCGTCGGTGTGCCATACCTGGGACTGGAACGCCAGGAAGACGGCGACCCAGCGCGCTTCGGCGGGGAAGTGCAGCAGCAGCCCGCCGTCCTGCCAGACTCCGTTGCTGGGACGGAACTGTCCGCTGCTGCCTTGGTTCATGTGAATTTCGTGGACACCGTTGCCGGGCAGGAAGCCGAACACCTTGTCAGGTTCGTTGGGTTCGGGCCCGTAGCGCTCTCCGAAGAGATAGATCTCCGTATTCGAGTCGGCGATGGCTCGTTCCACGTGATGGTCCAGCATGTCCTCCAGGTCGTTGTCCAGGCCGGGCAGATCGGGCGGCAGCGGCCGTACCGCGTCAGGAGGGAAGAGATTGCCGCGGATGAAGTCCAGGCTGGCCGTGCCCGGCTGCGACGCCAGGAGATTCCATCCGCTGCCGGCCGCGGGCAGCTGCCCGGTCACGGGATGGTGGAAGTTCTCATCGGTCACGAAGAGCAGATCGGGCGGACGCTGCTGGGACTTGACGTTGATCGCGGCCCGGTAATGGGTGCCGGCGTCGTCGGTGAGGTGCATCTGGTAATGCGGGGTCTCGTCGGGGGCGCCCTCGCGGCGCCGCTCGACGGCCCGGCACGCCAGAACTCCGTAGTTCTTCAGTGGCATGGGTCATCACTCCGAAGCGAGAAAGGCGGCCGGCAGCGGCTAGAAATCGAGAACGACCCAGGCGGGGTCGTGATCGGAGCCGTCACCGCCGTGTCGGGTGCGCCGGTCGATATGTGAGCTCTTGTGCTGCGAGGTGAGGCTCTGGCTCAGCCAGATCTGGTCGAACAGCTCGTACTGGGCGTTCTGCCCGGCCGCCTTGAACCGATGGGTCCACGACCCCGAAGCGGGTGGCGGCGGATCGTCGGGCTTGGGCGCTCGGGTCTCCTGAGGATGCGCGAGTGCCTCCGTCAGGCTCAGCTGCGCAGAGGTGGCCAGCGGGGCGAGAGTCGGCGCGTCCGGGGAGTCGTTCATGTCCCCCAGCACGATGAAACGCCCGTCGGGGCGGGTGCGTGCGGCGACTATACGGGCGATCGACTCCGCCTGCCGGTGCCTGCGGGCATCGGCCGCGGCCTTGCCCTCCTCAGGGTCCACTCCGTGCTCGACGAACTTGCTCTTGAGGTGATTGTTGAAGAGCGTCAGCAGACGCCGATCGGTGTCGTGCGGATCCAGGATGTCCACCTCCAGCAAGTCCCGGCTGAATACTCGCTCGCCGGGCGCCTCGGGGTGGGAGGCGTGCTGCCATGAGGTGACCGCACCCACCGGGAATTTGGAGAGCAGGGCCAGATCGATCAGCCGGGGGTCGTTGCCTTCGATCAGCGAAAGAAACCTGTAGGCATTATCAAGATGTTGAGCGGCGAAGTATCGCAGGGTGTCGATGTCCTCGACCTCCTGAACGGCCAGCACATCGAGGTCCATCGCCTTGATCCGCTCGGCGATCAACTTCTGCTCCGCGGGGTCCTTTCCCTTGACCAGCTTGCCTTTGTACGTGCGGACCCGCACTTTCTCGGGGTCGTCGAACACATACTTCGAGGTCAGCTCGCCGTCGGGTCCGACCGGATGGATCTGTTCAATCTCGGCCTGGAAGTTGAACCGTGAAAAGAGATTGTTGAGGTTGAAGGTTCCCACCGTGACATCCATGCCGACCTCCACGATCAGCCGTGTCGGCCCCAATTACCTTGAGCGTAACTCGCCCGGTCCGGCACGGAAAACGGAAGGAGTCGCCGTCAATGCGGCAGGTGTGAGCGCAGTGTGTCCGCTCGGCGGAATGCGGATCGCCCGGCTATTGCGCCGTCAGCGCGGTGACCAGTTCGTCGAGTCCGTTGCACCGCCAGTCGAAGACGTCGGAACTCGTCGGCGGATCCCCGGCCGGTCGCCGGACATAGGCGGTCCGCATGCCCGTCGCCTGAGCTCCGCGCAGGTCCCAGGCGTGGGCGGCCACCATGAGGATGCCTTCTGGTGGGCATCCGGCGGTTTCGACGGCGAGCTGGTAGACCTCCCGTGCCGGCTTGTAGGCCAGGACGGCTTCGCCGGACAGGGCTTGATGCCAGCGCAGCCCGGCATGTGCGTTGAGTCGCAGCAGGGCGGTACGGCCGGCGTTGGAGAGGCCCAGCACGGGGAGGTGCCGCGCGAGCCGGTCGAGACCGGCGACAGAGTCGCTCCAGGGCGGCAGTCGCTGACTCGCTGTGGCCAGCCGGGCGATGGCCGCCGGATCGGTGAGTCCGGCATGGTCGGCCACCCGTTGAGCGGCCTCCCCGTCGATGATCTCGGTGTTGACGTACGCGCGATGCCCTTGCGCCATGCGTTGCTGCTCGACCTCGACATGCTGCTGCCACAAGGTGAGCAGCTCGTCGACACAGGCACCGTCGGACGCGGGCGCGGCCTCGCGAATTGCCGCCCGAAGCCCGCCGGGTTCGTCGACCAGTGTGCCGAGGACGTCGAAGACGACGGCCTCGATGTCGCGGATCCCGACCACGCTTCCTCCCGTTCGTCCCGTTCATTCCGTTCGCACTCGCCGTCACCATCTCAACAGGTGACGACGTTGCCATCCGGTGCGTCACCGGTCAAGATGGTGACGTGAATTTCGCATTCGTCAGCGGAAACCCGGCCCTTGATCTGGCCGGCACCGTGCTGTCCCGTCGAGACGAGCCCGTCGACGCCCTGGCCGCGCCCGCGGACCTGGAGCGTTGGGTGGCCGAATGTGAAGAGCTCCCTGGCCGGGCTACCGCCGACGTCGCCACCTTCGAGTCCGCGCTGTCACTGCGAGAGGCGCTCTACCGGCTTGCGCTCGACCGCGTGCTCGATCGGCCCTTCGATCCGGGCGGCCTCGAAATCGTCAACGACGCGGCCGCCGGGCCGGTGCCCACGATCAAGCTCAGCGACGCAGGACTGGAGATGTCCGGGGACCTGCACGCCGCGCTCTCCCAAGTGGCCAGAAGCGGCATCGCCGTGCTCGCCGACCCGCACGCCTGTCTCAAGGAGTGTGGTCGCGCCCGCTGCACTCGTATCTATCTCGACCGCTCGCGCGGTGCCCGGCGCACCTGGTGCGGGATGGACGAGTGCGGCAACCGCGTCAAGGCCGCGGCCTATAGAGCGCGCAGACGAGCTACAGCCGTAGGCGAGCTACGGTGGTAGGTGAGTCCGCTCTGCACTGACCGCATTCGCGCGGAACCGCGAGGCCGAGTCCACGCCCGGGTCTCAACCTCGCGGTCCCCTCGTCTTCAGGCAGATCAACTGATGGCGTCAATACATGGCGTCAACTCATAGTGCCAGCCGCTGCGAAGACGGTGTGATCCTTGTCGTCACTTACTGGATTCGATGGCGGCGTTCGCGGCGTGTTCGGTGACGCTCGCCGGTGCGACGAGGCCCCACACGTGGCCGACGAGGGTGAAAGCCTGGTCGGCGGCGGGTCCGGTGGTTGCCTGGGCCGGGGTGGCGAGGACCCCGAAGAGCGCGATGGTTCCGAGGGCGACAGTGGCGAATCGGCGCATTAACTATCCCTTTGTGCAAGGTGGTTGGTATGTCCGGCGACAACTTTCCCCACCTGCGCACCGATACGCCGACGGTCCTCCTTGTGGGTGGTGAGGAAACGATCTGTCAGCCGATCGCGGCGACGGCGACGGCGATGCAGATGGAGCTGGACCTGGAGCTGGAGGTGGCGACGGGGCAGAGTGCGCAGGCGTCCGTCACGCCAGTGGCCCCTCGACATCCCGCCGGTTCGTCACAGCGGCCCGAGCGATCGTGGACAGCGTCAGTGCCCGCTCCCTGTCGACGACCAGCCAGCCCTTCTCGAGGAGGGACTGAAGGAGGGGCCGGACCTCGTCGCCCATCTCCTCCGCCAGGTCGTCATCGGTGGGGGAGCGGTCGGCGCGCACGAGGGCGGCGACGTGGAGTACGAGCGCTTCCTCCGCCGCGGTGATGTTGAAGTCCATGGGACGAGCGTAGGCAGCCACGTCCTTGGACGGGACGAATGAGCCCCTCAGAGAGGACGAAAGAGCCCCTCCTGCACTACCGACACCAGAAGTCTGCCCTCCCGGTCGTAGATCCGGCCGCGGGCCAGGCCTCGGCCGCCCGTCGCGATCGGCGACTCCTGGTCGTAGAGGAACCACTCGTCCGCGCGGAACGGACGGTGGAACCACATCGCGTGGTCGAGCGAGGCCATGTCGAAGCCGCGCGGCCCCCAGAGCGGCTCGACCGGGATGCGGACGGCGTCCAGCAGCGTCATGTCGCTGGCATAGGTGAGTGCGCAGGTGTGGACGAGCGGATCGTCACCCAAGGGGCCGACCGCGCGCATCCACACCGCGCTGCGCGGCTCCGCACCCTCGATCTCGTCCGGCGTCCAGCGCAGCCGGTCGACATAGCGGATGTCGAAGGGCTGCCGGCGCGCCATCCGCTCGAACGCCTCGGGCAGGCCGCCCAGGTGCTCGCGGACCTCGTCCGCGACCGTCGGCAGGTCCTCCGGGCCGGGCACCTCCCGGCGCATCGGCAACTGATGGTCGAAGCCGGGCTCCGGCTTGTGGAAGGAGGCGGTCAGATTGAAGATCGTGCGTCCTTCCTGGACGGCGACGACCCGGCGGGTGGTGAAGGACCGCCCGTCGCGTACCCGCTCGACCTGGTACACGATCGGCACCCCCGGCCGGCCCGGCCGCAGAAAGTACGCGTGGAGCGAGTGGACCGGGCGGTCACCCTCCGTGGTCCGCCCGGCGGCCACCAGCGCCTGGCCCGCTACCTGGCCGCCGAAGACCCGTTGGAGGCTCTCCTGCGGGCTGCGGCCCCGGAAGATGTTCACCTCGATCTGTTCGAGATCCAGCAGATCGACCAGCCTCTCGGCGGGATTGGTCATGACCGGTGGCCCTCCGTCGCGTCCTCGACGGCCTCGGGTGAAGCCGTCGTCCTAGGGCCTGTCCGATGGGTCATGGCCGCGGCCTTTCCGACCCTGACCCATCGGACAGACCCTAGGGCATGCCCGCCCTACAACTGACCCACATCCGTGACCCGCACCACCGCGCGGCCCTCCTCGTCGGAGGCGGCCAGATCCACCTCCGCCGAGATGCCCCAGTCGTGATCACCGTTCGGGTCGGCGAAGGTCTGCCGCACCTTCCACAGTCCGTGCTCGGCATCCTCCTGGATCTGCAGCAGCTTCGGGCCGCGGGCGTCCGGACCCGTGCCCAGCTCCTCGTACTCGTCCCAGTAGGCGTCCATCGCGTCGCCCCAGGCTTCAGCGTCCCAGCCGGACTCGGCATCCATCTCGCCGAGCTCCTCGACCTTGTCCAGCGCCGCCAGCTCCACCCGCCGGAACATCGCGTTGCGCACCAGCACCCGGAACGCCCGCGCGTTGGCCGTGACCGGGCGGACCTGATCGGCTCGCTCCTGCGCCTGGTCCGCGGTCTCCTCCTCGGGGTTGGCGAGCTGTTCCCACTCGTCGAGCAGGCTGGAGTCGACCTGCCGCACCATCTCGCCGAGCCAGGCGATGATGTCCTCAAAGTCCTCGGACTTCAGGTCGTCCGGCACGGTGTGGTCCAGCGTCTTGAACGCGCTCGCCAGGTAGCGCAGCACGATGCCCTCGGTGCGCGCCAGCTCGTAGAAGGACGTGAACTCCGTGAAGGTCATGGCGCGTTCGTACATGTCGCGGATGACCGACTTCGGCGACAGCGGGTGATCACCGACCCAGGGGTGGCTCTTGCGGTACAGCCCGTAGGCGTGGAAGAGCAGCTCTTCCAGCGGCTTGGGGTACTCGACGTCCATGAGCCGTTCCATGCGCTCTTCGTACTCGACGCCGTCGGCCTTCATCTGGGCCACCGCCTCGCCCCGGGCCTTGTTCTGCTGGGCGGCCAGGATCTGCCGCGGATCGTCCAGCGTGGACTCCACGACCGAGACCATGTCCAGCGCATAGGACGGCGACTCGGGGTCGAGCAGGTCGAACGCGGCCAGCGCGAAGGTCGACAGCGGCTGGTTGAGCGCGAAGTCCTGCTGGAGGTCGACGGTCAGCCGGACGATCCGGCCCTCCGCGTCCGGCTCGGGGAGCCGCTCGACGATCCCGCCGTCCAGCAGCGACCGGTAGATCGCGATGGCCCGCCGGATGTGCCGGAGCTGGTTCCTGCGCGGCTCGTGATTGTCCTCCAGGAGCCCCCGCATCGCGTCGAAGGCGTTGCCCGGCCGGGCGATGACCGACAGCAGCATCGCGTGCGTCACCCTGAAGCGGGAGGTCAGCGGCTCGGGGTCGGAAGCGATGAGCTTCTCGAAGGTGTTCTCACCCCAGTTGACGAAGCCCTCCGGCGCCTTCTTGCGTACGACCTTGCGGCGCTTCTTGGGATCGTCGCCCGCCTTCGCCAGCGCCTTCTCGTTCTCCACGACATGCTCGGGAGCCTGCGCGACCACGAAGCCCGCGGTGTCGAAACCGGCCCGGCCGGCGCGGCCGGCGATCTGATGGAACTCCCGCGCCCGCAGCGTCCGCACCCGCGACCCGTCGTACTTCGTCAGCGCGGTGAACAGCACCGTGCGGATCGGGACGTTGACGCCCACGCCGAGCGTGTCCGTACCGCAGATCACCTTCAACAGGCCCGCCTGTGCGAGCTTCTCGACGAGCCGGCGGTACTTCGGCAGCATGCCGGCGTGGTGCACGCCGATGCCGTGGCGGACGTAGCGCGAGAGGTTCCGGCCGAACTTGGTGGTGAACCGGAAGTTGCCGATGAGCTGGGCGATCTCGTCCTTCTCGGCACGCGTGCACATATTGATGCTCATCAGCGCCTGCGCCCGCTCCACGGCGGCGGCCTGGGTGAAGTGCACGATGTAGACGGGAGACTGGCGGGTCTCCAACAGCTCGGTCAGCGTCTCCGTCATCGCCGTGGTCCGGTACTCGTACGACAGCGGCACCGGCCGGGTCGCCGAGCGCACCACCGTCGTCGGCTTCCCCGTGCGCCGGGTCAGGTCCTCCTCGAAGCGCGACATGTCGCCGAGCGTCGCCGACATCAGGATGAACTGCGCCTGCGGCAGCTCCAGCAGGGGGATCTGCCAGGCCCAGCCGCGGTCCGGCTCGGCGTAGAAGTGGAACTCGTCCATCACGACCTGGCCGATGTCGGCGTCCTTGCCGTCCCGCAGCGCTATCGAGGCGAGGACCTCGGCGGTGCAGCAGATGACCGGCGCGTCGGCGTTGACCGATGCGTCGCCGGTGAGCATGCCGACGTTCTCGGTGCCGAACAGCTTGCACAGATCGAAGAACTTCTCCGACACCAGCGCCTTGATGGGCGCGGTGTAGAAGGTGACCTGGTCGTTGGCGAGAGCGGTGAAGTGCGCGCCGGCCGCCACCAGGCTCTTGCCGGAGCCGGTGGGGGTGGACAGGATGACGTTCGCTCCCGACACCACCTCGATCAGCGCCTCCTCCTGGGCAGGGTAGAGCGAGATGCCCTGCTGCTCGGCCCAGCCCGAAAAGGCTTCGAAGAGGGCATCGGGGTCGGCGTCGTTCGGCAGATGATCGATGAGGGTCACGCCCCCATACTGCCTGCCTCGGGCCCGGATCAGGGAACCGGCGACCGGAAGAGGGAGCTGTCGAAGATCGTCTGGGCGGTGGTCCGAGCGTCCCGGGGTCGCGCTCTGCCGTCCAAGCCATCGGCCGGCTCGCCTCAGAAAGTCACTTCTTCTGCTCTGACCTGCGGAAATGTGGGCGTAAGGAGTCGTTGCCCGGTGACTGGCCGCCCGGAGCGGACGGGGCCTCGGCGCGGGCGGGAGGCTCCTTTGTGCGGCGCCGGGGTCGTCGGCGGTCGCGGCACTCACGAAGACATCCGCGCAATGCCTTCACATTCCGTACCTGGCCGTGGACGTGCTGTTGTCGCCGCTGGTCCCCGCGGTGCGGGGCCGAGGCCGCGAGGTGGTGGAGATCACTCGATGCGGGGCGGGCGGGGTGTCCGGGGGAGATCCCGACCGGGTGGGGGAGGCCGGGCCGAGGAGGAAGGGCAACGGCACCCGAACGGGGGTGGGGGCCGGGTCACCCGGTCCTCGTACGGAGATCATCTGACGCTACGCTGAGTCGCCGACCGGGCGTCAGAGGCGCGGTCACCGAGCGCGCGACGCACAGGACACGCGACGCGGCAGAACAAGGGGTGGGAACGACCATGATGGGACCGGCGCACTCGCTGTCCGGGGCTGCGGCCTGGCTGGGGGTGGGCGCGGCGGCCGCGGCCACCGAGCATCCGATGCCCTGGCCGGTGCTCGTCTGCGGAGCGCTGATATGTGCCGGAGCGGCGCTCGCCCCGGACCTCGACCACAAGTCCGCGACCATCTCGCGGGCGTTCGGCCCGCTGTCGCGGATCCTGTGCGAGGTGGTCGACGCCCTCTCGCACGCGGTCTACAAGGCGACCAAGATGCGCGGCGACTCCAGCCGCAACGGGGGGCACCGCACGCTCACCCACACCTGGGTGTGGGCCGTGCTGGTCGGCGGCGGGATGTCGCTGCTGGCGATGCAGGGCGGCCGCTGGGCCGTACTCGGCATCCTCTTCGTCCATATGGTGCTGGCCATCGAGGGGCTGCTGTGGCGGGCCGCCCGGGTCTCCAGCGATGTGCTGGTGTGGCTGCTGGGCGCGGCCTCGGCCTGGATCCTGGCCGGGGTGCTCGACCAGCCGGGCAACGGCGCGAGCTGGCTGTTCACCGAACCGGGGCAGCAGTACCTGTGGCTGGGCCTGCCCATCGTGCTCGGCGCGCTGGTGCATGACATCGGCGATGCGCTGACCGTCTCGGGGTGCCCCGTGCTGTGGCCCATCCCGATAGGCCGTAAGCGCTGGTACCCGGTCGGGCCGCCGAAGGCCATGCGCTTCAAGGCCGGCAGCTGGGTGGAGCTGAAGGTGCTGATGCCGGTGTTCATGGTGCTGGGCGGGGTCGGCGCCCTGGGCGCACTCGGCTATATCTGACGTCGGCGGTCTCTGACGTCGGCGGTCTCTGGCGTCGCCTGCTTCTGGCATCGGCTGCTTCTGACGGACGTGTTCTGACGGACGTGCCGTGGTCGGCCCGCACCATCCGCAGCGCGGCGCCGCACCCCGGTTCCCGCCCGATGCGCCCGCCAGACGGGCCCGGGCCGCCGAGTCACCCGTGCCAGGACCGCCACAGCGCCGCGTACGCCCCCTCGGCCGCGACCAGTTCCTCGTGGCTGCCCAGTTCGCTGATGCGGCCGTCCTCGACGACGGCGATCACGTCGGCGTCGTGGGCGGTGTGCAGGCGGTGGGCGATGGCCACCACCGTGCGGCCGTCCAGCACCCTGCCCAGGGAGCGTTCGAGGTGGCGCGCCGCCCGGGGGTCGAGGAGCGAGGTCGCCTCGTCGAGGACCAGCGTGTGCGGGTCGGCGAGCACCAGGCGGGCCAGGGCGATCTGCTGGGCCTGGGCGGGGGTCAGTGGGTGACCGCCCGACCCGACCTCCGTGTCGAGGCCGTCGTCCAGGGCCCGGGCCCATTCGGCCGCGTCCACCGCGCCGAGCGCCGCCCAGAGTTCGGTGTCGGTCGCTCCCGTACGCGCCAGCCGGAGGTTGTCGCGCAGCGAGCCCACGAAGACATGGTGCTCCTGATTGACCAGCGCCACCTGCTCGCGCACCCGCTCGGCCGGCATCGTGGAGAGCTCCGCCCCGCCCAGCGTGACGCTGCCCCGGCGGGGACCGTAGATCCCGGCCAGCAGCCGGCCCAGCGTCGATTTGCCGGCGCCGGACGGCCCGACCAGCGCCAGTCGGCTCCCCGGACGGATCCGCAGTGACACCTCGCGCAGTACGTCGACGCCGGCGCGGTAGCCGAAGGTCACATCGTCGGCATGGACGTCACGACCGTCGGGGGACCGCCCGGTGTCCGCCGCCTCCGGTTCGATCTCGCGGACGCCGACGAGCCGGGCGATGGACACCTGGGCCACCTGCAGTTCGTCGTACCAGCGCAGGATCATGCCGACCGGCTCGATCATCATCTGCGCGAGGAGCGCCCCCGTCGTCAGCTGCCCCGGGGTCATCCAGCCCTGGAGGACGAAGGCCCCGCCGAGCAGCAGCACCGCGCCCAGCAGCAGCACATGCGTCAGGTCGATGACGGGGAAGAGCACCGAGCGCAGGAAGAGCGTGTAGCGCTCCCATTGGGTCCAGGCGCGGATGCGGTCCTCCGACAGGGCGATGCGGCGCCCGCCCAGGCGGTGGGCCTCGATGGTGCGGCCGGCGTCGACGGATTCGGTGAGTACGGCGGAGACCGCGGCGTATCCGGCGGCCTCCGAACGGTAGGCGCCCGGCGCCCGCTTGAAGTACCAGCGGCAGCCGAGGACCAGCGGCGGCAGCGCGACGAGTACGGACAGCGCGAGCGGCGGCGCGGTGACGGTGAGCCCGCCGAGCAGCAGCCCCACCCACACCACACCGATGGACAGCTGCGGTACGGCCTCGCGCATCGCGCTGGAGAGCCGGTCGATGTCGGTGGTGATCCGCGACAGCAGATCGCCGGTCCCGGCCCGCTCCAGGACGCCCGGCGGCAGCGCCACGGACCGTACGAGGAAGTCCTCGCGCAGATCCGCCAGCATGCGTTCGCCCAGCATCGCGCCGCGGAGCCGCACCATGCGCACGAAGACCGCCTGGACGGCCAGGGCGAGGGTGAACAGGGCGAGGGTGCGCCCGAGCTGGAGGTCCCGGCTGCCCGCGGCCAGCTTCTCGACGACGCCGCCGAGCAGATATGGCCCGGCCATGGAGGCGATGACCGCGGCGGCGTTCACGGCCACCAGCACCGTGAACTCCCGGCGGTGACGGCGGATCAGGCCGCGCACGTAGCCGCGTACGGTCGCCGGTGAGCCGACGGGCAGGGTGGTGAGGGTCTGCGGGGCGTCCGGATCGTGCTCCGGCGGCGCCAGGCCGATCATGCGGTCTCCTAGATCTGGTCGATCCGGTGGGTGGGGTGGGGCTGGTCGATCCGGTCGACTGGGCCGGTCCGCACCGCCGGCTCGGTGTCGGTCTCGCGGGTGACGACGGCGCGGTAGGCGGGGTGGCTGTGCAGCAGTTCGCGGTGGGCGGCCTCGGCGACGACCTTGCCCTCGTGGAGGAAGGCGACCTGGTCGGCCCGGTCCAGCAGGAGCGGGCTGGAGGTGAGGACCACGGTGGTGCGGCCCGCTCTGATCTTCCGCAGGCCGTCGGCGATCCGTGCCTCGGTGTGCGCGTCGACCGCGCTGGTCGGCTCGTCGAGCACCAGCACCTCCGGGTCGGTGACCAGCGATCTGGCCAGTGCCAGCCGCTGCCGCTGGCCACCGGAGAGCGATCTGCCGCGTTCGGTGATGTGGGTGCCCATGGGGTCGCCGGAGTCGTCGACGGACGCCTGCGCGAGCGCGGTCAGTACGTCGGCGCACTGGGCCGCGCCGAGTGCCTCGGCGGCCGGCACCTGCCCGGAGGACGGCACGTCGAGCAGCTCGCCGAGGGTGCCGGAGAGCAGCATCGGGTCCTTGTCCTGGACGAGTACGGCCCGGCGGGCGGTGTCGCGCGGCAGGTCGTCCAGCGGGGCGCCGCCGAGGACGACGGACCGCGCGGCACCGCTGTCCACCCGGTCGGCGCCGTCCTCGTCGGTCTGCGGCGGATGGCCGCCGAGGCGTTCGGCGAGCCGGCCCGCGGCGTCGGGGTCGCCGCAGACGACCGCGGTCAGCCGGCCGGCCGGGGCGGTCAGGCCGCTGACCGGGTCGTGCAGATCGCCGGTGGGCGTCGCCCCGTGCCCGGCGGTCCGGCCGCCGGCCGGCCGGCTCTGTGCCAGTACGCGGGCCGTACGCTTCGCCGACGGCCGGGCGAAGGAGTAGGCCTGAGCGATCTCCTCGAAGTGCCGCAGCGGGAAGAGCAGGAAGGTGACCGCGCTGTAGATCGTGACGAGTTCGCCCACGGCGACCGTGCCGTCGAGGGCGAGCCGGGCGCCGTACCAGACCACCGCGATCAGCAGCAGCCCCGGCAGCACCACCTGGACGGCCGAGATCAGCGACCACATCCGGGCGCTGCGGACGGCGGCCTCGCGAACCTCCTGCGAGGCGCTGCGGTAGCGGCCGAGGAACAGCTCCTCGCCGCCGATGCCGCGCAGTACGCGCAGTCCGGCGACGGTGTCGGAGGCCAGCTCGGTGGCCCGGCCGGCCTTCTCGCGCTGGGCGTCGGCACGCCGGGTGGCGGGCGGCAGCAGCGGCAGTACGGCCAGCGCCAGTACGGGTACGCCGAGCGCCACCAGCACGCCGAGCTGCGGCTGGCTGACGACCAGGGCCAGTGAGACGCCGACCGTGGTCACCGCCGCCGCGCCGAACCGGGAGACCGCCTCGACGAACCAGCCGATCTTCTCCAGATCGCCGGTGCTGACGGCGACGATCTCGCCGGCCGCCACCCGCCGGGTCATGGCCGATCCCAGCTCCGTGGTCTTGCGGGCGAGCAGCTGCTGCATCCGGGCGACGGTGGTGATCCAGTTGGTGACGGCGGCGCGGTGCAGCATCGTGCTGCCGAGCGCGATCAGCGCGCCCAGCACCACGACCAGGCCGCCGGCCAGGGCGAGTCGGCCGCCGTCGCGGTCCACCACGGCCTGCACGGCCAGGCCCACCGGCAGCGGGAACGAGGCGATGGCGCCGAAGTTCACCAGCCCCCACAAGAGGGCCTTGAACTGCCCGCCGAGCTGCTGTTTGTAGAGCCACAAGAGGAAGGCGCCGCCCGTACGGACGTCCGGGACGCCCGGGTCGGGGTGCGGAAGATCGCGAATCTGCATGGTGTCCCAGGCGAAGTCGTGGTGGGGGGTGGGGCGGCAGAGCGCCGTCCCGGCAGGCGAAATGCCCCTCTCGCCCGTCTCGTCTGTCGGCGGAGGTTCTGGAAGATTGGCCCGTGGCGCAGGCCGGTTTCAAACGGTTTTTCCGCTGCGGTCATATGATTCGGACAATCGTGTGGGAAGCCGTGCGCGGCGGACGGGCGCTGAACGGTCGTCAGGCTCGCGGTGCGACCATGGGGCCATGCGGACTTCGGGCGGTGCGGTGAGGAGCGCGGCGGTGGCCGCGGCGGGGCTGGTCCTACTGGCGGGCTGCGGCGGCGGGCCGGGTGGCCGGCATTCGGGCGGCACGGACGACGCGGGGAAGGGGAAGCGTCCGGGCGGTGCGGCTCGCGGGGCGTCCGCCAGCACCCATCTCAAGGAGGTTCCCGGGATCGGCGGCGTCCTGCGGTCGCGGATCCCCGCCGGCTCCAGTCAGGTCGTCGCGGTCTACGGCGCGGGCGCGGACTCCTCCGACTCCACCGTCGTCCTCTACGAGAAGGACGCCAAGGGATGGGACCGCAAGGCGAGTTGGGCGGCGCACAACGGCCGGCGCGGCTGGACGCTGAACCACCACGAAGGCGACAAGCGCAGCCCCGTGGGCGTGTTCACGCTGACCGACGCGGGCGGGGTGCTCGCCGACCCCGGCGCCAAGCTGCCCTATACGCACTCGCCGGCGTTCACCCCGCCGCCGTACTGGGACAAGAGCACCCGGCACGACTTCGACTACGTCGTCGCGATCAACTACAACCGCGTCAAGGGCACCTCCCCGCTGGACCCGACCCGGCCCGAGGGGCAGTCCAAGGGGGGCGGGATCTGGCTGCACGGGGACCACGGCAGCGGGACCTCCGCCTGTGTCAGCGTGCCGAAGGCCGCGATGCAGACGCTGCTGCGCGCCCTCGACCCGGCGCGGCAGCCCGTCGTCGTCATGGGCGACAAGGCGCGTCTCGGGGCCTGAAGGGCGCGGCGAAAGCCCGGCCGCAAGGCCTTCGGGCGCATCGGGGCATCGGGGTCAAGGCATCGGGTCAAGGCATCGGGGTCAAGGCCCTGACAGAAGCCTCCGGCGCCTGATGCCCAGGGGCTCCGGCCGCGGGACGCGGGGACGCGGCCGGGGCCCTGGGAACCGCCCCTACTCCTCCGGCTTCTGCGAGTCCATCCCCGGCCGGGCCTTCTTCCACAGCCCGCGGGTGAAGTCGGGAATCTCCTGCGGGGCGCCGCCTGCCTTGATGGACGCGTCGCTCAGCGGCACCGGCGCCGTCCAGGTCGCCCCGTCGTAGACGTCGAAGTCCGGTACGAGACCCAGCCGCATGCACTGCATCAGCCGGAAGACCAGCATGTAGTCCATGCCGCCGTGTCCGCCGGGCGGGTTCGCGTGCTCCTTCCAGAGCCAGTGGTCCCACTCCGCGTACCGCGCGAAGTCGCCCCACTCGTCGTTGCTCTGGTCCGGCTCCAGGTAGATCCGCTCGGGGTAGTCCTCGAAGACGCCCTTGGTGCCGCCGAGGCTGTTGATGCGGCTGTAGGGGTGTGGGGTGGAGACATCGTGCTCCAGGCGGATCACCCGGCCCTTGGCGGTCTGTACGAGGCTGATCGTCCGGTCGCTCTCGATGTAGGACTCCTTCCAGCTGGGGTCGTTCGCCGGCATGTGCGCCTCGCGGTACTCGGCGAGGCCGAGGGCGGGGGTGCCGAAGCTGGAGATGCGCACGGCGCGGTCGCCGCGGTTGACGTCCATGTAGTTGGCGACCGGGCCGAACCCGTGGTTGGGGTAGAGGTCGCCGCGCAGCCGGGTGTGCCACAGCCGGCGCCACGGCCCCTCGTAGTACTTCGGGTCGAACATCAGGCCGCGCAGATCGTGTTGGTACGCGCCCGCCCCGTGCAGCAACTCGCCGAACAGGCCCGCGTGTGCCATCCGCAGCACCCGCATCTCGTTCCTGCCGTAACAGCAGTTCTCCAGCTGCATGCAGTGTCTGCGGGTCCGTTCGGAGAGGTCGACCAGGGCCCAGAGATGGTCCAGGCGCAGGGCGAGGGGGCACTCCACGCCGACGTGCTTGCCGTTGAGCATCGCCGTCCTGGCCATCTCGAAGTGCCAGTCCCAGGGCGTGGCCACGTACACGAAGTCGATGTCGCCGCGCTTGCAGAGGTTTTCGAAGTCGTGGTCGCCGTTGGAGTAGACGGCGGGCGCGGGCTGCCCGGCGTTGGTGACCTTCTTGGCGGCCTTGGCGGTCTTCTCCTTCACCGGGTCGCACAGGGCGACGACCCGTACCCCCGGCACTGCCAGGAAGAGGCCGATCATGCCGTCGCCGCGGTTGCCGAGGCCGATGATGCCGACACGTACGGTGGACCGTCCTTCGAACGGCACTCCGATCATGGTCTTGCCCTTGGCCGCGGGCGCCGTGCCGGCCGCCGACGCGGGGCCGGCCGCCGTGGGCGCGGCCGCCGCGGCGGAGCCGGCCGTCACTCCGCCGAGGCCCAGCCCGGCCCCCGCGGCACCGGCGGTCCACAGGACCGAACGGCGGCTGGGGCCCGCCTCGTTGTGGTCGTGGGGTTGCGGTTGTGCCTCGTTCATCGATCCTCCAGGGGAGCGGTGGTGCGCCGGGGCAGGTGAACCTCGGTCAGGACCATGTCGGCCGGGAGGCGGTGGCACAAGAGGGCCGATTGGACTCTTGATACGACACACTTGGACTCTTTTCGCGGCGTCGGGCCGGGCTCCGGCCGCCGTGCGGGTCTTCTTGCTGCAACGTCGCCCGACTCTCCGTCAGCATCTTTCGCAAGCTGCTGAAAAGCCTTGCGGAAAGGGTTGACGTGTTCACGAGGTAAACGGCAGGCTCCGATACGGAAACCCCCCATGGCGGCCTGGCGCGTGGCTGCTCTCGTGGGCGCGGTGCGGCGTGCCGTGCCCCATGACGAAGGAGCCGCAAGATGCAGCATCGTTCCCGTGTGGTGGGCGGGGCGCTGGCCGGAGTGGTGGCCGCCACCGGCCTCGCCGCCTTCGCGCCATGGTCCTCCCAGGCCACCCCGCCCGGCGAGAAGACCGTCACCGCCACGCTGTTCGAGCGGAAGTACACGGACGTGGCCAAGGCCTGCACCGACCAGCTGGGCCCGGCCGGCTACGGCTATGTCGAGGTCTCGCCCGCGACCGAGCACATCCAGGGCGACCAGTGGTGGACCTCGTACCAGCCCGTCAGCTACAAGATCGCCGGGCGGCTGGGCGACCGGGACGCGTTCGCCTCGATGGTCAGGGCCTGCCACGGCGCCGGCGTCAAGGTCATCGCCGACGCCGTCATCAACCACATGGCGGCCGGGTCCGGCACCGGCACCGGCGGCACGCAGTACACCAAGTACAACTACCCCGGCTACTACCAGGACCAGGACTTCCACGGCTGCCGCCGGAGCATCTCCGACTACACCAACCGCGACGATGTGCAGAACTGCGAACTGGTGGGGCTCGCCGACCTCGACACCGGCAGCGACCATGTCCGCACCACCATCGCCAAGTACCTCGACGACCTGCGGTCGCTGGGCGTGGACGGCTTCCGGATCGACGCCGCCAAGCACCTCTCCGCAACCGACGTCGCCGCCATCAAGGGCAAGATGAGCGACCCCGGATACTGGGTGCAGGAGGTCATCCACGGCGCCGGCGAGGCGGTCCAGCCCGACGAGTACACGGGCATCGGCGACGTCGACGAGTTCCGCTACGGCAGCCACCTCAAGAGCGCCTTCCAGGGCGGCGACATCGCCCAGCTCAAGTCCGTCGCGGACGGCAAACTCGGCGGCGACAGGGCCCGTACCTTCGTCGACAACTGGGACACCGAGCGCAACGGATCGACGCTCACGTACAAGGACGGCGCGGCCTACACCCTCGCCAACGTCTTCCTGCTCGCCTCGCCCTACGGCTCGCCGAACGTCTACTCCGGCTACGAGTGGTCCGACAAGGACGCCGGGCCGCCCAGCGGGAGCGGCGGCTGGACCGAGCAGCACGCCAAGCGGGAGATCACCGGGATGGTGGGGTTCCGCAACGCCGTGGGGTCCGCGGAGCTGACCGACTGGTGGGACAACGGCAAGAGCGCGATCGCCTTCGGGCGCCGGGGCAAGGGGTTCGTCGCCCTCAACAACGGCGACGGCGAACTGACGCAGACCTTCGCCACGTCGCTGCCCGGCGGGACGTACTGCAACGTGGTCAAGGCCGCACCGGACAACTGCTCCGGCAACACGGTCACGGTCGGCGACGACGGCAGGGCGCGGGTGACCGTGCCCGCCAAGAGCGCGGTGGCGCTGCACATCTCCGGCTGACGCGCGCCCGTCCTCACCCGTCGGACCGGGTGGCCCACTCCAGCGCCAGGAGGGCCGAGCGGTACCCTCGGCCCTCCGTCGCCTGGTCCATGCCGATCTCGCACATCCGGTTCGCCGACAGGTACGCGTCGAAGTGCCGCGCGGTGACCTCCGCCGCCTCCTTGGCGGTCGCCGACTTCGTCAGCTCCGGATGCAGCATCCCGCGGTCGCCGGCGAAGGCGCAGCAGCCCGCGTCGTGCGGCACCACCACCTCCCGCGCGCACGCCTCGGCGACCCGCCGCAGCTGTGACTCGTCCCCCAAGTGCTGCATGGCGCAGGTGGGGTGGAGCACCGCGGAGCCGACGCTGCGCTCGATCCGCAGCCGCGGCAGCAGCTCGTCGGCGGCCCAGACGACGGAGTCGAGGACGGTCAGCTCGGCGTGCAGCGCCCGATTGAGCGGGGTCAGATACGGCACGACCTCACGGGCGATGCCCAGTGTGCAGGAGGACGCGTCCACGACCAGGGGCAGTTGGCCGCCGGCCGTCCAGCCCCAGGCCGCCTCGACGACGCGGTTGGCCATCACCGCGGTGCCGCGCTCATATCCCTTGGAGTGCCAGATCGTGGCGCAGCAGGTCCCGGTCACGTCCGACGGGATCCACACCGGCCGGCCCGCCCGCCGTGACACCGCCACGACGGCCTCGGGCAGCGAAGGCCCCCGGTGTTCGGCACGCTCGCCGAAGATCCGGTTGACACACGCCGGGAAGTAGACCGCGGCCGCGCCCGCCCTTCGCGTCGGGGGCAGCCGGCGGGCCGCCGCGCCGGGGATCCGGGGCAGCCACTGGGGCACCAGGTCGGGGCGTACGGCCCGGCGTGCGGTGCCGGTCAGCGACGTCAGCAGCCGGTCGCCGATCCGGTCCGCGGCGGCCACCGCCAGCCGCGCCGCTCTCTCCACGGCACCGAACTGCCGGGCGGACCGCTCCGCCAGCCGCTCCTCGCGCGGCGAGTGGCGCCGATGCCGGAAGTCCCGCATCAGGGCGCCGGTGTCGATGCCCACCGGGCAGGCCAGTTTGCAGGTCGAGTCGCCGGCGCAGGTGTCCACCGCGGCATAGCCGTACGCGTCCAGCAGCTCGGTGGTCACGGGGGAGCCGGGGGGCTGGCGGAGCATCTCGCGGCGCAGCACGATCCGTTGGCGGGGAGTGGTGGTGAGGCCCTCGCTGGGGCAGGTCGGTTCGCAGAAGCCGCACTCGATGCAGGGGTCGGCGATCGCCTCGATCTCGGGCAGGGTCTTCAGGCCGCGCAGATGGGCCCGGGGGTCGCGGTCGAGGAGGACGCGGGGCGCCAGGATGCCGTGCGGGTCCACCAGCTCTTTGATCCGCCACATCAACTCCGTTGCCCGCGGGCCCCATTCGAGCTCCAGGAACGGGGCGATGTTCCGCCCGGTGGCGTGCTCCGCCTTGAGGGAGCCGTCGAAGCGCCGCACGGTCAGCCGGCAGAACGCGTCCATGAAGGCCGCGTAGCGCGCCACGTCGTCCGCTTTCGCCGCGTCGAAGGCCAGCAGGAAGTGCAGATTGCCGTGCCCGGCGTGCCCGGCGACCGCCGCGTCGAAGCCGTGCCGGGACTGCAGCTCCAGCAGGGCGGTACAGGCTTCCGCCAGCCGGTGCGGCGGCACCGCGAAGTCCTCGGTGATCAGCGTGGTCCCGGACGGCCGGGAGCCGCCGACCGCCGTGACGAACGCCTTGCGGGCCTTCCAGTAGCCGCCGAGTGTGGCCGCGTCCCGGGTGAAGGTGTTGCTGACGGAGGCGACCGGAGCGACCAGCTCCAGCTCGGCCAGTACCCGCGCCGCGGCCCGCTCGTACGCCTCCTGGGCGGCCTCGTCGGGCGCCCGGAACTCCACCAGCAGTGCGGCGGTGTCCTTGGGCAGCGCCGCCCAGTCCGCGGGTACCCCGGGCACGCTGACCGAGGCGCGCAGCGTGTTGCCGTCCATCAACTCCACGGCCCGCGCGCCCGCGTCGGTGAACCGCGGTACGGCGGCGGCCGCGGCGCTCAGATCGGGGAAGAACAGCAGCGCACCGGAGGCGCGGCGGTCCAGCGGCACGGTGTCGAAGACGGTCTCGGCGAGGAAGCCGAGGGTGCCCTGGGAGCCGACCATCAGCCCGCGCAGGATCTCCACCGGTGTCGCACCGTCCAAGAACGCGTCCAGGCGGTAGCCGTTGGTGTTCTTCAGGGCGTACTTGGCGCGGATCCTGGCCACCAGCTCCGGTTCCGCCTCGATCTCGGCCTTCAGCGCCAGCAGGCCCGCGTACAGCGCCGGTTCGGCGTGCGCCAGCTCCTCGTCGGCGGCCGGGTCGGCGGTGTCGACGATGGTGCCGGACGGCAGGACGACGGTGACCGAGGCCAGCGTCCGGTAGGAGTTGCGGGTGGTGCCGGCCGTCATCCCGGAGGCGTTGTTGGCGACCACCCCGCCCAGCGTGCAGGCGACGGCGCTGGCCGGGTCGGGGCCCAGCACCCTGCCGTGGCGGGCGAGGGCTGCGTTGGCGCGCAGCACGGTGGTGCCCGGCCGGATCCGGGCCCGGGCGCCGCCGTCGAGCACCTCGATCCCGGTCCAGTGCCGGCGTACGTCGACGAGGATGTCCTCGCCCTGCGCCTGGCCGTTGAGCGAGGTCCCGGCGGCCCGGAAGACGACCTTGCGGCCCTTGCCGTGGGCGTAGGAGAAGACCGCGGAGACGTCGTCGAGGTCCTCGGCCACCACCACGACCTGGGGGACGAAGCGGTAGGGGCTGGCGTCGCAGGAGTAGCGGACCAGGTCGGAGATCGTGTGCAGCACCTTGTCCGCGCCCAGCAGCGCGATCAGGTCGCCGCGCAGCGGCTCGGGGGTGCCCGACGCCCGCCGGTCGGCCACCCGGTCGTGCGCGGGGCCGTGGGGGGCGGTGGGCCGCAGGGACTCGGGCTTCGGCTCCAGCAGGGGCATGGCGGGCACTCCTCCGGTCGACTCCGCGTCCGGGCCCGCCCGGTGGATCGGCGTCGGACGGGCCCTGGGCCGCTCGGCTTGGGTCAGCTCAGTGCGGTCCACCCGGTCCGTCGACCAGGGTGGACAGCAGACCGCCCAGCACCTGGCGCTGTTCGGCGGTCAGTGGGGCCAGGATCTCCTCCGCCGCGGCGCGGCGCGCGCTGCGCAACGCGCGGAGGGTGGCGCGTCCGGTGTCGGTGAGCTCGATCCGCACCACCCGGCGGTTGGCCGGATCGGGCACCCGGCGCACCGCGCCATGCGCCTCCAGCCCGTCCACCAGCGTCGTCACCGCTCGTGGTACGACCTCCAGCCGCTCGGCCAGGTCGGCCATCCGGGGCGGGGCGTCGCGGTAGTGGTCGACGATCCGCAGCAGCCGGGACTGCGCGGGGGTGAAGGCGAGGTCCAGGTGCGCCAGATGGTGCTTCTGGGCGCGGTGCATCCGCCGTGTCAGCCGTACCAGCTGCTCGGCGACGTTGGCGGTGCTGAGAGTCGGCTCGGGGGAGGGCATGCCACGAGGATAGCGGATATCAGGATCTAGTTCATTGTGAGTATAGGTAACAATGAGCTAAGCTCCCTGACGCTCGCCCGGTCTGTCCCGCCCGATTTCCACACCCCTCGAAGGAGCCCATGCGCAGCGACGAACCCCAGTGGACCCCACCGCCCAAGGACCCCGAAACGCCGGTCCAGTTGCGGCGGATCCTCACCCTCTTCCGCCCCTACCGCGCCCGCCTCGCCCTCGTCGGCCTGCTCGTCGGCGCCTCCTCCCTCGTCTCGGTGGCCGCGCCGTTCCTGCTCCGCGAGATCCTGGACGTGGCGATCCCCGAACGGCGCACCGGACTGCTCACCCTGCTCGCCCTCGGCATGATCGTCACCGCCGTCACCACCAGCGTCTTCGGCGTCCTGCAGACCCTGGTGTCCACCACCGTCGGCCAGCGCGTCATGCACGACCTGCGCACCGCCGTCTACGCCAAGCTCCAGCAGATGCCGCTGGCGTTCTTCACCCGCACCCGCACCGGCGAGGTCCAGTCCCGGATCGCCAACGACATCGGCGGTATGCAGGCCACGGTCACCTCGACCGCCACTTCCCTGGTCTCCAACCTGACCTCGGTCACCGCCACGGTCTGCGCCATGCTCGCGCTCGACTGGCGGCTGACCGCCGTCTCGCTGCTGCTGCTTCCGCTCTTCGTCTGGATCAGCCGCCGGGTCGGCAACGAACGTAAGAAGATCACCACCCAGCGGCAGAAGCAGATGGCCGCGATGTCCGCGATGGTCACCGAATCCCTCTCGGTCAGCGGCATTCTGCTCGGCCGCACGATGGGCCGGGCCGGCTCCCTCACCCGGTCCTTCGCCGACGAGTCCGAGCGCCTGGTCGGCCTGGAGGTCCGCGCCAACATGGCCGGCCGCTGGCGGATGGCCACCATCGGCATCGTCATGGCGGCCATGCCCGCACTGATCTACTGGGCGGCGGGACTGGTCCTCCAGTTCGGCGGGCCGGTCTTCTCGATCGGCACCCTGGTCGCCTTCGTCTCGCTCCAGCAGGGCCTGCTGCGGCCGACCGTCTCGCTGCTGTCCACCGGCGTGCAGATGCAGACCTCGCTCGCGCTCTTCCAGCGGATCTTCGAATACCTCGACCTGCCGGTCGCCATCACCGAGCCCGCCGACCCGGTCCGCCTGCCCGCACCGCGCGGCGAGGTCCGCTTCGAGAACGTGCGGTTCTGCTACGACCCCGACGCGGCGCCCACCCTCGACGGCATCGACCTGACCCTCCCCGCCGGCGGCAGCCTCGCCGTCGTCGGCCCGACCGGCAGCGGCAAGAGCACCCTGAGCTACCTCGTACCGCGGCTCTACGACGTGACCGAGGGCCGGGTCACCCTCGACGGCAGGGACGTCCGCGACCTCGACTTCGCCACCCTGGCGCGGGCGGTCGGCGTGGTCTCCCAGGAGACCTACCTCTTCCACGCCTCCGTCGCCGACAACCTCCGCTTCGCCAAACCGGACGCCACCGACGACGAGATCGAACGCGCCGCCAAGGCCGCCCAGATCCACGACCACATCGCCGCCCTCCCCGACGGCTACGACACCCTCGTCGGCGAGCGCGGCTACCGCTTCTCCGGCGGCGAGAAGCAGCGCCTCGCCATCGCCCGCACCATCCTGCGCGACCCGCCCGTCCTCGTCCTGGACGAGGCGACCAGCGCCCTGGACACCCGCACCGAGCACGCCGTGCAGCAGGCCATCGACGCGCTGTCCGAGGGGCGCACCACCCTCACCATCGCGCACCGCCTGTCCACGGTCCGCGACGCGGACCAGATAGTCGTCCTGGACGCCGGCCGGATCGCCGAGCGCGGCACCCATGACGAACTGCTCGCCGCCGACGGCCGCTATGCGGCGCTGGTGCGGCGTGACGCACACCTCACCCCCGTCGGCGATCAAGTGGTGACCCGTAAGTGACCCGCGGGTAAGGTCGATGGTGCGGCGGCCAGTTCACTTGGTCGGGGTGGTCGCCGCACTCTCTTTCCGGCATTTCCGGACACGCCCTAGAGGGCGGCGAGATCGATCACGGCGGCCATCGCGCGGTAGCCCTCGTCGTTGGGGTGCTTGCGGTCACCGCTGTCGTAGGCGGGCGCGAGCGCGTCCGGGTCGTCCGGGTCCGCCAGCGCCGCGGCGAAGTCGGCGACCGCGTCGAACTCGCCCGAGGCGCGCATCCAGTCGTTGACCTCCCGGCGCTTCGCCTCGGCGGTCGGTGTGTGGTACTCCGACCCCTTGAACGGCATGATCGTCGCCCCGGTGATCCGCACCCCCGCGGCATGCGCCAGGGCGATCAGCGTCCGGTATCCGGCGATCAGATCCGCCACGGAGTTGTCCGGGTTCGGCTTGTACGTCGGCAGATCGATCTCGCTGAAACCGATGTCGTTGAGGCCCACCAGGACGACCACGGAGCGCACGCCGGGCTGGTCGAGCACATCGCGCCGGAAGCGTTCGACCGCCCGCTCGCCGAACCACGGCGAGTCGTTCAGCAGCAGATTCCCGCCGATGCCCTGGTTGAGCACCGGGCGCGGGGTGCCCCGCGCGGCCAGCCGCTCGGCGAGCGCGTCCGGGTAGCGGTGGTCGCCGTCGATGGTCGAGGCGAACCCGTCGGTGAGGGAGTCGCCGAAGACCACCACCGTCTCGTGCCGCGCCGGGCCGCCGTCCGCCAGCTCGACGGCGGCGAGGTGGTACCAGGACACCGTCGTCTCGCTGAACACCGCCGGATCGGACGCCGCGAGCCGGTCGCCCTCGGCGCGGTAGGCCGTGGCGTAGGCCTGGGCGTGGAAGGTCGCCGGTCCGGTCGGACGCGCGAAGTACAGCGAGACGGTGAGCGAGTCGAACGCCGCCGCCGTCACCTCGGCGGCGTCGCTGTAGACCTCGCCCCCCGGCGGGATCCGGACGGACGGTGCGCCGTCGAAGGTGAGCCGGCGCACCGTGCCGTCCTGCACGGCCGGCCCCTTGTCCGTGCGGGCCAGGGTGGCGCCGGTGACCTCCAGCGGGGCAGTCCCGTAGCGGTTGGAGAGCCTGACCCGGGCCCGGGTGCCGGCGCCGGTGACCCGTACGACCTGCCGCACCGTCTGGTCCGCGAACCCCTCCAGCGCCCAGTTCTTGTGGAAGCCCTCACTGGGGCGCTGTACGGCCGCTGCCCAACCGGCGTTCCACACAAGAGAGTTGCTCTCGCCGCTCATGATGCCGTGCTGCCTTCCTGTCGTCCGCCGCCGTCCGTTCGGCGGCGATGACAGGGAGTCTGCCGAGGGGCGTGTGGGCTACCCAGACCTCTGGGCTGCGTACGCATCGGATGCCTACCCACGCCAGGGTCACCCTCGGCGGACGGAGCGTTCGACCGCTCCGAGCGCAGGCCGACACCCGTCAGCGGGGTCGCACGCGGTGTGCGCCCAATGCGAGCCCTCCGCACGCCAGTTCACCCTGCGGCCCCGTGTCGGCACCGGTCCCTCGTGAAGTCATCGCCGGTACGGTGGACCTCCGCCACGGGCCTGCCGCCCGTCCCTTCGGATTGCGAGATGTCCGATGAATCAATCCGCAGCCCACACCCATCTGGCCGCGGCGGTAGTGGTGCACAACGGTCGCGTGCTGATCGTGCGCCGCAGCTACCGCGAGCGCTTTCTGCCCGGCGCGTGGGGCGTGCCGTGCGGCAAGCTGGACCGCGGGGAGTCCGCCGAGAGCGGCGCCCTGCGGGAGCTCAAGGAGGAGACCGGACTCCTCGGGGTCATCGTCGCGCGCACCGGCGCGTCCAGCTTCCTGAGCGACTACCAGGGCCGCCGCGTCCGCAACCACCAGGACAACTTCATCGTCCGCCCGCTGACGCTGGACGTCGTGCTGCCCAGCGCCGACCAGGCCTACCGCTGGGCACGGCCGGCCGAGCTGGCCGAGGCCGGCGTGGACGCGTACAACCTCGGCGTGATCCGCCAGGCGCTCGGCGGCCGGCTGGACGCGGCGGGGCTGCGCGCGATGACGGCCCGCTATGGCTACGCGGGGCTGGGGCCGGTCCCGTTCAGTAGCCCAAAGATCGGGCCAGCGCGTCGAGTTCGGCAAGATAGACGGCCGGCGGCAGCGGAGCCTTGGGCGGCGGAGCCGGGCGCCCGACGCCGTCGTTCCTGACCACGGCGGCGCGCCCGCCGGCGCCGCCGCTCCGGACGTAGACGTCGGTCGCCGTACGCTGCGCGGCGGTCTCCAGGAACAGCGTCACCGTCGGCTGCTCGCTCACGACCCGGTGCAGCGTACGGGCGTCCAGACCGTAGCTCCGCCCGGCGCCGAACCGCTCCGTGCGCAGCAGCCGCAGCCGCGCGTCCCCGACCCGCCGCAGCCGCCACGCCCCGCCGGGGCCGTCGATCGTCTCCCGATAGGCGACCGCGGGCATGCCGTGCGGGGCTGGTTCGTAGCACTCCATCCGGACGCGGCCGCGCACCACGGCCGAGGCGATGGCGCAGCGGTGGTTGTGGATGTCCTCGGGGACCGCGTCGGTCCGGCCGTGCCAGAAGTGGACCCGCAGCATGAACCGGGGCGCTCCGGACAGCAGCAACAGCTTGTCGAAGCCCAGCACATGGCGGTACGAGAGCCGGGTGCACTCCCCGAGGTCCCGGTCGCCGGTGGATAATCGGCGCACCAGCGGACCGAGCGTGTCGGGCTGCGCCAGCCGGGCGATCGCCGCACGCGCCGACTCGGGCGACGGGGGCCGCGGCCCGCCGCCGAGCCGCTCCGCCAGCAGCCGCCGCGCTTCCTCGACCTGCATGTCCGCCTCCCGTTCACCGGGGCCGCCGACCGCCGGCGGCCCCCGCCGCCCCGAACCCGGCCGACCTCACGGCCGGTAGACCATCAGCGCATGCCGCCGCAGCACCGAAAGGCCCTGATACGCCATCCACACCGGATGGCCCATCGCGCCGTCGTCCCACCGCCACACCCCGCCCTGCTGCATCCCCCGTACCCGCGCCACGGCCTCGGCCAGCCGCTCCTCCCACACCTGCGGTCCCGCCCCCTCCGCGGCGATCTTCCGCGCCCCGTCCGTCATCAGGGCCCGGGCCACCCAGGCGGCCGAGAAATGCCGTACCGACAGCAGCTCCTGATGCAGCGGGTCCTCCCGGCCCGGGCGCCGCACCTCCTCCTGGCAGTTGTCCAGGTCGGTGGCGCCGTCCGGCGCCGCCGCGCCCGCCAGCAGCCAGCGCAGGCCCTCCTCGCGCACCGCCCGCTGCCGGCAGTCCTCGCCCAGGACCCGCGCGGCCCGGTCCAGCGTCACCACCGCCCGCGCGGTGTGCGCCGCGGACGGCGCCGGATTGCCGAGTCCGCCGGCCAGCGCCGCACCCCAGCAGCGGTGGTGGCCGCGCGCCGGGTCGGCCGTGGCGCCGTTGACCAGGACCTCCCGCAGCCGGTGCAGCGCCGGGGACCCGGGCGCCGCCCGCAGCAGACCGCGCAGCACATTGGTCACCACATAGGTGCTGCTCAGCCCCGAGGCATCGTGATCCGGGTCCAACAGCGCCTCGCAGGAGTGGATTTCGGCCTCCAGCAGCCGCGGATCGGCGCCGGCCCGGGCCAGCGCGCCCAGCACGATCGCGGTCACCTCGGGGCGCGCCCCGCTGCCCTGCGAGCGGGCAGCCCACCCGCCGCCGGGGAGCCGCAGCCGCCACAGCGTCTCGGCCACCTCACCGGCCCGTATGCGCCCGTCGTCCGGCGCGATGTCGAGCAGCAGATGCAGCCCGTACGCCGTGCCGAACGCCGTCGGGTGCACCGGCGGACGGCTCTCGGCGAGGGAGTGCGGCCAGCCCGTGAGCGGACCGTGGCCGGGCACCGCGATCACCGACAGACCGCGCCGCAGCGCCTCGTACGTGCCGTCCATCAGCTCGGGCAGCGAACCGGACACCGGCACCGCGGGGCCGGGCGGCGACGCCGACGCGGCGGCGGTGGCACGGGCCTGCAGAAGCGCCGCCGCCAGCCACACCACGGCGCCCACCCCGGCACCGGCCGTCGCCGCCAGGCTGTACCGCGCCGCCTCGCCCGCCAGGCTCTCGGGCAGCAGCCCCATCAGCGTCTGGAAAGCGCCGAACGCGGCGGCCGGTGCGCCCAGCCGCCCGAGCCAGGTCAGCAGCCGGACCGGCGCGGTGGCCGGCGCGGCGGGGGCCGGCGTCCCGGGATCCGGCGCGGGCGGGCCGTCGGCCGCTCCGGAACGCCGAGGTGGTAACTCCTGCCGCAGCATCGCCTGCTCCCTCCCCCCGGGGCGCGTCCGCGCACCGCGTGCGCGAGAGACATCCCGATCAGTGTAGGAATCCCCACTGACAACGGGGTCGCACACCTGTCCAGCCAGGCCCGGCCATGACCCGCCGTACGGGCGCTGGTCCGATGGCATGTGTGCGCGGGGCCGGCCCTGTACGGCGCATGACGGGCAGGCAGCAAGGAGGACCGCCCGCGCAAGGGTCCAACGGGGTGATCTTTGTGGCGCTCTCCACATCGCGCAGACGGTGACGGGAAGTACACAGGCTGATCAATGTCTCGGCTCTGAGGAGGATTCATGCGTATCCGCACCACGCTCTTCGCAGTAACCCTGGCCACCGCCGCCCTGCTCGGCGGCGCGGGCACCGCCGCCGCCGACGCCAACCCGGACTACTCCACCCCCCGTTCGTCCTCCGGGGCGGACGTCTCCGACGCCCCCATGGGCAGAGAAGTGGTCGTGTCCGGTCGCGAGGGCGGGCGCGGTTCCGACGGCGCCTCCGGCCGCAAGATGGAGGACGAGTCCCCCGGCGGGCTGGTCGGCCGCCTCATGGGTGGCATGTGACGCGGACTGTCCGGGGCACCCATGGCCAGAGGCCGTGGGTGCCCCTAACGGTGACGGGCTCCGGCGGCCTCAGGCGTCGGGCGCGTACCAGCGGAGTTCGACGATGTTGCCGTCCGGGTCGCTGACATACAGGGACTGGCCGTCGCCACGGGCGCCGAAGCGCGGACCGGGCCCGTCGACGACCGTGAACTCGCCCGAGTCGACGACCTCCTGCCAGTCGAGGGGCTCGACGACCAGGCAGAGGTGGTCGACGTTGGAGCCCCCGCGGGGCCCCTCGACGAGGTCGATGATGGTGGTCGGGCTCACGCGCACGGAGGGGAAGGGCGCCTCGCCCGCGCGCCAGGCGTCCACGCGGACCGGCTCCAGACCGAGCTGCCCGCAGTAGAAGGCCAGCGATCGTTCGAGGTCGGCGACGTTCAGAACGAGGTGGTCGAAGGCGATGACGCGCATGGGGACTCCTGTGGAGACGCCGGGTCCCAGGGAGGGCCCGTCGGATGATCGAAAGCAAGGTACCGGGCGCCTCGGCGGGCACGCGATCGGCCGTTGGTCCTGGTCCGCCGGTCCTGGTCCGCCGGACGGAGGGGCAGGGGCCCTGACGGAGGGTCAGGAGCCCAGGGCTGTCCGATGCTTCAGGGCCGGAGAGGCGGGCTCTGGTGGACCGCTCCAGGCCCCGCCAGCAGGATCACCTCCAGTGTCCGCGGCCCGTGCACGCCCTCCACCCGGTCCAGTTCGATGTCGCTGGTGGCGGAGGGGCCGGAGATCCAGGTCTGCGGACGTCCGGGCACCAGCCGTTCCAGCGCCTCCGGCACCGAGCCGACGACCTGGTCCGGGACGCGGACGACACAGATGTGATGGTCGGGCACCAGCGTGATCCGCCGTCTTCCCTGGTCCGGGCCGGCGTCGAGAACGAGGGTGCCGGTCTCCGCGACGGCCACCGCACAGCCCGTCACCACACTGTCCACGGCGTCGAGTTCGCGGGGGGTGTCACTCGCGCGGTCGTCGACGAGGGTGACGCCGAAGTCGGCGGACGTCGCCGCCGCCAGCCATGCCGCCTCCAGCCCCGGCGGTGCCAGCACCGTCCGTGCCCCCCGCTCGGCCAGCAGCCGGCGGATCAGCGCCGGCAGGCCCCCGGGGTCGCTGCGGTGCACGATCGCCCGGTAGTCGGCGAGGTTCTCCGCGAGCAGATCGACACTCTGCGCGGTCGTACGGGACCCGTGCACCCGGTGGTAGTCGCGGACCACCGGCGGATCACCGAGGCCGGCCGTCCGCTGCCCGCGCGGCACATCCGCCAGTGCCCGGCGCACCCGCGCCAACACCACCTCCCGGCTGCTCACTTGGTCTCACCCCGCTCCCCGGATCCGTTCGGCGATGCTTCCCGGGTGCGCTGCCACCAGTCGCGGAAGGACTCGGCCGGCACCGCCGGCAGCTCGCGGGTCCTGGACCAGGCTCGGCCCGGCCCCGGCAGTCGCCGTGGATGGAGCCGCCGGGTGCGGGCCGCGAGCCGCATCCCGCCCCGCAGCGCGCCCGGGTGGTCGAACGCCCAGGCCGCCGCGCGCATCGCGGCCCGCTCCGCGGCATGCCCCCTGGCCGGTTTGAGCACGGCCCGTGTGCCGCCACGGGTGACCGGGCCGCCCTCCACCACCCGTTCGCGCAGGTGCACCAGCACCTCGGGGATGTCGATGGCGACCGGGCACACCTCGTAGCAGGCCCCGCACAGCGAGGAGGCGTACGGCAACGAGGCCTCCAACGGGCCCTGAATCCCGCGCAGTTGGGGGGTGAGGATGGCGCCGATCGGGCCCGGGTAGGGCGATCCGTACGCATGCCCGCCGGCCCGCTCGTACACCGGGCAGACGTTCAGGCAGGCCGAGCAGCGGATACAGCGCAGTGCCTGTCGTCCGACGGTGTCGGCCAGGGTGTCGGTGCGCCCGTTGTCGAGCAGTACGAGGTGGAAGGTCTGCGGCCCGTCCCCGTCCGTCGTGCCCGTCCAAGTGGAGGTGTAGGGGTTCATCCGCTCCGCGGTGGAGGAGCGCGGCAGCAGCTGGAGGAAGATCTCCAGGTCCTGCCAGGTCGGTACGACCTTCTCGATGCCGACCACGGAGATCAGGGTCTCGGGCAGGGTCAGACACATCCGTCCGTTGCCCTCGGACTCCACGACCACCAGCGTGCCGGTCTCGGCGACCATGAAGTTCGCGCCGGAGATCCCGACCTTGGCGGACAGGAACTTCTCCCGCAGATGCAGTCGCGCCGCCTCCGCCAGCTCGGCGGGGGAGTCGGACAGCCCCTCGGGCGCCGGGCGTCCCCAACTCGCCATCTCACGGCGGAAGATGTCGCGGATCTCGGAGCGGTTGCGGTGGATGGCCGGGACCAGGATGTGCGACGGCAGATCGTCGCCGAGCTGCACGATCAGCTCGGCCAGATCCGTCTCGTAGGCCCGGATGCCGGCCCTGGCCAGCGCCTCGTTCAGCCCGATCTCCTGTGTGGCCATCGACTTGACCTTGACCACCTCGCGCTCGCCGGTCTCCTGCACCAGCCCGGTGACGATCCGGTTGGCCTCCTCGGCGTCCGCCGCCCAGTGGACCCGGCCGCCCGCGGCGGTCACCGCGGCCTCCAGCTGCTCCAGATAGTGGTCGAGCCGGCGCAGCGTACGGTCCTTCACCGCGGCGCCCGCGGCCCGCAACTGCGGCCAGTCGTCCAGCTCGGCCACCGCCCCGGCCCGCTTGTCGCGGATGGTGCGGGTGGCATGGGTGAGGTTGGCGCGCAGCCGGGCGTCGCGGGTGGAGACCTCCGCGGCCCGGGGGAACGCCGGCATGCCCAGATACGTGCCGCTCACCACACGTTCCCTTCCGTGCTGGCCAGGATCTCGGCGATATGGACCGGGCGGACCGTCGAGCCCTGCCGGGCGAGGGTGCCGCCGATGTGCAACAGACAGGAGTTGTCGACGGTGCAGACCGCCTCGGCGCCGGTGCCGAGGACATGGCGGACCTTGTCCGCGCCCATCGCCGCCGACACCGCCGGATTCTTCACCGCGAAGGTGCCGCCGAAGCCGCAGCACTCCTCGGCGCCCGGCAGCTCCCGCAACTCAAGCCCTCCGACCTGCGCCAGCAGCCGCCGAGGCCGGTCGCCCAGCCCCAGCATCCGCAGACCGTGGCAGGTGGGGTGGTAGGTGACCGTATGTGGGTAATAGGCGCCGACGTCCTCGACCTTGAGCACATCCACCAGGAACTCGGTCAGCTCGTAGGTCTTGGGCACCGCGAGCGCCGCGGCCTCGGCCAGCTCCCGGCCGCGCCCCTCGGCTGCGGCCTTCGCCCCGATCCGCGGGTAGTTGTCCCGCACCATCGCCGCGCACGAACCGGACGGGGTGACGACGTACTCGTAGTCCCGGAACGCCCGGTCGAAGCGGCACACCAGCGGCTCGGTCGCGTGCCGGTACCCGGTGTTGAACTGCGGCTGGCCGCAGCAGCTCTGCTCGGCGGGGAAGCCGACGTCCACGCCCAGCCGCTCCAGCAGGGCCACCACCGCCCGGCCGGTCCGGGGATGGAGCAGGTCGTTGATGCAGGTGACGAACAGTGCTACCCGCACGTTGCCATCTCCTTTCGGTCTCCTTTCGGCCGCCACGGACTCTGGCGGACACCCGCCTCACCGGTACATGATCACCTGACGGCTCATCCTGCCCCAGCAGCGGGCCCAGGAGAAGAACCCGGAGCGGAGGACCATGTCGAGCGCCGAGCAGATCACCGAGGGCCGGACACCCGATGACGGTGCCCGCCCGCCGTCGCGGCTGCGGCAGCTGGCCGCCGCCTCCGTCGGCAACGCCGTCGAGTGGTACGACTGGTACGCCTACTCCTTCCTGGCGGTCTACTTCGCCGAGCAGGTCTTCCCCGAAGGCACCGGGAACTCCCTGGTGCCCCTGCTCTCGACGTTCGCCGTCTTCGCGGTCGGCTTCTTCATGCGGCCGGTCGGCGGGCTGCTGCTGGGCGCGGTCGCCGACCGGCGCGGCCGGCGGACCGCGCTGACCGTCACCATCCTGCTGATGGGCGCCGGCAGCCTGCTGGTCGCCGTCACGCCCACCTACGCGGCCACCGGAGTCCTGGCGCCCCTGGTCCTGGTCGTCGCGCGCCTGGTGCAGGGCCTGTCGGTGGGTGGTGAGTTCGCGGCGTCCTCGACCTTCCTCGTCGAATCGGCGGGGCCGGGGCGGCGCGGACTGTTCTCCAGCTTCCAGTACGTCTCCACGACCCTCGGCCAGCTGCTGGCCTCCGGGACCGCGGCGCTGCTGGCGGCCACGCTCACCGAGCGGGAGATGGGCCAGTGGGGCTGGCGGGTGGCGTTCCTCATCGGCGCGGTGCTGAGCCTGCTGGGACTGTGGATCCGGCGCGGTGCCCAGGAGACCCTTCCGCAGGCCCGCAGCTCCGCCGGAGCAGGAAAGACCCCGAGCGCCGGGCAGCGGGCCGCCGCCGAACGGCCCGGCCTCTTCGAGGCGCTGCGCCGCCACCCCCGCGAGTCCCTGCTGATCTGCGGCATCACCGCGGGCGGCACCATCGCCTACTACACCTGGACGACCTACCTCCCCACCTACGCGCAGGTCAACGCCGGCTTCGACAAGGGCGATTCGCTGACCGTGGGCACCCTCTCGCTCGCCTTCTTCGCGCTGCTCCAGCCGCTCGGGGGCATGCTCTCGGACCGCATCGGCCGCAAACCGCTGCTGCTCGGCTTCTCGCTGGGCTTCGCCGTCCTGGCGGTGCCGCTGCTGCACCTGGTCACCGACGCGTTCCTGTCGCTGCTGCTGGTGCAGTGTGCGGGAATGGTGCTGCTCACCGGGTACACCGCGATCGCCGCGGCCGTGAACGCCGAGGTGTTCCCCGCTCGGGTGCGGGCCGCCGGTATCGGCTTCCCGTACTCCCTGACCGTCGCCCTCTTCGGCGGCACCGCCCCCTATGTCGGGACCTGGTTCAAGCAGGCCGGCCACGCCGACCTCTTCCCCTGGTACGTGGCGGCGCTGTGCCTGGTGTCCTTCGTGGTGTATCTGACGCTGCCCGAGACCTCCCGGCGGAAGCTGGAGACCTGAGGCACGGCGGACACGCGGAGCGCCGCCCCTCCCGGGACAGGGAGGGGCGGCGCTCCTTTTGCTGCGAAGTCCGTCAGACGAGCCAACCAACGAGGTGGACGATGCCGGCGATCACGTTGGTGAGGATGTCGTTCATCTGGCTTGTGCTCCTTGGGAAAGTCGTGCGTTGTGGGACCAACTCTCCGGCCCAGCAAGGGATATCGACCGGAGGCGCCGTGACGGTCTGCAGCCCGCCGCTTGCGCCCCGTAAGCATCACCTGACGCGTTGTTCCCACGGAACCCCTTCCGGTATCGATCACGCTTTCCGGCGAACACTCGTTCCCGCGTTCGTTTTCGATCATGTAAACGTGTGAAGTCCGAACTGGTGGCGGAACCCTGCACCGTTCCGTCTGGTGCCGGTCACCCGGCGGCCACCGCCGGCTCACGCGCCAGCAGCCGGCGGATGTCCCGTACCGCGGCCCGGCCCGCCCGGTTGGCGCCGATGGTGCTCGCCGACGGCCCGTAACCCACCAGGTGCACCCGGGCGTCGCGCACCGCACGGGTGCCCGCCACGCGTATGCCGCCGCCCGGCTCGCGCAGCTTCAGCGGGGCGAGATGGTCGATGGCGGCGCGGAACCCGGTCCCGTACAAGATCGTGTCGGCCTCGACCGAGCGCCCGTCGCTCCAGCTCACCCCGCTGGGCGTGATCCGCTCGAAGAGCGGCAGCCGCTGCAGCACACCGCTCTCGCGGGCCCGCCGGATCGCGTCCGTCATCGGCAACCCGGTCACGCTCACCACGCTCCGCGGCGGCAGCCCCTGCCTGACCCGCTCCTCGACCAGGGCGACCGCGGCCCGGCCCTCGGCCTCGCCGAACGAGCCCTCGCGGAAGACCGGCGGCCGACGCGTCACCCACGTCGTGGCCGCCGCCACGGGAGCGATCTCCAGCAACTGCTGTACGGCCGAGGTCCCGCCGCCCACCACCACGACCCGCGCCCCGCGGAACCCCTCCGGCCCGGCGTACTGGGAACTGTGCAACTGCCGCCCGCCGAACGTCTCCTGCCCGGGGAGCCGCGGCCAGAACGGCCGGTCCCACGTACCGGTGGCATTGATCAGCGCCCGCGCCGCATACGTCCCCTGCGACGTCTCCACGAGCAGCCGCCCGTCCTCGCCCTCCCGTACCGCCAGCACGCTCACCGGCCGGTGCACCCGCAGCCCGAAGGTCTGCTCGTAGCTGTCGAAGTACGCGCCGATCACCTCGGACGACGGCCGTCGCGGATCGGCGTCGGTCAGCTCCATCCCCGGCAGCGCGTGCATGCCGTGCACCTTGTCGTACGTCAGCGTCGGCCACCGGAACTGCCAGGCACCGCCGGGCCGCGGAGAGTGATCGAGCACCACGAACTCCCGGTCCGGTGCGTACCCCGCCCGCCGCAGATGGAAGGCCGCGGCCAGACCCGCCTGCCCGGCCCCGACCACCACGACCTCGACCGTCCGCACCCCGGTGTAGTTCATGCTTCTACCAACCGGGGGAGGGGGTGATCTCTTCCCGGACTCCCCGGGCGCGTGTTCCGCCCCGCCTCAGCGCCCCCCGGTGATCAACAGTGGCGCACCGCCCGGCGCGGACGCCGGCCGGCCGTTGGCAACCGGTACGCCCGCCAGCGGCGACGGCCCGGCCTCCAGCAGCCCACGGGCGGCGAGCTCCGGCCGTACGCCCTCACCGAACCAGTACGCCTCCTCCAGGTGCGGATACCCGGACAGTACGAAGTGTTCGACGCCCAGGGCGTGGTACTCCTCGATCCGGTCGGCCACCTCGGCATGGCTGCCGACCAGAGCCGTGCCCGCGCCCCCGCGCACCAGCCCCACCCCCGCCCACAGATTGGGCGAGATCTCCAGCCGGTCGCGCGAGCCGCCGTGCAGCGCGAGCATCCGCTGCTGACCCACCGACTCGCTCCTGCCCAGCGCCTGCTGGGCGGCCGCGACCGTCTGCGGATCCAGGTCGTCCAGCAGCCGCCCGGCGGTCGCCCAGGCCTCCTTCGACGAGTCCCGCGAGATCGTATGCAGCCGGATCCCGAACCGGACCGTACGGCCCTCCTTCTCCGCCAGCCCCCGGATCCAGTCGATCTTCTCCTTCACCTGCTCGGGCGGCTCACCCCACGTCAGATACACCTCCACGTTCCGGGCGGCGACCGGCCCCGCGGCCGCGGACGACCCACCGAAGAAGATCTGCGGCAGCGGGTCCGGCGGCAGCGCCGTCAGCCCGCCCTGCACCTGATAGTGCTCGCCCTGGAAGTCGAACGGCTCACCGCTCCAGACACCCCGTACGACCTGCAGAAACTCATCCGTACGGGCATAGCGGCGATCGTGGTCGAGATGATCGCCGAACCGCTTCTGCTCGGTCGAGTCACCGCCGGTGACCACATTCAGCAGCAGCCGCCCGCGCGAGATCCGCTGATAGGTCGCGGCCATCTGCGCGGCCAGCACCGGCGAGATCACCCCCGGCCGGAACGCGACCAGGAACTTCAGCCGCTCGGTGACCTGGGTGAGCGCGACCGTCGTCAGCCAGGCGTCCTCGCACCACGTCCCGGTCGGCGTGAGCACCGCCTCGAATCCCAACTGCTCCGCGGCCTTGGCTATTTGGGCCAGATACTCGATGTCCGGAGCCCGTACCCCGCTCACCGGGGTGATGCGGTCCCGCCGGATGCCGCCGTCGGTGTAGGCGTGCCGGTCGACGAGCGTCCGCCCGTCGCCGCCGGTCGGCAGAAACCAGTGCAGGTGTACGGACATCACTCGGCCTTTCCGTAGGTACGCGGCGCCGTGGTCGACGGCGCCAGATCACCGTTGAAGCGGGGGGGGGTAGGGAGAAAGGGAAGGAAGGAAGAAAGGAAGGAAGGGCACGCAGGAGAGAGGGCCGTCCGGTGAGCAACACAACCCCGGCGCAACGCACTTCAGCGCAACAGAAACCCGTGCGCCGACTCAAACGCGCGCAATGGAGAGCAGGCCGGAACGGAGGTGGCCCGCAGTTTCGAAAATCAGCGCCGGGACATCAGCACGCGCCGCCGCGACGACACGCGGCGGACGCCACCCGCACCAGGTCGATATGACCGCGCGTGGTGAGCAGGGCTGAAGGAGGCATGTCGCCGAACGTAGCGGTGCCGTCCGAGACGGGTCAAACGCCGTCTCGACCACCGGACCTTTGTTGCCGGAGCATGGAGGGAGCATGGAAGGAACATGGCTTCGCCATTGCGGGAGACGTCTGCCGCGCTTGGTTTCCCCGCCAGCGGATACCGCTGGACTACTGGACTACCCGGCAGCAGTTACTGCTCGATTCGGACGAACCCACGGCGCGCGCCCGAGTTCAGCTCCTGAGATAGGCCAGAACGGCCAGCACTCTGCGATTGTCGTCCGTCGACGGGCCGATCCGGAGCTTGGTGAAGATGCCGGCGGTGTGCTTGGCGACGGCGCTCTCGCTGATGTGCAGACCACTGGCGATCGCGGCGTTCGACCTGCCCTCCGCCATCAGCTCCAGCACGTCGCGCTCACGTGGCGTCAGGCTCCCGATCGTGCCGCGGGCGTCGCCGCGCGACAGCAGGCGGGAGATGACCTGCGGGTCCATCACCGTGCCGCCGGCGGCGACGCACCGCACCGCGTCGACGAACTGCTCGGTGTGGGTGACCCGGTCCTTGAGCAGATACCCGACGGCTCCCTCCCCTCCGGCCAGCAACTCGTGGGCGTAGAGCTGCTCGACGTACTGGGAGAGGACGAGGACGGGCAGGCCCGGGCGCCGGCGACGGGCTTCCAGAGCCACCTGTAGGCCCTCGTCGGTGAAGGTCGGTGGCAGCCGCACGTCCACCACCGCGACGTCCGGTGCCGCGTCACCCTCGTCGAGCAGCGCGCGCAGGAGGGACGGGCCGTTGTCCACCGCCACGACCTCGCAGCCGTGCTCCCGGAGTGTGCGGGTCAGCCCGTCCCTCAGCAGGAAGAGGTCTTCGGCGAGGACAACGCGCACGGAATCTCCATCGTCACGGTGGTCGGTCCGCCCTGCGGGCTGTGCAGGGCGAGAGTGCCATCGAAGGTATCCAACCGCTGTCGCACGCCGGCCAGTCCGGTGCCCCGGGAGAGGTCGGCGCCCCCGTGACCGTCGTCGGTGACGACGATGCGCAACCGGTCGTCCTCGTGCGTCAGGGCTATGTGGACCTCGCGGGCTCCGGAGTGCTTCGCCGCGTTCGTCAGCGCCTCGCCCACCGCGAAGTAGGCCGCGGACTCCACGGGCGCCGGGTGCCGGCCCGGCAGCCGCGCCGCGACATGGACGTCGAGGAAGCTGTCGAGCGCCAGCGACCGGACCGCGTCGCCGAGGCCGCGGTCGGCGAGGACCGGCGGGTGGATGCCGTGGACCAGGTCGCGCAGGTCCTGCAAGGCCCGCTCGGATGTACTGCGGACCTCCAGCAGGAGCTCGCGTGCCGCCGCCGGGTCCGTCTCCAGCAGGCGGGTGGCCCGGTCCAGTGTCATCCCCAGGGCGACCAGCCGGGCCTGCGCGCCGTCGTGCAGGTCGCGTTCGACGCGCCGCAGCTCGGCGGCAAGGGTGTCCAGGGCTCTGCCGCGGGTGTCGGTGAGCCGCTCGATCCGCCGGGTGAGCTGCGTGCTGCGCGGCGCCGACAGCAGCGGCCGGCTCACCCGGGCGTGCAAGCGGAGCACGGCGGGGGTGGCGAGCAGGCCGGCGGCCATGAAGGCGAGCCCCAGCAGCAGCGCGGCGAGCATGGTCCCGGTGGTGTGCACCGGGACGAACGCGTACCAGTTGCCGTCGTCGATGAGCCGCCACACGAAAGGCTGCACCAGCGCGCCGAACGCCCCGTACTCGACCAGGGCGAGGGGGACGGCCACCAGGAGCCCGCCGGTCACCGGCTCCCACCACGCCCACCCGACGTCACGCCAGAACCCCTCGTCGGCGAGGATCGCCCCCGACCTCTTGCGGGCGTTCGCACCAGGGTCGGCGGGCAGCGGCCCGGGCGGGTCGATCCGGACGTCCGTCCAGCGGGCGGTGCGCGAGCGGGAGCGGTCGGACAGCGCGCGCAGGGCTCGCGCGGCAGGCGGCAGCAGCCGGAAGCCGATGCCCACCGGCAACAGCAGCAGCGCCAGTACCACCAACGAACCGGCCGCCGACGCCGCGAGCGCATGCAGGCTCGCCAACTGGCACCGGCCGAGGGCGATACCGGCGCGGGTGACGACCTCGCGCGGCTTAGCGAACATCTTCCATGATCGCGGTGAGCTTAGCCGGTGCCGCCGCCGTCGCCCACCCCCGCCCGGCGCTCAGCCACGTCCACCCGACCGCCGCCGTCAGACACGAGACGCCGAACAGCACCATGGGGAGCACCGCGCCGGACTCCTCGTCCATGAACAGCAGCATGCCGAGGTTGATCAGCGCGTGGAAGCACCCCGCGAACAGCAGCCTGGAAGCCCGCGCTCCTTCGAGGGCCCACCCCATCACCACCGACATGGACACCGCCGCCACCAGGAACGCCCCCGCGTACACGGGGTGTTGCGCGAAAACCTGGACGTGCCAGACGCCCCACCCGACGCCTACCGCGACCGAGGACGCAAGGGACCCGAAACGCGTGCGCAGCAACGGCTGCAAGAAGCAGCGCCACCCGATCTCCTCCCCGCACGCGCCGATCAACTGCGCCGAGGCGATCAGCGCGAACGGGGCATCCGGACGCGTGAACCGCACGTCCCCGCTGAACGCCGCGTACGCGCCGGCACTCACCGCGATGATCAGCGGCGCCGTCACGATCAGCAGCGCCCCATGGCCGCCGCCCCGCCGACCGCTCGTGAACAGCGTCCGTACGCGCCCCGGCCACAGCATCGCGGCGACCCCCACCCCGAGGGCGGGACCGAACTGCGTCAGCTGGATCACCTCGACGGGTATCCCCGTCGCGGGCTGGACCGCGCCCAGCACACCGGCTGCCAGGAAGGTGACGGCGAGGAACGAGGCCATCGCCCTGATGTCCACAGGTGTCATTCGCATGGCACCGACGATGCCGCCTCACGGGGCTGTCGCCATTGGCCCTGCCTGCCGGGCAGGGGTGTACCTGGGTACACCTGGGTACACCTGCGTACGTCTGCGTACTCCTGGGTTCACCCCTGCCCACCGCCACCGGCCCCCATCAGGACCCACCCGGTCGAGTCGCCTCTCACAGGCCCCGTCGACTCTGAGAAAGTCCCTCCATGGCTGAGACCTTCACGACACGAGAGATCGACGTACGGACCGGCTCCCGCGAGACGGTCCACGACCTGACCCGGGAGTGCGCGTCCTTCCTGCGGGACGTGGCCCAGGGACGTGACGGGCTGCTGAACGTCTTCACCCCCCACGCCACAACGGGCGTCGCGCTGGTGGAGACCGGCGCCGGCAGCGACGAGGACCTGCTGGCCGCCCTCGGCGACCTCCTCCCGTCGGACGACCGCTGGCAGCACAAGCACGGAACCCCCGGCCACGGCCGTGACCACGTGCTCCCCGCCCTCGTACCCCCGCACGCCACACTGCCCGTCATCGGGGGAGAGCTGGCCCTGGGCACTTGGCAGTCGGTCTGCCTGGTCGACACCAACGTCGACAACCCGAATCGGCGGGTGCGGCTGAGCTTTCTCGGTTAGGACACCGGCTTCCCCGACGGGCTCGCCGTCGATCCGGCGCGGGGCAAAAAGCGCAGCCGGTGGTGCGCACTGTCGGCCGCGACCACAACCGGGTGTCCGTCGTTTCTCACTGCTTACGGGTGAACCACGAAGCCGCGCCCTCGCGCCGACCGAGAATGGACAATAACGACCGTTATTGTCGGCTCTTGTGTCTTTGAGCTGTGCGTTTGTGAACCTCAAACCCGGCGTCGGAAAGACGACGAGTGCTGTGTGGCTGGCCCATGCGTTTCATGAGTCGGGCCTGTCGCCGCTACTGGTCGACGGTGACCCGGCCGCTTCCGCGCTGCGCTGGAGCGAGCTGGCCGGTGGCTTTCCGTTTCCGGTGATCGCCCTGCCGGTGGGGGACGTCCACCGGCGCGTGAACGACTTCCTCGGCAACCGGCAGGCCGTCGTGCTCGATGCGCCCCAGCTGGAGGACCATCCCCGCATCACCCGCAGCATCATGAGGTACGCCGGTGAGTGGATCGTGCCCGTGACCCCCGCCCCCATCGAACTGGACCGGATGGCACCCATCCGCGGCGAGATGGCGGACGTGCAGTCCCTGCGTGCCGAACCGGCCCGCACGGCGGTGCTGCTCAATCGCACCAACCGCGCCGATGCCACGCGCACCGGGCCCGATGCCGACGCTCGCGAGGCACTCACCGAGCGGGGTTTCGAAGTGCTGGACACCCAGATCGCGCGGCTCGACCTGTACTCCCAGTCATTCGGGAACCCGGTCCAGGCCAAGGGCTCGGCGTACATGGACTTCGCAGAGGAACTGATCAAGCGTCAGGACGAGGTATGAGCCAGCGCAAGGACAACTACCGCGCGGCATTGCAGCGCGAGCAGGACGTCTCCGCACCCCGGCCCACCAAGGTCACCACACTTCAGAGCAGATACATCCGGGTGACCCTCGAGGTGGATCCCGACCTCCAAGGCGATCTGACGCGATGGGTGGGACGACCGGTCTCCTCGGTGGTGCTCGCCGGCACGGGCGTCCTGCGCGCCCTGGCCGCCACCGTGGGCAGGGTGTCTCGGCCCGGAGGCTGAGCTGCTGGACCGGCATCTGCAACCACCTGTCCTCGCGACTGCGGACGCCATGACCTGCGATACAGGCTAGGCCCTAGTCCGGGCCCTTTGCCGCAGACTCGGCCTCTGGCAGTGCCGGGTAGTCGGTCGGGTAGAGCCCGGCCGCGAAGCCGTACACCACATCGCCTCCGCGCGGCAGTTGCGCGTAGTCGTTGGCGAGTTCCAGGACTCGCGCCCAGAACTCGAGGGCCTGCTCCCGCGGGATCCGCACGTGCCGCACGATCGAGGAAAGTTGATCCGCCTGATGTGCGGGGGCCGACTCGGTCGCGGCCGTGGCGAGATCGTTGTTGCAGTACGGCGTGGCGTCCGCGTCGGTCGGGCTGACCGTGCCCACGCGGAAGATGCGCGCGGTACGGCCGTAGTAGCGCTCGTCGATGGCCCGCACCCGGCGGGTCCGCACGACCTTCAGCAGCCGGGCATCCACCAGGACGCTCACGTGGTGCGCGACCGTGCTCTTCGGGCGGTCGAGTGCGGCGGCCAGTTCGCTCACGGTCGCGGCGCGTTCGAGGAGCAGCTCGAGGATGGCGTCACGCAGCGGGCTGGCCAGCGCGCGGAGCTGGGCCGGGGCTGCCACGTCCGTGACGTCGGCAAGGTCGTAGTCGGGCAGGCGGGTATTGTTCGACACCTCTCGATTATTCTAAAGTTCCGGATCATTCGCTACCCACAAGCGAGGGGTTCGGGCATGACAGAGGTTGCACTGTTCCATCACGCGCAGGGGCTGACTCCCGGAGTCGCCGCCTTCGCCGACGAACTCCGCACGGCCGGCCACACCGTCCACACGCCCGATCTCTTCGACGGACGTACCTTCGGCTCCCTTGAGCAGGGCCTGGGCCACGTCGAGCGGATCGGCTTCGGCGAGATCACCGAGCGCGGCGTCCGTGCGGCCGAACACCTGCCGCAGGACACCGTTTACGTCGGCTTCTCGCTCGGTGTGCTGCCCGCCCAGAAGCTGGCGCAGACACGGCCGGGCGCACGGGGCGCGCTGCTGTTCCACGCCTGTATCCCCGTGTCGGAGTACGGCGCGGCTTGGCCTCACGGTGTGCCGGTACAGGTGCATGCGAAGGAAGCCGATGCGTTCTTCGCCGAGGACATCGACGCTGCCCGTGCGCTCGTCTCCGACTGCGCTGACGCGGAGATGTTCCTCTACCCCGGAGACCAGCACTTGTTCGCGGACAGTTCGCTGCCTTCCTACGACCCGGACGCCGCCAAGCTCCTGACCCGGCGGGCGATCGAGTTCCTCGGCTCGCGGTAGGTCGGGTCCGGACAGCCCTTAGGGCCTGTCCGATGGGTCATGGCCGGGTCCGCGGCGTCTGGCACGGCACCTCGCGGCGTTGCCGAAACGTCCCGATAGCTCCGCTATCGAGACGCTCCGGCGCCTTGCGATGCACCGCACCAGACGCCGCGGCCTTTCCGACCCTGACTCATCGGACAGGCCCTAGGCCAGAGGCGAAGGGACGCGTTCGCTGTCGACCAACCGGGCAAGCCGGGGGTCGGCAGGGCGTAGTGCCGCACCAGGGGCGCATCGGTACAGCTCGGGCCTGGCGAGGGGGTGGGGTGGGCCGGATATCGCCGCGCCAGTATGGTGCCGCCATCTGGGGGGTGGGGGCGGCGACCGGAGGAAACGGACAACCGCATGGACTACTGCGTGGGATGCGGGAGCTATCTCGATGGGGCGGAGGTGTGCCCGACGTGTGGCCGTGCCCACGGTGGCGTGGCCACCGGGTACCCCCCGGCGCGGCCGCACCCCCTCTACCGGAGCGGCGTCCCGCCGATGGCCGAGCCGCCGGTCCACGAGCACACGGGAACGCACGGGTACTACGGGGGCCTGGAGGCCCCGCACGCGTACGAGCAGACGCGGTCGTACGAGCCCCTGGAGTCGTACGAGGCAGGGCCCTTTCCCGAACAGGGCGGTGAGCCCGACGGACCCGGCCCGGCCGAGGGGGACTTCGACCCCGGCACGGCCACCGGCTTCGACGACCCCGGCACGGCCACCGGCTTCGACGCGGCTGCGGCTACCGGTCCCGGTGACGGCGACGAGGCGTACGCCTCCCCCCAAACGTCGGTGACGCGCCGCCGCGGCAAGGGCCCGCGCCGGGCGCGACGCCGTAAGGGCGGCAAGACCAAGCTGGCCCTCGGCGTCGCCGGTGGGGTCGTACTGGTCGGCGTCGTCGCGACAGGCCTGTCGGGGGAACTGCTGCCCACCGGCCCGACGCACGGAGGGCACACGGAGTCGCAGGCGTCGCCCACGCCCGTCGACGCGTCCGCCACCGCGCAGCCCGTACCGAGCCGGACCGCGGGAGAGCCGGCTCGTCCGTCGCACACCGCGAAGCCGTCGGCATCGGCATCGGACGTCGCCGTCTCCCACTCCGCGGTTCCCGCATCCGCGACCACGGCACCGCCCGTCGCCACCCGACCCACCGCCGAGGAGCCGCCCCGGCCAGAGCAGTCACCCACGAACGCGGGGTCGAACCCGACGCCCGCACCGCGCCCCACGCGGCCGCGGACCTGCTTCCTCTTCTGGTGCTCCTAGACGACTTCTGGTGCTCCTAGGCGATCGACGCCAAGGGGACCGGAGCCGGAATGCCGGCCGTGAGCCGCCGCCGAGGGCCGCACCCCGGTGCGAGGTGCGGCCCTCGGAGTGTGTACTTACGCAGGCCAGCCGCCGTAGGGCACGGTGATGAGTTCCATGGCGTGACCCGCCGGGTCCATGAAGTAGACGCCGCGGCCGCCGTCGTTGTGGTTGATCGTGCCGGGCTGCTTCTGGTGCGGGTCGGCGTAGTGCTCGATGCCGCGCCGCCTGATCTGCGCGTACGCCGCGTCGAACTCCTCCTCGGAGATCAGGAAGGCGTAGTGCTGCGGGGTGATCCTGTCCGCGGGGATCGTGGCGAAGTCCAGCGTGACGCCGTTGCTCAGGTCGACGGCGATGAACGGGCCCCACTCGGCGGTGATCTCAAGGCCCAACAGGCCCGCGAAGAACTCCGCGGACTCCCGGTTGTCCCGGGCATGGACGATCGTGTGGTTCAACTCAACTGACAAGGAATGCCTCCGTGGGCATCTCCCCACACCTCCATGCCTCACCCAGCCGGTGACCGACACGCGATGTGGCCATCGATCCTAATCGATGTCGTCTCCGCGGTGAGTCGGTGGTAGGCGGCCCGCCATGCGGAGCCGAAGACCGCGGCAGCTGCCGTGAGGTGCGGGCCGGGTGGCCACGGAAGTGATCGCGGTCGGTGTCCGCGGTCGCCAGCCCGACCATCGTCGCCCCACAGAATCGATAAAACAGAGGTTTCTGGTCAGCTTTGCCTTGCATGTGTCCAGGTGTGTCTCTCATGTGCGATATCTTCTACGGCGTTCCCTCGTGACGGAACGTCGGATGCGACGACGGCACGACGCCGGGAGGGCGGTACTCACGCCCCCCGCGGAACGACATCGAGAACCGGTACGTGACGCACGGGCGCCTCTCTGCGCCCTCGTCACAGCTTCGCCGTGCCGGCAGACCCCTACCGCCATCGTCCGCACCACCTAGGCAGAGGCCGCATGTCCGTTCATCCGTTAGCGCACCTCATACGTCACGCCCGCGATCACTCGCCCTTCTACTCCGAGCTCTACGCGGCGCTCCCGCCGGCCGTGACGGACCTCACCGCGCTGCCCGTCGTGGACCAGGACGCCTACTGGGCGGCCAACACCGTCCAGGACAACCGCGTGCTGACCGGGCCGCTGGCGGAGGCGGTCGTCTACAAGACCGGCGGAACCACCGGCGCGCCGAAGTTCTCGTACTACAGCCGTGAGGAGTGGCGGGAGTTCGTCACCGCCTTCGGCCAGGGCCTCGTGGACGCCGGGCTGCGTCCGGGCCACCGGGTGGCGGACCTGTTCTACGCCGGCGACCTGTACGCCAGCTTCCTCTTCGTCCTGGATTCCCTGGCGCATGCCCCGGTCGGCAACGTCCGCCTCCCGATCGGCGGGGCCGCTCCCCTGGAGACCACCGCCCCCGCGCTTGAGGACTTCCGGGCGCAGGTGGTGGCGGGCACCCCGACCACGCTGTGCCGGCTCGCCGCGCACCTGGTGAGCACGGGCCGTCAGCTGCCCGCGGTGGAGCTGCTGTTCTTCGGCGGCGAGCCGCTCTTCGCCGACCAGCGGCCCCTGCTGGCCGCCGCGTTCCCCAACGCCGAACCACGGTCGCTGGGTTATGCGAGCGTCGACGCCGGCCTCCTCGGCCGTCCCGTCCCCGGGCCGGACCCGCGCGTGCATCGCACCTTCACCCCGCACACCGTCTTGGAGATCCTCGACGAGACGACCGGGGAGCCCATTCGGGAGACCGGCCGGCCGGGGCGCGTCGTGGTGACCCAGCTCTACCGCCGCCTCATGCCCGTCCTGCGCTACCCCGCCGGCGACCGCGCCGAGTGGACGGACCCCGAGGCCGGCTGCTTCCGCATCCTGGGCCGGGCCGAGGAGGGAGTGCGCGTGGGACCCGTGTCGCTGTCCGCGCAGGACGCGCAGGACGCCGTCGCCACGGCGGATTCCGGCGGGCGCATAGTGGGCACCCAGCTCGTGGTGCGGCGCTGGGAAGGCCGCGACGGGCTCGTGCTGCGCCTGGTCACGGCGCCCGGTGACGACGGCCGGGGGCTTACGGCCCTGGGCCGTACGGTCGTCGACGGGCTGAACCGGGCCCGGCCGCTGTACCCGGAGAGCGTGGCCGCCGGGCACGTCCACCCGCTCACCGTCGAGTGGGCACACCACGCCGACCTGGTGGTCAATCCCCGCTCGGGCAAGCTGGTCCGCGTGGTCGACGAGAGGCCGACCGCGTGACCGCCACCGCCGTGAGGCAGCGGCGCAGGCTGCCACTCGTTCTGCGCAACCGTGCCTTCGGCGCGGTCTGGCTGGGCCAGGTGCTGACCCAGGCCGCGGTCCGCATGTTCCAGGTCGGTGTGGCGTGGTGGCTGGTGGCGTATGCGGTCGGCGCCGGGCGGGGGCTGGCGTCGGGCCTGTTCATGGCCGTCAGCACGCTGCCGGCCGTGGCGCTGGCGCCCGTGGTCGCCCGGGCCGTGGCCGGTCTCTCGCACCGGTCGGTGTTGCGTACGGCCGCGGCGACGGCCGGTGCCGCCGTCCTGCTGCTGGCCCTGGTGGCGTACGGCAGCGCGCCGCCGGCGGCGGCCGCCTACGCGGCGACGCTGGTGCTGGCCTCGTGCCAGGCGTTCTTCGACCCCTGCCTGACCACATCCGTTCCCGAGCTCGTCGACGACGAGGACATCGAGGCCGCCACCGGTTTCGAGCTGTCCACACAGTCGCTGGCGAGCCTGGGCGGCGCGCTGCTGGGCGCGCTGGTCGTGGACGCGGCCGGCGTGGCCGGGCTGGCCACCGGCTGTGCGGCCGCCTACCTGGCCGCCGCGCTCCTCGTCACGACGGTCCGCTTCCGCCCGGCCGCCGCGCAGGAGCCGCAGGACGGCGCGGCGGCCGGGGCCGGCACGGCACGCGGGTTGCGCGAGGTGCTGGCCGGGCTGCCGGCCATCCGGAAGATCCTGGTCTGCTTCACCGCGGCCAACCTGTTCACCACGGCCGTCTTCGTGGTCATCCCGCTCTACACCAAGTCGGAGCTCGGTGGCGGCGGTTCCACCGTGGCGCTGCTGGAAGCGGGGCTGGGCACGGGCACGCTGCTCGGCTCGATCACCGGCGCCCGGGTGCCCGGCCGGCCCACGCGCGTGGGGGCCGGTCTGCTGGCCGTGATGGCAGCGGCGTTCGCCGTGGCGTACCTGGTGGCCGGGCGGTTGGTCCTGGCGGGCTGCCTGGTGGTGGTCGGCTGGTGCGTGGGCGTCATCGGCGTGCGCTTCGTCGCACTGTTCCAGCGGCTCGTCCCGCCCGCGGACAAGCCCGGCTTCTTCGCCGTCATGCAGGCCGTGCTCGGCGCGTCCTTTCCCGTCGCCTCGCTGCTGTTCGGCCTGCTCGGCGACCACCTTCCGGCGCGGACGCTGTGCCTGGTGCAGGCCGTGGGGCTGGTGCCCGCGGCGATCGCGCTGGCGCTGCTGCGCGGACCGGGCGCGGACGACCGGGATCGCGGGCAGGCCGACGTGAACCGGCGGCCCCATCCGTCCGATCCTTCCCCCGAGTTCGTGGCCACCCGAGGAGAACGATGACCGCCGCGATCGACCCGGCGTCGCCGGCCGACATCGCCGAGCTGCGCCAGCTCTACTACGCCGTCTACGGGCCGCACTACCCCGGTGCTCTGGGTACCGACCCTGACGCGATGTTGCGGCTCATCGCCGACCCGGACACGCTCTGGCTGGTCGCGCGCTGCCGGGACACCGGTGCCCTGATCGCGTCGGCCGCGATCCACGGCGAGCCGGGCGGCCGCGTGGGCCGGCTGGAGGGCCTGGCCGTGCACCCCGGTCACCGGGCCGGCGGGCTGGCCTCGGCGCTCACCGACGAGCTGTGCCGGCGCACGCTGGGGACCCGTCGCCTGGACTCGGTGTACGCCACCGTCCGTACCGTCGGCGCCGGTCCGCAGCGTGTCGTCGCCCGCAACGGCTTCCGGCCGCTGGGCCTGCTGGCCAACGCCGTGGACCTCAGCAGCCGTGAAAGCCTCGCGCTCTACGCGCGTCACTCCGCCGGCGTGCTCGACCGCCGCATCCCCGTCGCCGAGGTGCCGGCCCCGTTGACCCCCCTGCTCCGCGCCGCCGAACGCAGCCTGGGCATCGACTACGGACTCACCCGCCCGACCGCACCGCGCCCCGTGCCGGCCCGCCCGGCCGCTCCGGCCGACCGGCTGGAGATGATCGAGGCACCCGGCTTCGTCCGCCGCCGCTTCCGCGACCGGTTCCCCGGCGCCGAGCGCTGGTTCTACCCCCTGCACCTGCCCAACACCCTGCTGGTGCCCGACGACGACGGTTTCGAGGTGTACGCCTACCTCAACCGGGCCGGGCGCTACTGCTCCCTGGTCGCCGCGTACCCCGAACCGGAGGCGGCGGCCGCCTGGCTGGAGCCCATCAACCGGGTCCTGACCAGGGCCGGCGCCGGTTACGTCGAGGCGCTGCTGCCGTTGGCGCGGCACGACCTGTTGTCGACGTTCCTCGCGCAGGGCTTCATCCCCAGCGCGCTCTATCCGGCGATGCGCCCCGAGCCCGACGGCGACGGCCGCCACGACTACGTGGTGATGTCGCGGACCGCCGAACAGATCGATTTCCGCGGCGTGGTCGCCGACGGCCCCCTGCAGCCCTACCTGGACGCCTACTTGTCGACCTGGGCGTCGACCTACCTGCCCCCTTTCGAGGTTGCCTCATGACCGTGAGCAGTTTCCCCGTCGTCAATCCCCACCTCGCCCCCGTCGAGGTTCCCGACCCCACCCTGCTGCCGCGGGTCCAGGAGCTGTGCGATCTCACCGATCCGTACGCCTGCGGCCCCCGGCAGGACGAGCTGTTCGCCGCGGCCATGGCGGAGATCAACGCCTGGCACGCGGACCGCTCCCCGTTCTTCCGCTCGCTGGCCGAGCGAGCCGACCGGGGCGCAGCCGAGGCGTACGGCGCTCCTCTCGTGCACGCCAACTTCTTCAAGCGGCACGAGGTGCTCTCGATCCCCCGGGACGCGGTGGAGCTGCACCTGACCTCCTCGGGCACCACCGGCCAGAAGTCGCAGATGTTCTTCGACCGTTGGACCATCCGCGCAGCCCAGCGCATGGTCGCCCGCATCTTCGAGCGCAACGGCTGGATCACTCCCGACCAGGACGTCAACTACCTGCTCTACAGCTACGAGCCCGCCCCCGGCCTGAAGCTGGGCACCGCCTTCACCGACAACTACCTGTGCGACTTCGCGCCCGCCCGGCAGGTGGAGTACGCGCTGCGGCACACCGGCAGCGGCCACGAGTTCGACCCGTTCGGCACCGTCGCGGCGCTACGGCGGTTCGCCCAGGACGACGTACCGGTGCGCATCCTGGGCTTTCCCGCCTTCCTCTGGTTCACCCTGGAGCGGATGCGCGCCATGGAGCTGCCGCCGCTCCGCCTCCCGGAGGGCTCCCTGATCGTCCTCGGCGGTGGTTGGAAGGGCCACACCGACCGGCAGATCGGCAAGGAGGAGCTGTACACACGCGTCACCGAGCAGTTGGGTGTTCCGTCGGAACGGATCCGCGACACCTTCGGCTCGGTCGAGCACTGCGTTCCCTACATCGAATGCGACCACCACCGGCTGCACGCCCCCGTGTGGTCACGGGTGTGCGTCCGCTCGACACGCACTCTGGAGCCGCTGCCCCACGGCGAGCCCGGTTTCCTGCACCTGGTCTCCCCGTACATCACCTCCGTGCCCGCGCAGAGCGTCGTCATGGGGGACCTGGCGACCCTGCAGCCGGGCCGGGAGTGCCCGTGCGACCTGGACACACCCTGGTTCACCGTCCTCGGCCGGGCCGGAGTGAGCCGCAACCGAAGCTGTGCGGTGGCCGCCGCCGAACTGATGAAGGGACTGTCGTGACGACACCGCCTGCGAGCACACCAGCCGACCTCCACCACTACTGGCAGAACGTGTTCATCGGCGACGAGGAGGCGGGCCGCCGCCTGACGACCCTGGCCGACACCGTCGAGGCCGTCCTCGCCACCCCGATCGACACCGCGGCCGTGCTGTCCGCGTGCGACGCGCTGGCCACCGCCCTGCTCGACCCCGCGCACCCGACGCGGCTGCGCCTGGCCGCGCAGCTGCCCCCCGACGAGGACGAGGGCGTGCTCGCCGAACTGGGCCTGGCCCTCACCCGCGCCGAGCTGACCCGCAAACTCCGTCGCGAACTGGGCGGCACGGCGCCCCAGCGGCTGACCCGGCCCGACGCGAAGGAGACCGTCTACGAGGCGTGGGCACCGGTGGGTCTGGTGGCCCACATCGCGCCCGGCAACGCCGCGACCGTCGCCCCGCTCAGCGTCGTCGAGGGCCTGCTCGCCGGCAACGTCAACGTGCTCAAGACCAGCTCCGGCGACCCGCTGTTCGCCCAGCACGTCCTGGCCGAACTGGCCGCGCTGGACCCGACGGGAGCCATCTGCGAGCGCGTGATCGTACTGCGCTTCCCCTCGTCGCGGCAGGAGTGGCTGCGCATGATGTGCGCGCCCGCGGACGCGGTCGCGGTGTGGGGCGGGGAGGCGGCCGTCGCGGGCGTCGCCGAACACGTACCGCCCGGTTGCCGCCTGGTGGAGTGGGGCCACCGGATCTCCTTCGCCTATCTGGCGCGCGCCGCCTGGCACGACGACCAGGCGCTCGCGGCACTGGCCGCCGACGTCTGCGCGCACGAGCAACAGGCGTGCTCCAGCCCGCAGGTGGTCTACCTCGACACCGACGACGAGGAGGAGGTCTTCGCGTTCGCCGAGCGCTTCGCCGGCGTACTGGCCGCGGCGCCCGCCCCGGCCGCCGACGCGCCCGGCATCGCTGAGGAGGCGGAGGTCACCACCACCGAGCTGCTCGCCCGGCTGGAGGAACACCTCGGACTCACGCGGGTACACGCGGCGGCCGACGGCTCCTGGCGCGTGCTCGCCGATACCCGGCCGGCGCTCACCGCCTCCCCGCTCCACCGGAGCGTCTGGGTCAAGCCGCTGCCGCGCAAGCGCGCCCTGGCCACGCTGCGGCCGATGCGCCGCTACCTGCAGACGGCCGGCGTGGCGGGCGACCGCACCGACGTCGCCGAACTCTCCCACCTGGTGCTGGCCGCCGGCGCCACGCGCGTCACGCCACTGGGCGGGATGCTGTCGGGCTACTCCGGCGAACCGCACGACGGGGTGTACGCGCTGCAGCGCTACAGCCGCCGCGTGGCGGTGCAGGCCGACGAGCGGTTCGCCACCGTCGCCTGCCTCGACGATCTGGTACGCCCGGTGCCGCCGCCCGCGCAGCGCGGGCCGCTGCGCGACAAGGCCGCGGTGCAGGAACTGAACGAGCAGGTCTCCCGCGCCGACGCCGAGCTGTACTTCCGCAGCGGCGGCAGCACCGGCACCCCCGCGCTGTCGCTGTTCACCTACGAGGACTACGACGCGCAGATGCACGCCGCCGCCCGCGGCCTGCTGGCCGCCGGCTACGACCCGCGCCGCGACCGGACCGCCAACCTCTTCTACTGCGGCGGCATGTACGGCGGGTTCATCAGCTTCTTCTCCATACTGGAGCGGCTGGGCGGCGTGCAGATACCGCTGGCGGCCGGCCCCGACCACCGGGCGACGGCGCAGGCGCTGGTGGAGTGCGAGGTCGACACGCTGTTCGGCATGCCCTCGTACCTGTGGCAGCTGCTGCACGACCAGAGCGACCTGCTGCGCGCCTACGGCGGGATCCGCCGGATCTTCTACGGCGGTGAGCACTTCACCGCCGAGCAGCGACGGGTGCTCGTGGAGGACTTCGGCATCGAGACGGTCCGCTCGCTCACCTACGGCAGCACGGACCTGGGCCCGCTGGGCTACCAGTGCACCGAGAGCACCGGGGGCGTGCACCACCTCCACGCCGATCTGCACGCCCTGGAGATCCTCGACGTCGACGAGGACCGACCGGTGGCCCACGGCGAGACCGGCCGGCTGGTGTTCGCCACGCGTGCGCGGCGGGGGCAGGACCTGGGCCGATACGTCATCGGCGACCTCGGCCGAGCCGTACCGGGCCCCTGCCCCTGCGGCAACCGCGCCCCGCGCTTCGAACTGCTGGGGCGGCTGGGGGAAGTGATGCGGGTGGCAACGCACTTCCTCAACTACCGCCGGTTCGTCACGCTCGCCGAGGAGTCCCTGGGCCACCGGGGCGAGACGCAGATCGTGCTCGCCCACGACGGGCTGCGGGAGCAACTCACCGTCCGCCTGGAGCGGGCAGGCGGCGAGCCGCGGGCCCTACGGGCGCGCGAGGTGTTCCTCGCGGGCTACCCCGAGCTGCGGTCGGCCGTCGCCGAGGGGCTGCTGGAGCTGGAGGTGACGGAGACGGACTGCGCCGGCCTCGAACGGACCCCCGGCACCGGCAAGCTGCGGAGCGTGGTGGACACCCGCCGGCAGCCGGTCACGGCTGCTGACTGAGTCGCCGGACCTGGGACACGACCGAACGCCGCTCGGGCCACCGCGAGTTACCCCTGTGTCAGTGCCGACGGGCATAATCGGGTGACCGTGCCGGGCCGCGGCGTTCGCTCGTGTTCCGGAATCCGGGTGCGTTTCTACGGGGGGACGGTGGAGAGCGAAGACCGTCGGCGGATGCCGACCTATGACGCGTTCGTCAGCTACAACACCAGGGACCTGGCCGTGGTGCACCGGCTCGCCGAAATGCTGCACGAGGAGGGCTTCCAGGTCTTCCTCGACGACTGGTGCCTGGTGGCGGGGGAGCCGTGGCAGGAGCGCCAGAACGAGGCGCTGGCCAACAGCCCCTGCTGTCTTGCGATGTGCGGCCCGCACGGCCTGGGTCCGTGGCAGAACGAGGAGGTGCGGCTCGCGGTCAACGCCCGGGTCAGCGGCCGCTCCATGCGGGTGATACCCGTGCTGCTCCCGAACGCCCCGGACTCGGCCCTGGAGCATCTGGACTTCCTGGACCGGTTCACCTACTGCGACTTCCGCGGCGGGCTGGACCAGCCCCGTTCGTTCACCCGCCTCTGTGCCGGAATCCGCGGCGAGGCACCCGGCCCCCCGGAGCCGGTGGCAGCGGCGTTACCGGGCGGAGCGACCGACGCGGACCACCGGTCGGGCTTCAACGCCCCTGCCGGCGGCTGGCGACGAAGCTCCGTCGTGGCGGCGGCCCGCGCCGCGGCGACGCCGGGTGGGGCCCCGGTGGTGCTGTGCGGACTCCCCGGCATCGGCAAGACGCATGTGCTGTGCGACACGGCGGACGACCTCCGCGTCGGCCGGACCGTCCTGGCCCTGTCCGCGGGAGGGACCACCGCCGCCGAGCCCCGCTTCCTCGTGGACGAGGTCAACGGCCGGCTGGACCGTGCGTTCGGCCGTGGGCTGGCACGCGAGGACCTGTACCTGCGCGACTGGCCGGACGCGCTCGCGGCCCTGCTGGCGCGCGTCGCGGACGAGCCGCTCCTGGTGCTGTTGGACGACCTCGGCACGGACCAGGTCGGAAGGACGATTCTGCGGTCCTTCGCCGGTCTCCGTGACTGCCTGGTCCTGGCCACCGCCCAGGAGCACTTCGCGGACGCCACCGAGGTCCGGCACCTCCTCGTGCCACCGATGTCCCGCGCCGAAAGCACCGACTTCATCGCCCATATGGCGCAGAGCACGAACCTCCCGGTGGACCCGGCGGAGCTCGCGAGGCAACTGCCGGGCGATGTGCTGTCCCACCCGCTCGCCCTGCGCACCTTCCTGGCACACACCGCCTACGTGCCCGCGGCTCTGCTGATCCGCCCCGACCTGCCCTCCGATGTGCTCTCCGCACGGAAACTCGTGGCCACTGCGGTCGCCCGACTTCCGGAGGTGCACCGCAAGGCCCTGGCGTACGCCGCGGTGCTCGACCGGGTGCCGCCGGCGGACCTCCTCTCGGCCGGGATGGCCCTCCCGCCGTGGTTCACCGCCGCGCTGTCCGATCTGGTGCCGCGCTGCCTCGTCGTCCATGTCGCCGGCGGCATCGAGGTGCCCCAGCTCGTGAGGCAGGCGCTGGACGATGTGGACCCGACGGCCCGCCGGGCCGCCCTGCACGACATTCTCGCCGAACTGGCGGGGCCGGCGGCCGAGGCGGAGAGCGAGGTGCTGGCGTCGCTCGCGGGCGTGCTGGCACCCGTGGCCCTGGTGTCGGTGGAGACGGGTGAGTGGCGGGCACTTCGCGACGCCGTCCCCGACCGGGTGCTGGACCGCCTCAACGCACGCGGTTTCTGGAAGGAGTACGTCCTGCTCACCAAGGCACTCATCGAGGCGGTCGACGGCCTCGGGGACGAAGCGGACCGGGTCCGCCTGCGGGTCCGCCTGTCCCGCAAGATCGCCCAGCTCGGCGACACCAGGTCCGCCTGGCAGTTGGCGCGCGAATGCGAGTCGGTGCCGGGAGCCGCCGACTCACCCGCCCTGCGCGCCGAGCTGGCCGGGCAGCGGGCCTTCCTGTCCTATCTGCAGGAGGACGACCGCTCGACGCTGCACGAGCTGGGCGTCTGTGTCGATCTGCGGACCCGCACGGGCGACGCCGCGGGCCTGCTGATCGCCCACAAGCTGGAGGGCAACGTCCATCTGCGCCGCGGGAGGTACGGGGAGGCCGCCGCGGCCTACCGCACCGCCCTGGCGGCGGGCGGCAGCGCCGCCGACCCCCGGCACCGTCTCGACACGGAGGCGAGCCTGGCGATGTGCGAGGCGCGCCTGGGCTCACCCGAATCAGCGGTGCGGCATCTGGAGCGCACGGTGCACGAGATGCGCGCCCTGTCCCTGACCATCGACCTGCCGCGTGCGCTGCACGGGCTCGCCCTCGTCTACGAGCGGCTGGGGCTGCCGGCCCGGGCATTGGAGTCGGTTCGGCAGGCCGCCGCCACACCGGCCCGGGACCCCGCGGTGCGCAAGGCGGTCGACCGGATGCTGTGGCGGTTGGAGAACCTCCAACAGGTGACCCGGCTGGCGGGGGACGGGCGGAAGGCAGAGGGCGAGCCGCGGTGATCGGACGAAAGACGCCGGCACGGCTGATGAAGTCGGCGCTGCGCGCCGGCGGCCTGCCGGACTATCTGCGCGAGTCGTTCGTCCAGGCCGCCCCCGAACGGATGAGCAAGCGGACCGGGGTGCTGCTGCGCGGCCATCTGGCGCTGCTGGTGCACGCCTCACGGTCGGACGACTCGGTGCTGGACGCCGGGGACGCCTTCGGCGAACTGCGCAGCCGCTGGGCCGCCGAGGGCGGGGACACCGCCGACCTGCTGAAGCTCGTCAGAATGGTGAACTACCGTGCCCAGGCCCTGCACGCGCCCGTGGCCGGTGAGCCCGCGGAGGAGACCGGCCCCGCCGGGCTCGCCCAGTTCTGGGCGTCGAGCGGTCACGACATCGAGGAGCTGTCCGGGTTCCTGGCCGATGTCGACCAAGAGGCCGCCGATTGGCTTCCGGGGTGAGCGGCACGAGCGCGTCGACGGCGCTCGCCGCACTGCTCGACCACGCCCGCCGGCACGTCCCGCACTACCAGTCGCTGGTTGCGCCGGGCCCGGTGACCGGGGAGAACGCGGTCGCCGTGCTGCGCCGGTTGCCGCTGCTGCGCCGTACGGCCGTCCGGAGCGAGCGCCCGCGCCTGTGGTCGGCCGAGGGGGACGCCAACCGGTGGCGGCGGGTGCACACCACCGGAACGACCGGTGCGCCCCTGGAGGTCGTCGTCGACGACGCGGCGCAGCAGGCGGAGCTCGCCGCCCTGGTCCGGCATGTACGGCGTCACCTCGATGGGCCTGCCGGTCTGGCGATCACGCATCTGACGCTGCACCTGGCGTCGACCTCCCGGGCGTCGATCGCACCGGACCCGCCCGGCGTCGCGCTGGTCAAGTGGAATCTGAGCCGGGCCTGGCAGTTGCCGGACGAGGAGTTCCGTTCCGCGCTGGGGGAACTGCGCGGGAAGGTGATCACCGTGATGCCGAGTGTGATGGCGGCCCTGTGCGACCGCCTCGGGCCGTCCAGCGGGGTGCGGCCGCGGTTGGTCGTGCTGTCCGGTGAGCAGTTCACCGCCGGGCTGCGGGAACGGATCCAGGAGACGTTCCACTGCCCGGTCACCGCCCTCTACACCCTCGCCGAGGCCGGCATCGTCGCGCACGAGTGCGGGCAGAGCGGGACCTACCACGTCGAGGAGACGGCTGCCTTTGTGGAGGTGGTGGGGGACCAGGGGGATCCGCTGCCACCCGGGGTCGCCGGTGACGTCGCGGTGACGCCGCTGGTGAACCGCGCGATGCCGCTTCTGCGCTACGTCAACGGGGACCAGGGCGTCTGGGTCGACGGGCCGTGCGGCTGCCGGCGGCCCGGTCCGCGGCTGCGGCTGCTCGCCGCGCGCACCCAGCACGCCCTGGTGACCGGGCCGAGCGGCCGCGCGGTGCGCAGGATCGATCTGGCCAAGCTCTCCCGGCAACTCGACCTCGGCGTCTCGCGGATCGTCAGGGACGGCGACGAGGTCGTGGTGGAACACCACGGCCCGCGCCCCGCCACGGACCTTCAACGGACCACGATCGCCGCGGCGTTGCGCGCGTTGCTGGGAGCCGACCTGACCGTCCGGACGCTTCGCACGGCGGGCACGCCCTCCGCCGCCGGGCCGCCCGCGGATCCGGGCCCCGTCCGGCCCGCGTTCCTGCCGCCGGGGGACATCGCGGCCTGGGCCCACGGCGTGCTGCGGGACCGGCCGGGCGTCCTGGCCGCCGTCCTGACCGGCTCGACGCTCGACCCGGCGGCCGTCAGCCGCTTCAGCGACATCGACATCACGGTCGTCATCGACGACGACCCCTGCCAGGAGCACTGGTACGCACTGGCCGCGGCCATGAACCGGCACCTCGCCACCCTGCGCGTCAACGTCACCGAGGCGGCCGGGCCGGCGAGGTCCCCGCTGGTCGCCTGCCGGCTGCTGGCGGAACGCCATCCCGTGGTCGGCACACTGGAGGAGGCAGGGGTGACCTGGCCGACCACCCAGGCCCTGGCGGACGAGGCCCGGTTTTGGACCCAGAACGCCGAGAGCGTGCTGTGGACCCGGCTGACCGCCGCCGACAGACAGCGCACGGACCCGGTGCGGGACGCCTGGCTCGCCTCCCGCTTCTGCCTCGACGCGCTGCGCTACCGGCTGTTGTGCGAGGGCGAGCGGGTGACGGCGGCCCGTCATGTCCTGCGGCGGGCACCGGAGTGCGGGGCCCCGGACGCGACCGGCATCCGGCGGGCCTTCGCCGTGGGGCGCGAGCACCGCCCGCCGCCGGCCCCCGGATCGCCCGAGGCGGACGGGTTCCTGCGGGCCGCCCTGGCCTGTGTGCGATGGCTGGGCCGGTCACTGTGAGTCGACAGGAGGGACGTACGAGGTGAGCGTCCTCGGTACGGGCGGTCTCGTACCGCGATCTCGACCAGGACCAGCGGCGGCTGTCCGCGCTGTGCGGCGTCCACCCCGGGCCCGGCAGTCAGCTCCCTGCGGTGCTCTCCGCGCGGGACAGGGCGGCTTCGAGTACGACCAGCAGGGCGTCGCGGACCGAGCCCGTGTGGCGTGCGTCGAAGACGAGGAGCGGGATGTGGTCGGAGACGTCCAGTGCCCACCGGACCTCGTCGAGGTTGTGGTGGACCTCGCCGTCGAACGCGTTCACGGCGACGGCGAACGGCATGTTCTTGTGCTCGAAGTAGTCCACCGCGGCGTAGCAGTCGTCCAGGCGGCGGGTGTCCACGATCACCAGAGCGCCGAGAGCGCCCTCGACCACGTCGTCCCACATGAACCCGAACCGGTCCTGGCCCGGCGTGCCGAACAGGTAGAGCTTCAGCGTCGGGTCGATGGTGACGCAGCCGAAGTCCATGGCGACCGTGGTGGTGGTCTTCTCCGGGGTGTGGGAGAGATCGTCCACGCCCGCCGCGACCTCGGTGATGGCGGCCTCCGTGGTCAGCGGCCGGATCTCGGAGATCGCACCCACGGCCGTGGTCTTGCCGACGCCGAAGCCGCCCGCAATGACCAACTTGACCGGTACCGGCGGCTGTTCAACCGCTGTCGCGGAGTGTGTCCCGTGAGTCGGGGACGGCGCGGAGACCATCAATAACCCTTCGCAGTACGGAGATGTCCTGGGTTGTCCTGGCGTTCGGGACGTGCACCGTCAGATGTCCGGCGGCACGCAGGTCCTCCGCCAGCACCCGGACCACGTTGAGGTGCAGGTGCAGCCGCGCGGCGAGTTCCGCCACCGACTGCGGCCTTCGGCAGGCGGCGATGATGTCGTGTGGTTCGAAGGCGAGCGAGCCCAGGGCGGAGAGGCCGGACGACGTCGCCACGACCTGGGTCTCGACCGGGAGCGGTGGGCCGGCGCCGCCGCCCGCCACCCGGCCGGCGGTCAGCAGGAAAGGCCTGATCGCGGGAGCGCGGCCGGCCGGTTCCGACGGTCCTGGTCCACCTGCGGCCATCATGATCCTCTTCTCGGCGCCCGCGCCCCTGGCTCCGCGGTGCGGGACGGGTCAGCGGGCCGGTGCGGCGCCGGCGTTGTTCTTGAGCTCCAGCACCAACTGGGGGGTGAGCGCGCTCCCGGCCCGGTTGGCGAAGAGGGTCATCTCGTAGGCGATGTTGCCGAGCTTCGCCTCCTTCGAGGTCACCACGCCCAGGACGGCACCGCAGCCGATGGCCGACACCAGAACATGGCCGCCCTCCAAGTCGATGATGACCTTGTTGAGGCCGCCGAGGCCGTAGTTGCCGGACGCCCCGGCCGCCAGGCTGGTGACGCCCGACACGATTGCCGCGAGCCGCTCGGAGTCGGCCTGTTCGCGCAGTTGGGACACGGCGATCAGCAGACCGTCGGAGGACACCGCGATGGCGTCGACGACGCCGGCGGTCTGGGTGGCGAACCGGTCGAGCAGCCAGGTGAAGTCGGCCGCGGCGGCTGTCAGGTCCATCGGCTCCTCCCGCTCGGAGCTGCTCTTACCTGTCGGCGTGGTCACTGCCCGACTCCTTCCGGGGTTGCTGGTGGTGCGAGGGTGCTGGATCCGTCGGGGCAGTGGCACTCTCCTGCTCTGCCCTGCGGACGGCGGCCTCGAATTCGTCGAGTTCCGAACGGACCGCGTCGGGGTCGACGGGCCGGCGCAGGGCCTGAGCCCCACGGTCGGCCGTCGGGGTGGTCATGTCGAGCGTCGCACCCCGTACCCGCCGCCGCAGCGGCCGAGCGGACTGCGCCGGCCGCGGTTCGGCCGCGGGGGCGGTCCGCTCCGCGTCCGCGCCGTGCGGGAGGCGCCGGGGGACCTCGCCCTGCCGCTGGCCGGGCGCGGCGGCGGGACGCACCGGCAGGGGCGTGGCCAGGGCCGGCACCGGCTGGAGCGCGGGCGCGGTGGACTCCTGCTCGGGCGCTGCCGGGAGTTCCGACGCGGCCTGGGGCCCGTCCGCTGCCGGGGACGGCGCGGCGGCGGGGCTCACGGCCAGCAGGAGCGTGGCGGGGAGCCAGACGGAGCCGGTGACCCCGCCGCCCGGGGTACGGCTCAGGGTGACCCGGATGCCCGAGCGACGGGCGAGGCTGCCGACCACGAACAGGCCGAGGACCTTGGTCGGCACGAGGTCGAGCCGCTCCCGGCGGACCAGCCGGGAGTTCTCCTCGCCGAGCCGTTCCGTGCTCATGCCGAGGCCGTGGTCGATGACCTCGATCAGGGCACCGCCGTCCGAGGTGATGTCGGTACCGGGCCGGACGACCACCTCGACGGGCGTGTCGGACGGGGAGAACGAGACCGCGTTCTCCAGCAGTTCGGCGAGCATCAGCGTCAGATCGTCGACGACGTCGGGCCCGACGGTGAACTCCGTCTCGGACCGCAGGGACACCCGCTGGTAGCCCTCGATCTGGCCGAGGGCGGCCCGTATGACGTTGGCCAGGGTGGTCGGCCGGGCCTCCACCTCGGGGTCCCGGATACCGGCGAGCAGCATCAGGCTGTCGGCGTTGCGCTGCAGACGCACGGCGATGTGGTCGATGCGGTACATCCGGTCCAGGATGTCGGGGTCGGTCTCCTCGCGTTCCACGGTGTCGATCAGCATCAGCTGGCGTGAGGTGAGGTTGCTGACCCGGCGTCCGACGTTGCCGAACATCTCGGCCACGTTGCGGCGGCTGAGCACCTGCCGCTCCAGCAGCGCCGCGGCGGTGACCTGCACCTGGTTGAACGCCTCGGCCAGGTGGCCGATCTCGTCGCGGACCGGGACGGGGATCGGCCGCGGCCGCAGCGGGGTGCCCTCCGCCGACTCGTCGTCCTCGACCCTGGCGAGTTCCTCGCCGGCCACGTCGACCACCTGCTGGGCGGCACCGGTCAGGGCCGCCAGCGGGCGTACGACCGAGCGCCGGACCAGGACGGAGAAGGCCAGCCAGGAAGCGAAGCCGAGCAGGGCGAGGCCGAGCATCGCCAGCGCGTTGTGCAGGGCGCTCCGGGACAGGCCGTCGGCCCGGACGGCGATCTGACCGATCAGCGACCGGGTGATGTCGAGGCGGGCCTCGGCCTGCCGGGTTCCGGCGGTGATCGCCTCGCGCAGCTGACGCGGGCTCTGGCCCTGCAGCGAGCCCGGATCGATCTGGAGCTCCGCGAACTGGGCCTCGATGCCGTTCTCCTCGGCATCCCGCTCGATCCCGCCCAGGCGCAGGGCCTGGTCCGGGTCGGCGATCCTGCCGAAGCGCTCGGTCTGCTCCTCGTAGAGCTTGTGGGCGCCGACCGCACGGGTGTACTCGGTGAGCGCGTTGGCATCCCGGGTCTGGGCGGAGAACACCCCGCTCTCGAAGGCCGCGTGGGCGGCGTCGGCCCGCAGCACCGTGTCGAGGAGTTCGGTGACCGAGGACGACGAGGTGCCGACGAAGCGATCGAGGCCGATGCCGTCGATGAGGTAGCCGACCGCGGCAGCGTACGCGGGATCGATGCCGGCGGCCGGAATCGATCCCCGCTCGACCTTGTCGCGCAGCACGGCGAGGCCCCGGATGTAGTCGAGGGCCTGCGCCTCCTGCCGCGGCAGGCCCGCCCCGAACGCGGAGCGCACGGCGGTGACCTGCTCATCGGTGTCCCGCTGCGCCCGGCGGTAGGCGGCGGTCGACGGCAGGGCGGCGCCGGGCCGGACCGACTCCTGCTCCACGGACAGCAGCAGCGCCTGCCGGTGTTCGGCCTGCACGTCGTTGATCAGGCGCGTGACCTGTTCGCTGTCGCGCACCAGCTCCGCGCTCCGGCTGGCGTCGACGGCCTTGTCCACCTGGGAGTTGACGCCGAGGCCCAGCAGTACGCCGACGACCGCGACGGGCGCGATCACCAGAACGTTGAGTTTCCGCCGGAACGGCCATCGGTCCAGGAGGACGCCCGCCCGCTGACGGAACCGCGGCCTCGACGGTGAACGCCGAGACGGGTCCGCTTCGTGTGGCGGGTCCACTGCGTCGACAGACACCCAGCCTCCTTACGACGTGCTCCTGAGCGGTGACCGAGGTGTCGTTGTCGCCGACCGCCGACGATGGGGAAGTGTGGCGTTTGCGCAGTTCACCCCAGATGTGAGCGAAAAGATCGCGCCACATGCCCGACCGGCCGTGAACACTACCGCTTGTGCACGCGCATGCAACACATGGCAGCAAAGGCCAAGCGGTATTCAACTCTTTGTCACTTTTGGCGGGTTGTCCCACGGCGGGGTGCCGGCCCGGTGAACGGGTCGGTGTCCGTGGGGGAGTGGTGCGCGGACCGCCCGTTCCCCCACAGGGTCGGCGCCGGTGGCCTGTGCCGTACCTTCCGGAGGCGGATGCTCCGCCGGGCCTCGCCACCCGTAACCTGTCTCCCCCCACCCCAACCCGTATCCTCAACCTGCCCTGCGAGGAGACCCGTGCACCCCACCCGCAAGGCGGTCGTGTCAGCCGCCGCACTCCTGGTCATGGCCGCTGCCGGCTGTGACTCCGACGCCGGCACCACCGCGGCCCGCAAGGACTCCGCCAAGCCCGGGTGCCCCACCACCCTGTCCAGGGCCAAGGAAGCGGTCGCGAAGGCCGAGGAGGCCAACGCCCCCTGGAGAGGGCCCACCACCGGGCCCGAGGCCGCCCACGGCAAGAGCATCGTCTATATCGCCCAGACCCTGACCAACCCGGGCGTCGCCGGGGTCGCCCAAGGTGTCCAGGAAGCCGCCAAGATCGTCGGATGGCACGTGCGCACCCTCAACGGCCAGGGCACGCCCGACGGCATCCGGGCCGCGTTCAAGCAGGCCGTCGGCCTCAAGCCGGACGGCATCGTCGTCGGCGGTTTCGATCCCGGCATGGCCGCGGAGAGCGTCAAAAAGGCCAACCGGGCGCGCATTCCGCTGATCGGCTGGCACGCCACCGCGGTTCCCGGCCCCAGTGAGGATCCGCAGCTCGTCAGCAACATCACCTCCCGGGTCGAGGATGTCGCGAAGATCAGCGCCGACTGGATCATCGCCCGGTCCAACGGCCGCGCGGGCGTCGTGCTGTTCACCGACACCTCGATACCGTTCGCGAAGCGAAAGTCCGACCTGATCAAGAAGGAACTCGCCACCTGCTCCGGCACCAAGCTGCTGAGCTACACCCACATCCCCATTCCCCAGGCCAACAGCCGCTCCATCGGGGAAGTCCGCTCCCTGCTGTCCCGTTTCGGCCGCAAGTGGACCTATTCGGCCGCCATCAACGACCTGTACTTCCGCCATGCCGCCCCCGCCCTGCGCGCCGCGGGCAAGGACGGCGCCGGGGCCCCGTTCAACATCGGTGCCGGTGACGGTGACCCCTCGGCCTTCGAACGCGTCAACGGCAAGGAGTTCCAGGCCGCCACCGTGCCCGAGCCGCTCTCCGAGCAGGGCTGGCAGATCGTCGACGAGTTCAACCGCGCCTTCGCCGGGGCCCCCGACAGCGGGTACGTCGCCCCCGTCCACATCGCCACCGCCGCCAACAGCGGCGGCGCACTGTCCTGGGACTCCGAGGGCTACCGCCAGGCCTACCGCAAGATCTGGGGCGACTGACGCGTTCCCCTGGGCGGGGGCCGGGGCCGGGGCGGTTACAGGATCAGCCCCGCCCCCAGCGCGGGGACGACGGCGGCGTTGCTCTCGGGACCTTCGGAGAAGGCCTGGGCCGGTGCGGCAAGGGCCAGACCCCCCAGGGAGAGCAGAACGGCGGTGGCCAGAACGGTGAGGGAACGGCGGATGTCCTTCATGGAGTCCTCTCGCTGCGTGGCGGACTGCGCGCGGTACGCGCGGCGCGGGCCGGCGGGCTCCGGCGCCAGGTCCATCGATCCGCAAGAGCGTTTCCCCTGCTTCACCTGTGCAAACGCGGAGTCACTCCGGTGCCGAGAAACGGAAGAGCTTGCCGGACCGGCCGGCGAAGAGACGGCCGCGACCAGTCGCGCTCCCGGTGACCTGGCCAGGTAGACCCTGCCCATGCCGCGGGGGGAGTGTTTCCCGTGCTCAACGACCAGCAGGTGCCGACCCGATGGACACCACCCGTGCCCACTCCGGCGGCGAGTCCGGGACGTAGTCGGGATCGTCCTCGTCCCACGACCGGGCCGCGCGCTGCCGAGGGAACAGGCCCACCACGGTCCGGCACGGTGGCCGGGTGTCCGGCCAGGGTGTCTGCCCGTCGGTCAGCGCCACCAGGACGTCCGGTCGGGGCCGGGCACGGAGCGCCTTGCTGAACCCCGTGCGCAGATCCGTCCCCCCACCGCCCAGCAGCGGGATTCCCTCGGCCCGGCACAGCGGGTGCACGACCCGGGCCGCCGCGTCGCAGGTCAGTACGGAGACCAGGTCCCGACGGCCGCCCACGGCCCGGGAGATCGCGGCGACTTCGAGGAGCGCGCTGCCCAGTTCGGCGTCGCTGACCGACCCGGAGGTGTCGATAACCACGGAGACCCGGGGCGGCCGGCGCCGGAGGCTCGGCAGGACGGCGCCGGGCACCCCCGCGGAGCGCCGCGACGGCCGGCCGTAGGTGTAGTCCTCGCCCGCGCCGGAGCCGGAGGCCGCCGAGCGGACCGCCGCGCCCAGCAACTCCCGCCAGGGCTGCGGCGGATGGAACGCCTCCTCCGCCCACCGCCGCCATCCCTTCGGGGTGTTCCCCGGACGCGCGGTGATGCCCTGCGCCACCCGGAACCGCACCGCGTCCCGTTCCTGCTCGCTGAGGCCGTGTGCGCCGTCCGGTCCCAGGTCCCAGTCCCGTTCCAGCCCGTCGGCGCCACTGCCGCAGTCCAGCCAGGACAGGCTCTGCGTATACGGACCGAGCCGGAACTGGCGCAGGTAGTCCTCCATCAGCTCGCCCTCGGGCAGCCCCAGGAACTCCGGTTCGACGGCGCCTTCGGGCCGGACCAACCCGTCACCGAACGCGTCGTCGTTGATCTCGCAGTCCGCGGCGATGTTCATCCGCAGCCGTTCCCCCGGGCCGGTCAGTCCGCGCTCCCGCGCGACCCGGTCGCTGCGCCCGTGGTGATCGCGCAGCAGGTGGGACACCTCGTGCACCCATACCGCGGCCAACTCCTCCACCGGCGTACGGTCCACGAACGCCGGGGAGACGTAGGCCCGCCAGTGCCGGTCGACGGCCATCGTCGGCACCCGCCGGGATTCCACGGTGTGCAGCGCGAACAGTGCCGTCGCCAAGTAGGGCCGCACCCGGGCGGCGTGGAGCCGGGCGGTGTAGAGCTTGTCGAGGTCCAGTGCCCCCGGTGCGTCGGGCGTCATCGTCCGGCCTTCGCGGCGACCGCCGCGGTCCGGGCCGCGGCCTGGTCCGCCCGCTGGGAGAGGGACACCACTCCGGCGAGTCGCTCGATCGACGCCGGAACGTCCCAGTCCTCGCGGCGCAGGGCGGCGAGGGTCGTCGCGGGGACGACCACCAGGTCCGGGGCTCCGGTCTCCACCGCCCGGACCAGGAGCGCCCACGCCGCGTCCCAGCGTGACCTCTCCGGGCGTGCGCGGACCGCCGCCACCACGGCGTCCAGCACCGCCTGGCGCAGATCCCCCCGCTCGGGCAGGGCGGCACCCGCCGGGTCGGCGAGCAGCACCTCGGGGTCCGGGAGGTCCATCCGGTCCATGCTCGCCAGCAGTTCCAGTCCTGGACCGTCCCCCACTGTGCCCCTGACCAGCAGGGAGAGCACTTCACGTGAGGAGCCGGCCGCGGTCGCGAAGGCGATCAGACACAGTGTCATCTCCCAGCTCCGCGGCGACGGCCAGGGACCGCCGCGGCGCGTTTCACTGCTGGGCAGCTGGTGTACGAGCCCGGGGCGGGCGGCGAGGAGCCCGGTCACCGCGCGGCGGGCGAAGTCCACGGCCTCGGCCAGCTTCTCCGGGGCGAGTCGGGGCAGGGTCGCCCGGGGCCACGTCCCACCGAGGCCGCGTACGACGACCTCGTGGTCATGGGTCCACTGGAGGTGAACGAACCGGTTGGCCAGCGGCGGGCTCAACTCCCAGCCGTCCGCCGCCGAGGACCGCGGATTGGCGGCGGCGACGATGCGGACCCCGGGCGGCAACTGCAGGGCGCCGATCCGCCGTTCGAGGACGAGGCGGAGCAGCGCGGCCTGTACGGCCGGTGGCGCGGTGGAGAGTTCGTCCAGGAACAGCAGCCCCCGGCCGGCCCGCACCAGCCGTACCGCCCAGTCCGGCGGCGCCATCGGGACACCCTGCTCCGCGGGGTCGTCGCCGACGACGGGCAGGCCCGAGAAGTCGGACGGCTCGTGGACACTGGCGATCACCGTGGTCAGCGGCAGGTCCAGGGCCGCGGCGAGCTGTGTCAGGGCCGCGGTCTTGCCGATGCCCGGCTCGCCCCACAGGAGTACGGGAAGGTCGGCGGCCACCGCCAGCGTCAGGGCCTCCAGCTGTGTGTCGGGGCGCGGTTCGGTGGTGGAGTCGCGCAGCAGGGCCAGCAGCTCGCCGGCGACGTCGAGTTGGGCGACGGGGCCCGGGCCGGAGGACGTGGCGGACGCGGAGAACGGGGCGTAAGTGGGCATGTGTGATCACCTGTGGGTTCGCGGTGGGAAGAGTGGGTGTGCGGGACGGAGGTCCCGGTCAGCGGGCGGTGGCGTGGCGCGGGTGCGAGCGGCGCTCGCGGTGGCGGCGACGGTCCGGGCGGACGCGGCCGGGCCCGGGGCCGATCAGGCCCGCCCTGAACAGCCCGTAGGTGATGCGCCGGAGCGCGGCCGCCTCCAGTTCGTCCCGCAGAGCGCCGTTGCGCAGCACCGCGTCGGGACCCAGCAGGCCCTCGACGACGGCCAGCGCGCCGGCGGTGTCGCCGTGGTCCAGGCGTTCGCGGACCCCGCTGAGGCAGTCCGGCCGACGGTGCGCCTCATCGATGGCCCGTAGGCAGGGAAGCGGAGTGCCGCCCAGTGCGACCAGCAGTTCCTCCTGCCGGATCTCGGCCGGGCCGTGGTCCAGCGGAGCCAGTACGCCGTCGACCAGGCCGATCCGGTGCCGGGCTCCTCGGCACTCCACCAGACGTGGCTGTCCTGCCCGGTCCGGAGGCCGGGGCGCACCGGCCGGCGCATGATGCGGTACGAGTGCCGAGGCGACCAGCGGGTGCAGCCGGTCGACCTCGATCAGACCGGAGCGGAGGAGTTCCAGGTCGGGCAGTATCCAGGCCGCCGCGTCGGGCAGGACCGGCAGCGAGGAGACGTCGCCGCCCGTGGGCGCCGCCGTGCTCCGCAAGGTGGGTGGCCCGACCCCGCCCCGGCCCGCGACCAGCTCCAGGACCAGCCGATGCCGGCCCCCGAGCCGCACCGCGACGGCTCCGGTGGAACGCCCCTCGGCGTGGAGCACGATCCCCGCCTCGGCCGCCCACCGGTCGACCGCGCAGCGGCGCCCCCGAGGCACCGTCCGCAGCAGGTCCAGGTCCAGGTCCAGGTCCAGGTCCACGCCTACGTCTGCGTCTACGTCTGTGCCCTTGCCCCTGCCCCTGCCCCTGCCCGTCTCCGGACGATCGGCCCCGGACCGGATCCGCAACTCCTCGGTCCTGCGCGCATCCCACAGGTGCCGGTGCAGATCGAGACGGAACCGCCGGTTGGGGTGCGGATGCGGATGCGGATGACGGCAGGCGGCGACCGCCCCGGAGCCGGATCCGTCCCACAGGGCGAGGCTGATCCGCTGACCGGCGTCCGCCCAGGCCGGCGGAGTCCGGGCCACGAGGTACACCGGGCAAGTGCCGTTGTCTCTCGGGGAGTTGTACCGGGCCAGTGCGAGGGTCAGCCCCGGGCGCAGCAGCCCGTCAGGAGCGATCCTCGGCATATGCCAGCGCAGCAGATCGGGAGCCAGATGGCGGAGATCGGCCCGGAGTTGGGCCGCGAGTTCCCGACCGTGGACACGCGCCACGGAACGTAGCTGGAGGTCGACATCGATGCCTGCGGCGGCACACGCCCCCGCCCAGTCCCCGGCATGCCGGCGGGCGGTCGCAGTCTCGATCATGGACGGCGGCACGGCGTACTCGCGCACGCGCAGCCAGAAGGAAAGGCGGGAATCCCCGTTCGCGAGATGAGTGAGCATCAGCACTCACCTTGCGCGGACGGGACCCCCAATCTGCCAGGGGAATGAGTAGTCATCGCGTGGATCGTAACGTCCCCTCGCCTCGGCGTGCCAGGGATTTCCGGCCGGGGCGCCACCACCTGGCCCGACGGCGGACACGGCGACGGCCCGGTCCTCACTGCCCTGCCCTGCCGGGGCCCGCTCCCGCCGTCGAAGATCATCGGGTACAGAATGACCCGTATGCCGATAACGAACACGCCGAAGGCGGCGACGATCGACGACGCTCCGCTGATCGGCCCCACCCTGGCCCGCGCCTTCGACGACGACCCGATGATGCGCTGGTTCTTCCCCGACGCCGCCTCGCGCGAGGCGGCGCTGGGCCGCTACTTCACCACGATCTTCACCCGGCAGTACGTCCGCCACGGTGTGTGCGAGCGCACCGAGGCGGCGGCCGCGTTCTGGGTGCCGCCGGAGGCGCAGGCCAAGGCCGTTCCCGATGCGGAGACCATCCAGGAACTCCTGAGCATCCTCGGTGACCGTGCCGGGCTGTTCCGGGACGCTGTCGAGACGGCCGCCCGGCACACGCCCCAGGAGCCGCACTGGTACCTGGCGCTGATCGGTGCCGACCCGGCCGCCCAGGGGCAGGGGCACGGGGCCGCCCTGCTGCGCTCGGGGCTGGCCAAGGCCGACGCGGCGGGTCTGCCCGCCTATCTGGAGTCCTCCAAGCCGTCCAATCCAATCTCCCCTTCTACGAGCACTTCGGCTTCACCGTGAGGGCGGAGCTGAGGCTGCCCGGGGACGGGCCGACGCTGTGGGGGATGTGGCGCCGACCGCGTCGCCCAGCGGACGCATAGGGCCGATAGCTGATTTTCGCCCCTATGCGTCCCTTTTCTTTACTTAAGCGTCAATTGTGGGCGATTGGCAGCTTCCTCTTTATCGGGCAAACCGGCGTATTCCCCGACCGTCCCGACCGCGGAGCCCGGCTCGCGCCATCCCGCCAAGGGGGCGCTGTGAAGAGACCAAAACGGCAGGGCTAGCATATGAGCACCGCCTAGCTCGAAAGATAAGCCTGTGACTGTCAACGACGACTCGTTCACCAACTGGAATACCCGCGAGGAGATCGCGGAGTCGATGATCCCGATCATCGGGAAGCTGCACAGGGAGCGGGACGTCACGGTCCTCCTCCACAGCCGCTCCTTGGTGAACAAGTCGGTGGTCAGCATCCTCAAGACCCACCGGTTCGCCCGGCAGATAGCCGGCGAGGAACTCTCGGTCCTCGAGACCATGCCGTTCCTGCAGGCTCTCACCACGCTCGATCTCGGCCCCTCCCAGATCGACATCGGCATGCTCGCCGCGACGTACAAGACCGACGACCGCGGTCTCACGGTGGAGGAGTTCACCGCCGAGGCCGTCGCCGGAGCCACGGGTGCCAACAAGATCGAGTGCCGCGAGGGGCGCGACGTCGTCCTCTACGGGTTCGGCCGGATCGGCCGCCTCGTCGCCCGTCTGCTGATCGAGAAGGCCGGCTCCGGCAACGGCCTGCGGCTGCGCGCCATCGTCGTCCGCGGCGGCGGCGAGGCGGACCTGGTCAAGCGCGCCTCCCTGCTGCGCCGCGACTCCATCCACGGCCAGTTCCAGGGCACCATCACCGTGGACGAGGCGACCAGCACGATCGTCGCCAACGGCAACGCGATCAAGGTGATCTACGCGAACGACCCGTCCGAGGTCGACTACACCGCGTACGGCATCAAGGACGCCATCCTCATCGACAACACGGGCAAGTGGCGCGACCGCGAGGGCCTGTCCAAGCACCTGCGCCCCGGTATCGACAAGGTCGTCCTGACCGCCCCGGGCAAGGGCGACGTCCCCAACATCGTCCACGGCGTCAACCACGACACGATCAAGCCGGACGAGCAGATCCTGTCCTGCGCCTCCTGCACCACCAACGCGATCGTCCCGCCGCTGAAGGCCATGGACGACGAGTACGGCGTCCTGCGCGGCCACGTCGAGACCGTCCACTCGTTCACCAACGACCAGAACCTGCTGGACAACTACCACAAGGCCGACCGCCGCGGCCGTTCCGCGCCGCTCAACATGGTCATCACCGAGACCGGTGCCGCCTCCGCCGTCGCCAAGGCGCTGCCCGACCTCAAGGCGCCCATCACCGGCAGCTCGATCCGCGTCCCCGTGCCGGACGTCTCGATCGCCATCCTGAGCCTGCGCCTGGGCCGCGAGACCACCCGCGAAGAGGTCCTCGAATACCTCCGCGACGTCTCGCTGCACTCGCCGCTCAAGCGCCAGATCGACTTCACCACCGCACCCGACGCCGTCTCCATGGACTTCGTCGGCTCCCGCCACGCCTCGATCGTCGACGCCGGCGCCACCAAGGTGGACGCCGACAACGCGATCCTCTACCTGTGGTACGACAACGAGTTCGGCTACTCCTGCCAGGTCATCCGGGTCGTGCAGCACGTCTCCGGGGTCGAGTACCCGACCTACCCGGCGCCGGTGGTCTGACCGCGCCCTGGGCGGACCGTGTCGGCATGACAAAGGCCTCCGGCCACTTCCTGAGGGAGGTGGCCGGAGGCCTTTGTGCGCCGGACGCGGCGCGAAGTCGGTGGCGAGGAAAGCGAAAGGACTACGTCAGAGAGGTAGGAGAAGGAAGCCCTCTCATGGCCTCGCCGCGATCAACGCTACCAGTCAGTCGGGGATCAGGTCGCGTAGATTTTCCGGGGTGAGGATCCGGGAGCCGGCGGGCAGACCGTCGGGCCGCTCCAGCCCGATGTAGGTGACGGGACCGTCCGGGACCGTCCTGCCGTCCCACAGCGTCACGGTCGTGGTGTCGCCGGCCATCAGGTCGGTGAGGTACCGGACCGTGAGGTGCTCGCGCTCGACGATGCCGCGCAGCAGTGCCGCGACCGACACCCGGTTCCCTTCGACCCGGTTGGCCGCCGGATGGCCCTTGAGGTACAGGTGCAGCCACTTGGCGCGCCACCGGCCGTCCTCCCCGCGCAGGAACGCCAGCGGCAGCGCGACCCGCCCCGGGCCGCGCAGTTCGGACTTCATCCGCACGGTGCGCGGCTCGAACGGGCGGCCGTGCTGATCGGCGTCGCGCAGCATGAAGCCGAAGAACGACTCGTCGACCTCTTCGAAGCCCTCCCCCGAGAAGATGTTGACCTGCGGGACGATGAAGGTGCCCCGCACGGCCCCCAGGCGCAGATTGATGAACTCCGAGGCCCCGTCCGGCGCATCGGTGATGTCGCCGGAGTGCTCGCCTTCGACTTCGGTGAGGGCGGTGTAGGACAGCCAGGAGACCGTCGCGTAGTCGGCGTCGAGCATCAGCGCCGACAGGTCGTAGTCCGTGGTGCGGCGGCTCTGCTTCCAGTGGACGAAGAAGCGCAGCAGTTCGCCGTCGACCGGGGAGAGCGAACCGCGGGGCAGCACGCCGAGACCGGCCGCGGTCGCTTTGCCGCTGAGGGGGAGGGCGACGTCGAGGACGTCGGGGTCGATCAGCAGATGGCCGGGGGACGGCAGACGGCGGCGTATCTCGGCGTCGAGCGCGTCGATCAGGCGCTTGCGCTCCGGGGGCAGTACGGGAGGGCGTTCGTCGGAGGTGACCCAGGCCCGGCCCAGGCGGTTGACGAAGACGCGGCGTTCGCCGGTCTCCCCGGCACGGTGGTGGAGGTGTTCGCGGACCGACAGCACGACCCGGCCCGCGACCATGGGCGCGACCTGCTCCGCGGCCGCCACCACCGCATCGCGCTCGGCCTGGGTGGGAGCCGTCCGCAGCAGGCGGTCCAGCGAGCGGAACAGCCTGCCGGGGGCGGCCTTCAGCAGCTCGGCCGCGCCCGTGACGTCGCGCATGCCGAGCAGCTCCTCCACTCGGCTGTCGAAGGAACGGGCCTTCTTCTCGCCCCGGGCGACGGCGAAGACCTCGGCGGCGTGCGGCCAGCGCGGGTACTCGTGCGGATGGAGGCGCTCGCCGAGGCGCTTCCATGCCTCGCGATGCACGCCGACGTCGGAGAGCTTGGCGGGGGCCGCGGCGACGACGGAGTCGAGGCCGGCGAGCAGCGCGCGGCGGACCGGACGCGACAGCGCTCGGAACCGCGTGGGTTCCTGGAGGGTCACGTCGCCGTCCGACAATTCGCAGGCCAGGCGGAGTACATCGGTGACGGTGTCCAGCAGGAGGTCCGCGCCGGCGTCGAGCCGGGCGCGGTTGACAACGGCGCGGTTCTCCCGGATCGGGATCGCCGCGGGCTGGGGACCGTGCACGCGGTGCTCGGCCAGGGTCCGCAGATCGCGCAGGTCGTCGTCGCCCAGGGGCGTGGTGGATCCGGCCAGGGCCAGATACAGCGCACCGATCTCGTCGTCCGGGTCGCCGCCCAGATGCAGGACCGTGACGCGGTCGCCCGCCGCGGCGATCAGCTCGTCGTGGGCGGCGAGCATCTCGGCATAGGTGTGGCGGTAGTTGCCGTAGGACGGCAGGGTGAGCAGGTCCAGCACACCGCTCTGAAGCTGGGCGAGCGTGCCGGGGCGCGCCGCGTCGTCGGCGAGCGCCTCGGATATGCACCGCATCCAGAAGTCGAACGTGTCGGGCACGTTGGCCGGGAAGTCGATGAAGTAGACGTTGTGCTGGACGTGGTCGCCGACCATCTGGCGCACGGTGCGCAGCGTGCGCACCGCGGTGTCGACGACGGTGCCCTCGGACAGTCCCGACAGGTGCTCCAGCAGGTCCGCCGAGAGTTTGAAGCCCACGGACATCAGCACGGCGTCGAACTGCCGTGCTGCGACGCCTCCTTCCCCGGCGGGTCCGGTGGGGGAGGGGAGACGGAGGGTGTGCCGGATGACCAGCGGTTCGAGACTGTCGTCCATTGCGGCATGATCCCATTACCGCGCGAGACCGCGCATGCGGGTTTTCCGGTGGGGAACGCGCTGGTGAAGGACGAGGCGGCCGGCCCCGAGGAGACCTTCCGCCGGCTGCTGCGCCTCTCTCTGCAGACCCTCGGCGAACAGTCCGCCTTGCACGGCTGTTCCTGGTCGAGGTCTACGCCGCCGGGCCCGAGGCGATGGCCCGCCGCATGGCGTGGCAGCGGCGGTTCGCGGACGCCATCGCCGAGATCTTCCACGCCGGGTCAACTCGCGGGGCCGGCGGGCGCCGTAGCCCTCACGTCCCCCCCCGTACCCCCCGGTAGACCCCGTGGGCTCACGTGCTCCAGCGCAGTACCGCGCCGAGGCCGCCCGCGGGGCCCGCGGTGCCCTCGGGGACGAGCAGTACCTCGGCGTCGGCCGCCGCGGCGGAGCGCAGCAGGGCGTCGTCCGCACGTGCCCGCTCGGGCTTGCTGACGCCCATGGCCTGCGCCTGACCGCGCTGGACGGCGACCTGGTCGGCGCCGGGCCCGATCCAGACGTCGCGGCCCGCGTCGGACGCGTCCTGCCCGAGGAGCAGCGTGTGCACCTGATGGCTGCGGGCCGCGTCCACGACGGCCGGTACGCCTTCCGCCGCATCCCCGGGGTTGCTGTCAGCGCCGCGCACACCGTGCTCGCCGGGGCGGCCGCGTCCGGCGCGGAAGCGGCCGAGCGCCTCTTCGAGGCGGGCCTGCGCGTACGCGGCGCGGGCCTGCGCGATCTGGCGGTCCAGGACGCTCTTGGAGGCGCCCGCCGACCTGCTGCCGCTCTCGGCCTCGACGGTCGCGGCCCGGATCGGCTCGGGCAGCCGGTTGTACACGGCCCTGCGCTCGCGGGAGTCGCCGGTCAGGACCAGCAGCTGTGCGCCGGTCCCCGGCCACTGCCGGGCGAGCTCGGCCGCGATGATGTCGGCGGTCTCGTTCCAGCTGTTCTCGACCTTGTTCCGGTAGTGCCACTCGTACCGGTCCGAGGGCATGCTGCGGTGCCCCCGGCCCCGCCACTCCCTGCCCTGCGCCGTGGCCAGGGCCCGGCTGCGCTGGGAGTCGCGCAGCTCCAGATCGGCGCCGGTGCGGTCGATGTACGCGACCAGGCACGCCGGCTCCTCGCCGATCAGCCCGGGAAGCGGGGCGATGTGCGGCAGCAGGGACCAGGTCGCCTCGATGCGCATCGGGGTCACGCTGAGTGGGATGTCGAGTACGACCTCGGCGCCCGCGGCGAAGACGGCCCGGCCGGGAGGGGCTCCGGAGGCCGGTTCGTGGGCGAGCCGGTCCATCACGGCCCGGCAGGTGTACGGGTCGGCGCCCGCGTCGATGAGCTGCGAGGCCACGGCGCGCTCGCGGAGCTTCTGCTGCCGTGGCGCGTCCTCGGTCGCGCGGGTGGTGTCGATGTACACGGAGGCCCAGGGGCCCAGACGGTCGAAGAGCGGCTTGAGAAAACCGAGTTCCATGATCTTCCCCCGGATCGGGGACGGTGTGTACTACCAGACTAGGGCCTGACCCATCGGACAGGCCTAGGACGATGTGACCGCGGAGCCTCCTTTGCGGAGGAATCTGCGCAGCCGGGCCAGGGGCCAGGTGTTGATCACGTCGTCCGCGGTCAGCCAGCCCCGCTGTGCCATGCCCACGCCGTAGCGCAGGTACTCCAGGTGCAGTGGTGCGTGCGCGTCGGTGTTGACGGCGAACTTCACGCCGTACCGCTTGGCGCGCAGGATGTGCTCGTCGGACAGGTCGAGCCGGTCGGGGTGGGCGTTGATCTCCAGCGCCGTCCCGGTGCGTGCGCAGGCGGCGAACACCGCGTCGAGGTCCATGTCCAGGCCCGGGCGCCGGGCGATGATCCGCGTGGTCGGGTGCCCGATGATGTTGACCTCGGGGTTCTCGCAGGCCGCCACGAGCCGGCGGGTCAGGGCGTCGCGCCCCTGTTGGAAGTACGCGTGGACGGAGGCCACGCAGAGGTCGAAGCCCCGCAGGAACTCCTGCGGCCAGTCCACCGTGCCGTCCGGGCCGATGTTGAGTTCGGTGCCGTGCAGCAGGCGCATCTTCCGGTGCCTGCCGTCGAGTTCGCGCACCCGCTCGCGCTGGGCCAGCGCCTTGTCGTCGGTCATCCGCTGCATGGCCAGGTCCGGGGCGTGGTCGGTGATCGCGTAGTAGCGCAGGCCCCGCCGGGCGGCGGCTTCCACCATCTCCTCCAGCGGGGCCAGGCCATCGGTGAGGTCGGTGTGGGTGTGCAGGTCGCCCCTGATGTCCGCCTCCGTGACCACGTCCGGCAGCTCGCCGCGCAGCCCCGCGGCGACCTCGCCGCGGTCCTCCCGCAGCGTCGGCGGGATCCAGGGCAGACCGAGCCGGGCGTAGACCTCCTCCTCGGTCTGCGAGACGATCTTCTTTCCGCTCTTGGCGTGGAACAGGCCGTACTCCGAGAGCTTGAGCTTGTGGTGCACGGCCCGCTCGCGGGTGCGGATGTTGTGCGCCTTGGAGCCGGTGAAGTACTGCAGCCCCGCACCCCAGGAGTCCGGCGGCACGACCCGCAGATCGATCTGCAGCCCCTTCGTGGTGCGCACGGAGGTCTTCTTCGTGCCCTGGGCGATCACCTCGGCCGTGCCCGGCAGCCGGGTGAAGGCGTCCATGAAGGGGGCGGAGCGGGCCGCCGCCACGAGGATGTCCACATCGCCGATCGTCTCCCGCATACGGCGCAGCGACCCGGCGTAAGCGCAGTTCTCGCAGCCGGGCAGGGCGGACAGCTCGGCCACGATCTCCTCGGCGACGTCCATGGCGGCGTTGATCGGCACCCGGTCGCCCGCGGCCCGCATCAGGTCGATGCCGTGCAGGATGTTCTCCTCGGTCTTGGGGCCGAACCCCTTGAGGTCGCGCAGCCGCTCCTCGTGGAGGGCGTCGAGGAGTTCGGGCACCGAGGAGATGTGCAGGTCCTGGTAGAGCGTCATGGCCTTGCGCGGGCCGAGGGTGGGGATGGCCATCAGCTGCCGCACGCCCGCGGGGACCTTCGCCCGGACGTCCTCCACGGCCGGCATGCTCCCGGTCCGCAGATACCCGATCACCTTGTCGGCGATGGACCTGCCGACGTTCGGGATCTCCCGCAGGCCTTCGGCGTCGAGCTTCGAGACGTCGGCGTGGTGGCTGCCGATGGCGCGTGCGGCCTTCTCGTAGGCGCGGGCCTTGAACGCGTCTCCGCCGGTGATCAGGACGAGGTCCGCGTACTCCTGGAGCAGCGCCTCGACCTCCTCGTTGCGCCGGACCACAGGGCCATTTTAGTGCGGTGGCGTTCCTCGGGCCTCTCCTGGCGGCGCCGGCGACCGCCCGGTGTCAGCGGCCCTGCGCGGCTTTGACGTTGTCGCCGAACGTCCAGCTCTTCGACCCGTCCCAGTTGAGCGACCAGGTCATCAGGCCCTTCAGACCGTTGTCGTAGCTGTTCCAGGCCTGTGTCACCAGGTGCGGTGGCATATGACCGCCGCCCGCGCCCGGTTGCGCGGGCAGGCCGGGGACCTGCTTGTCGTAGGGGACCCGGATGGTGGTGCCCTGGACGGTCAGGCCCTTGTCGAGGCAGTCCGTCTGCGCGGTGAACCCCGCAAGGGTGCCGGCGGAGTACGAGTCGCCCCGGCACCCGTACATGCTGCCGTTGTAGTACTGCATGTTGAGCCACCAGAGCCGGCCGTTGTCCGCGTACTTCTTGACGAGGGGCAGGTAGGCGCCCCAGATCGATCCGTAGGTCACGCTGCCGCCGGTGACGTAGGCCGTCTCGGGCGCCATCGTCAGACCGAAGTTCGGGGGCATCCGGTCCAGTACGCCGTCGATGATGCGGATGAGGTTGGCCTGCGAGGCCGACAACCGGCGGATGTCGCCGCTGCCGGTGAGGCCGGTCTCGATGTCGATGTCGATGCCGTCGAAGTGGTACTTCTGCAGAATCGGCACGAGCGTCTCGACGAACCGGTCGGCGACGCCGGTGGAGTTGAGGTCGATGCCGGCCGACGCTCCGCCGATGGACATCAGGACCGTGAGGCCGTCGCCCTTGGCCTGGCACATCTCCGCCGGTGTCGGCACCTTCACGGTCGCTTCCATCCCGTCCTCCCACAGGACCGTGCCGTCCGCGCGGATGACCGGGAACGCCGTGTTGAGGACGTTGTATCCGTGATCGCGGATACGGGTGTCGGTGATCGGAGTCCAGCCGAAGGGCGGATGGACGCCGTTCGCGGCGCCGTCCCAGTTCTCCCAGTACCCCTGGAGGACCTTGCCCGAGGGTCTCGCTCTGACCGCGCAGGAGTCGTCGTCCCGGGGTGCGCCCGGTGCCGCGGAGACCAGCATCGGTACGACGCAGGCCATGGCCAGGCCGGCCCTCAGCAGACGCGCTGTCCGACCGATCACGCGGTGCTCCCTTCGGATATGACGGGGCGTCACCGAAGGCCGGGTGCGGTGTGGCGGGGAAGTCCGCGGGGTGTCCGGGTTTCTCCGGGCGGTGGCGACGTGGCACAACGTAAGTTGGTCCATACCTGTCGTCAAGAGGTATGGACCAACTGGAAATCGGTCGCGGCGGGGCGGCTCGGCCGCGTACGGGCGCCATCACAGGGCGGCGCCGCCCGGGAGCTGTCAGTGAACGGGGACGGTGAGCTCGCCGCCCCGGTAGAAGCCCTCCCGTTCCTCTTCCACGAAGGGCGCCATGGCCGCGCGGCGGCGCTGCTCCTCGTCGGAGGCGCGCCAGGCGTCGCAGGCCTCCTTGGAGTCCCAGAACGAGACGCCGGTGATCTCGTGTCCGTCCTCGGACCAGTACGCGTAGGCGCGGCGCAGCGCTCTCGGGTACGGATGCGGGCGCCAGGCCCGCTCGAAGTCCTCCAACGTGCCCGGCTTGATGCGGCGCGTAGTCACCCAGACGAAGTGCTCCTCCATGGTCGCCTCCCGGTGAACGCTGTGGCGGCGTGATCTGCCGTCGCCCCTGGTGGGGCGCTCTCACCCCACCGTAGGTCGGCCGCGCCGGTTCCGCCTACGGTCACCCGCCGCGCCGCGGCGCTCCGCCCGCGCGCGTACCGGGGCGGGCCGGCGCCGGCCTCAGAAGGCGGGGCAGGTGTCCTTGGCGCCGTCGCGGTAGGTGCGGTAGAGGGGGAGCGGGCTCTGGTTGCCGGGCCGGGCGGGCGCCGGATACTCCACGACGGGTACCGGCTTGCACACCGCCCACTGGTCGTTCTTGCCCGGGCCCTCGAAACCGTAGGTGCCCGCGGCGCCGACCAGACAGGAGCTGCAGCTGTCACCGGCGATGCTCGGAATGACCAGGGTGTTGTAGACGTCGTCCTTCGAGGGGATGCGGAGCGCCTCCGGGGTCTGCTTCCCGCCCTCGTTGATCTCGCTGAAGGTGCGGTCCACGGCGTCGGCGAGCAGGGTGAAGGCGTCGTGGTACATCACGGCGTAGCCGTCGTCGAGCGGCTTGGCACCGAGCTCGTACTCCTTGTCGAGCTCCTCGAAGCGGTCGAGGAAGCGGCCGAGCGCCTTCGCGGGCTTGTCCTTCCCGCCCCACCACGCCGGATCGACGGAGGACGCGTCGACGATCGTGGCCTGCGCCTCGTTCAGCCACCGCGTGGGCGCGTCCGCGGTGAGCGTGGGCTCCAGGCCGATGCCGACCTTCAGCACGCGCAGCTTCGTGGTGCGCCCGCAGCCGCCCTCCTGTGCCAGGCGCTCGACGAAGGCGGGCAGGTCCTGGTCGCGTCCGGCGAAGAAGACGGTGTCGGACTTCTCGCTGCAGATCTTCTGCACCGCGTCGGTGAACCGCTGGGGGATGCCCTTGTCGGTACCGGACGAGCCGGTGAAGTTCGAATGGTGGTTGGACAGGTCGTACCCCGCGCCGAAGTACTTGTCGAAGACGGCGCGCAGGTTCTTGGAGTAGACGTCCTCCTCGCGGTTGTCCCAGACCAGGAACCCCTTGTGCTTGCCCGGCTTGGTGTCCAGGTAGAGCGCGAGGGCGCGGGCGAACTGGTCGTTGTTCGGCGAGGTCTTGAAGAAGTACCGGGAGTTCATGTTGGCCGCGGTGATCACCGGGCCGACGGTGGGGATGCGGTGCTCGCTGAGTGCGGCGATCGTCCTGCGGGTCTGCGGTGTGCTGCTCGGTATGCCGGTCACACCGACCAGCGGCGCCCGGGTGTCCTTGGTCAGCTCGGCGAGCCGCTGGACGACGGGCTGCCACGCGTCGAGGTTCCGGCCGTCGGGGGCGAGCAGCAGCTGGTAGTGCGGTCCGGCGAAGCGGTTGGCCTGCCGCTGCGCGGCCAGCGCACCGGCAAGTCCGCGACGGATCATGTCCGTGGTCATCGCGCTATGGTCGTCCGCGGTGAAGGGCATCATCAGCGCGATCCGCACGTACGGGATCTTGGGGCCGCTCGGCGGGTTCTCCCAGTCCTGCCGCACTCGGGCGTTCTCGTCCGCCACCGCCTCGATGAGACCGGCGATGCCCGGGTCCGCTTCGAAGGCGCCCGCGGTGACGCCCACGCAGTCTCCGCCGATGTCCTGCAGATCGCCTCCGCACCGCCCCGGACCCCGCACGAGGCGGACGACGGAGAAGATCACGAGGGCGGTCAGCACGCCGAGTCCGAAGGCGGCCAGCCACTCGATGGGCCCCCACTCACGGGGATGACGTCGGAACAGACGGACCAGCATGCTTCCTCACTGACCGGGGAGAGGGAAGGGGCGCCTCTTCCGTGCCGCCGCAGGCCAGCTGCGGGCGGCCTGGCCGAGGACGGCGTGCCAGGACGGGTGCCGCGGCGAGAGGTACGCCAGCTCCTCGCCGACCGCCTTGCACATATCGGGGTCCGGCTCCGCATACGGCTCGGACACATGCCACAGGGCGTGCAGCAGCCGGTTGACGCAGCGCTCGACCTCGTGCAGGTCCGCGTACCGGGCGTCGTGCGCGCCCAGCGCGACCTGCATGCGCACATCGGTCCACTCCCCGGCGGGCGGTGTGGGGGCGGTGGCGGCGTACTGCAGACACCGCAGCCAGTGCGCGGCGCCCTGCTCGTCCTGCTCCGACTGGAACTCCTCGGCCAGGGTGGCCACCACCGTCTCGGCGTTCCCGGCCGCGAGCGTGTGCCGCAGCGCGTCCGCCTCCCCGCTCTCACCGCGCTGGGCGTGGTGCATCCGCAGAAAGCGGTGGATCTCCTGCCAGCCACGGCCGTCGTCGGCCCCCCGCGAGGTGCGGCGCGCCTCGTGCACCAGCAGCGTCTGCAGCAGGGCGTCGCCGACCAGCGGCCGGTCCGCCGGGGTGAACTGCTGCCACTGCTGCTCTTCGAGGTAGTCGGTGGCGGAGTTGGCGGGCAGCTGATCGGGGCCCTGCAGCCGCAGATGGCCGGCCAGCGCCTCCGCGGCCGTGCTGTCGCGGGCGAGCGAGAGCAGGGTCAGCCGGTCGCGCTGGCGCCGGTTGGGCAGGAGGCGTTCCAGGAGCGCTTCGGTGACGGGGCGGCCGTCCGGCGCGGTCAACTCCAGCAGGTCGCGCGGTGCCACGTCGACGCCCCGCTCCGTCGCGTCCAGCACCGCCGCACACAGCACCGTGGCCGCCGCGGGGTGCCCGCCGGTCAGGGAGTGCACGGCGGTGGCCAGATACGGGTGCAGCGGCCGGGCCGGCCGGTCCGGAACCAGCAGGGGCAGGATGTCGTCGCGGTTCAGCGGGGTGAGGGGCACGGCGAGCAGCCCGGCGGACGGGGCGAGGCCCCTGCGCTCCCAGCCGGAGGACTTCACCAGGTCGGGCAGGGCGCGGCGGACCGCCGCGGGCGCGTTCTCCGGTATGCCGCCGAGCCGGGTGGCCACGACGACCAGCTCCTCGCGCTCGGCGCGGGCGGGCCCCGCCCGGTGCTCCAGGAGCAGTTCGAGGAAGTCCTGCCCCGCGGCGCAGTGCGCGTCGTCCAGCAGGATGAGCGGCCAGGGCTCGCGGTTCCACCGCTGCAGCCTGCCGTACGAGGCGGAGACGTCGCGCAGGAAGGCGGCCATCAGGCTCTGCTCGGCCGCGTGCCGGTAGTCGCCGCCCTGCTGGAACCACTCCCCGAGGAGCACCAGCGGATCCTGGCCCTCCGCCCCCGGCGGAAACCGCCGCCGGTACCACTCCACGGCCGCGGCCGGACGGTACCGGTCGGCGTACTCCGCCACCACGGCGGCGGTGACCGCGCCCCGGCTCCCCGCCGCGTCGGCCGCCCCCTCGAGCCGGCCCTCGACGGCGGTGGCCCAGGCCTGCCGCAGGGCGTTCTCGTTCCCGGTGGTGAGGCGGCAGGCGAGCAGCAGCCGGGCGTAGCGCAGGCACGCCGCGTCCCGCTGCTCGCCGTTGCCGTGCCGCCAGCCGGAGACCGCGAACAGCCCGGGCAGCAGCACGGGGAAGCGCCGGCGCAGCGCCGGCGCGAGCCCGCACACCAGCTCGGTCAGGATCTCCACACACGTCGAGGCGACGGCCGTGCCGTCGGCCTGGACGGGCCGGATCGCGTCGGATTCCGCCGCCACCGCCTGGACGTGGGCGACGGGCAGCCGGCCGGCGTAGCGCGCCGCGAGTTCCTCAAGGACGGCGCTGCGCCCCATGCCGTGGTGCCCCGTCAGCAGCACCACGGGCAGATCGCCCGCATGCTCCCGGGCCGTCCGGGACCTCTCGTCGTAGGCCAGGCCCGTGAGCCGGGGGATGAGCGAGCGCAGCAGCGGGTCCCGGCCATAGAGCGGTGACCCTTCCCATATGCGCATCTGGCTGCGTCCTGCCTCCGTCGTCCGTGGCTGCCCGGCAGCCGCAACCTCGGAGGCGGGCGGCACCGTTCCCCCGAGAAATTCAGCCGCTTGAGACACCCGTATCAACCACGCCTGGAGTCATAGAACTTACAGGCGCCGCAAACCGCCCGCCAGGCGAACGCCACACTGTGTCACCTGGTTGTGACCGCTGGAACCGGTGGCGTACGCGGGGCGCGAGCAGTGGCACGCCCGGCGTCAGGGGGCGCATCGACGGCGCATCGCCGGCGCGTCAGGGGTGCGGATAGATCTCGAGCTCGACGCTCTCCGCAAGCGCGTCCGCCCCACGGACCTCTCCCGGGTAGGCGAGCCGGACCCGGCGCAGCCGGCGCAGCCCGGCCAGCGAGGCCAGATCGAGCTCCGCGACCTGCGACAGATGGATCTCCTCAAGCCCCGGAAGGCGCAGCGCGATCCGCCGCAGCGGTACCGCCGAACCGGCCCTGGCCCGCACGTCCAGGTGGGTGACCTGGGGGATCTGGGTGCGCGGAGCGAACAGCAGCATGCTCAGCTGCGGCGGGGAGAGGGTCAGCTTGCGCAGATTCGGCAACTCGCCGATGAGCGAGCCCCATTCGTCCGGCGTCAGACGCTCGCTGGCGTCCTGGAGCCGCAGCTCCTCAAGCCCCCGGCAGGCCACGATGCCCGCCATCTGGGCGGCGGCCGGCGGCAGCGACAGCAGGCGCAGCTCGGCGGCGCGCGGCAGGTCGGGCAGCCCGCGCCAGGGCACCTCCGGCCCCACCAGGAGCCCCTCCAGCCGCGGGCAGTCCGCCAGTTCCAGCAGTGGCTCGAACTGTGGCAGGTCCCGCAGTTCCAGCCGCTGCAGGCGCGGCAGCCGGGTCAGCGGCTCGGGGTCCTTGACGTTGCGGCACCCCTGCAGAACGAGCGTTTCGAGCCCGGGGTAGGCGGAGAGCAGATCGAGATCCTCCAGCTGCAGGGTGTTGCGCAGCCGCAGCTCGCGCAGCCGGCGCGGGTCGAGCGCGGAGCGGATCTCCTCGGGGCTGAAGTCGCCGTGCAGACCCACGCGCTGATACCCCGACATGGTGCGCAGGGCGTCCAGCTCGGCACGCGAGCGTACGGTGACGGCCTCCTCGGGGGCGGCTTCGAGCAGGGGGCGCACGATCTCCTCGGCGTACACGTCCGTGTCGAACCGGTCCCAGTGGCCCAGGAGTTGAGCGCGCACGGCGGGCTGGTCGGTGCCCAGGAACTCCCGGAGCCTGGGAATGGCGGCGTCCCCGCCGATCTGGCATATCGCGTGGACGGTGGCCAGCTCCTCGTCGCCCGTCAGATCCCCCGCCCGGGGCAGCAGGCCCAGCAGCAGCGGACCGGTACGCGCCAGCGACCTGGCCTCACGCAGGCTGCGCGGCGGCACCATCCGCGCGGCCCGGTCCTCGATGGCCTGGCGCACGGTCGGCTCGAGGCGGGTGGCCTGCTCCAGCGATGCCAGCGCGAGGAGCCGCAGCCTCGCCTGCACCGCGGCGTCCTTCTCCCGGTCCCCGCGCTCCCGCAGGCGCGTCAGCAGGTCGGCGCGCTCTTGGTGACGGGCCTGTGCGACGGCCATCTGCACCACGTCCTCCCACTGGTCCAAGTGTGCGTTGTTCACCAGCATGCCCATATCGCGCTCCTCCAGCACGGCCTTGGCGCCCAGAAAGTCCTGGAAGGTCCGATGGATGAAGTCCACGGCGCCGGAGGCGGGTTCGCGCAGCAGACCGGACCGCTCCAGGAGGTGCTGCAGGGCCTCCTCGGCCGTCCCGACCTCGGCCAGGCGGGGCACGGAGGGCTGCAGCCGCCGCACCACGTCCACCGCGTCCGGCCAGTCCAGCTGCGTCCGCTCGTTGCGGATCAGCCAGTACGCGAGTTTCTGCAGCGGTTCCGTGGCGGCCTTCTCGTCCAGCTCCGGCCTACGGCTGCGGCCGTACACCTCGCGCTCCAGGTCGCGGCGCTCCAGGAGCATGGAGAGCGCCGCCTCGTAGAGGGAGGCGCGGCCCTGGGGCAGAAAGCCGCGGCGCTCGCGGTGCAGGGCGCAGATCAGGCCGCACATCAGCGGGTTGGTCGCCAGCCGGCTCAGCTCGGGGCTGCTGCGCAGCGACAGCGTGAGCGTCTCACCGAGCTCGTGCGACGCCCCGGCCGCCGTGTGCCAGCGCCGGATGAACTGCTTCATGTCGGCGGGCCGCATCGCGGTGAGCGTGAACTCCTCGAAGCCCTCGCGCCCGAGCCAGCCCCGCTCCAGGGCGGACGGGCGGGAGGTGAGCAGCCACAGATTGCCGGGGAAGACGGCGAGCAGCTTCCTGATCCACGCCCGGGCGCGGGTCCGGTCGTCCTTCGGGATCTCGTCGGCCCCGTCGATCAGCAGCACACCGCGGCCGTGCTGGAGAACCCGCGCCGCCCACCCCTCGGGCTGGGTGCCCACCAGCGGACAGCCGATCCAGCGCAGGAAGTCCTCGGGCATCGGCAGTTCGGCGTCCTTGCGCGCCAGGGTGCGTAACGGCAGCACGAACGGGACGCGTCCGAGCAGCTGCGACAGGCCGCCGGGCACCCGGTCCTGCTGCGCCGTGGTGATCGCCAGCCACTGCACCAGGGTCGTCTTGCCGGTCCCCGCCACCCCGCGCAGCAGCGCCCGCTCATGGCTGGCGAACACCGCGTCGGCCGGGCCCGCGGCCCGTTCGGCCTCCACGTCCCGGTCGGTGCCCGGCCCGCCGTTCGCGACCGGAATCGGGTCGGCTCCGCCGCGGTACGGCATGGCCTCCAGGCTCAGATAGGCCGTCTCCAACGGCCAGTCCTGGCCGTCCGGTTCGCGCAGATCGACGCCGTAGATCGTCAGCCGGCCGTGGCACTCGACGATATAGCGCGCGTACTCCTCCTCGAACTCCGTGTCCTGCCGGCTGATGTCCGGCAGCCGCCGCAGAATCCGGTCCAGCTTCTCGCTCTGCTCGCGGAGCTCGCGGCTCTGCTCGATCTGGGCGCGGGCCGCGAAGCCCGGCTGCTGGCTGAAGAAGCGCACCAGATGGACGCAGGCCGTCTCCAGCAGCCGGTCGTGGAAGCGGGCGGCGTCGTCGCTGAGGAGCCGGCGGGTGCTGGGGCCCGCGACCCTGGACAGCTCCGCGGCCAGCCGTTCGGGGCCGAGGGCGAAGGCCTGCACATCGTCCAGGTCGAGGTCGCCGAGGGCGTGCAGGGTGCGGGTCAGCGCCTGCCCGACCGCGTCGTGCTCGTCGGCGCCGACCGGCGGATCGTGCGGCCCGGCGGCCCGCACGGCGCGGCGGACCAGCTCGCGGGCGATCTTGTGCAGATCGTCCTCGGTGAGGGTGCGGTGCTCCTTGGCGAAGGACACCAGCCGCCGGATCGGGATCGGACGTTCGCCGAACTCCGCCCCCGGCGCTTTCGCGGGCGGCAGCAGCAGCCGCTTGAGCAGGGGTACGACCACCGCCGACGCGATCCGCAGCCCCACCGTGCCGCCGTCCACAGCAGCCCCTCCCTCACCAGCGCCGCATGCCCGTACCGGGCCCGCGGTCCCCCCGATGCCTGTTCACCTTATCCGCGGAGGCCCGTCTCACGTCAGGGCGCGCGGCCCCCGCGCCGCGCGCCAGCGCCGCCGCACCTGTACTACGCCGACCGCGTCGGACCTGGTTCCCCAAGGCCCGCAAGACTACGGTTCCTTGACGCCGAGTCGGGCGAAGTCGTACCCGCCGTAGACGTCGGAGGTGTAGACGTTGGTCAGCCGGGGGCTCCGCCAGGTGACGTTCCTTTCGTAGACGAGCGGCAGGTAGTAGGCGCCCTCGCCGACCCTCTGGTTGACCTCCGCGTACAACGGGGCGGTCGATTCCGGCCGGGTGGCGGCGACCGCCGCGTCGAGGGTTTTGTCGATGAACGGGTCATCGACCTCGGAGACGTTGTAGTTGTTGCTCTGCATGAGGAATCTGCTGTCGACCAGCGGCTGCCAGAACGCCTGCCCGGTCGGGAAGTCGGCGCCCCAGCTCCCCAGGACGATGCCGTAGCCGTGCTTCCGCACGGCCGCCGGCGAACCGGCCCTCTCCATCTTCTGTGCTCCGTCGAGCTGATCGATCCGGGTCCTGATACCCGCCTTCTTCAGTGCTTGCTGGAGGACATTGGCGGCGGCCAATTCCTCCGGCATGTCACTGCGCGCCAACAAACGCGTGGTGAACCCGTTCGCACGGCCGCATGCCTTCAGTTCCTTCTTGGCCCTGTTCACATCCGGCCTGCCGCCGTTCTTGCGCACCCCGTATGGGTCGTACGAGAGGTCCGAGCCGGCGAGTTGCGGCGGCAGCATGGTCGGTGCGATATCGCTGCCCGTGGCACCCCCGAACGCGGTATGCAGCGCCTTGTGGTCGACCGCGTAGATGACGGCCATGCGGCAGTGCCGGTCGTCCATCGGTTCGACCGACCGCGGAAAGGCCGCGTAGCGGACCAAGCCGGTGAGGGGGGTGTCGAGATTGTTCTTGTGGGTGGCGTCCTGCAGCGCCTGGGCCCGGGCGCGCGGGCCGAGCCCCGCGCCGCCGAGAGCCAGATCGTGCCCACCGGCCAGCAGATCGGCGTCCAGGGCATCCGCAGAATGGAAGAAGTCCACCGTGATTCTGTCCGGCAGCGCCGAGCGGACGGGATCGGAGGAATTCTGCCAGTGCGGGTTGCGGACCAGCTCCAGCGATTTTGCCGGTGCGTAGGAACGGAATTTGTACGGCCCACTGGAGAACGGGGCGTTGCCGTATTTGGCCACGGTGTCTTTTGCCCGTTTCACCGGTGAGGCGGCGGTCATGGCCAGCAGCTGCTCGAAATCGCTGTTCGGCTTGGGCAATTGGAAGACGATGGTGTGGGGAGAGGGCGTCTGGATCGCGTCGAGGCCCAGCTTGTCGCGCGAGGTGTCCTTGTAGGGACCCTGGTAGGTGCGGTCGGGGTCGAGCGCCTGCTGGAGGTAGAGCGGGCCCCCGGAGACGACGTCCTGGGACCAGAGCCGTTCGATGCCGTACTTGATGTCCTTGGACGTGAGCGCGGAGCCGTCCTCCCAGGTCAGGCCCTTGCGCAGGGTGTAGGTGTAGGTCTTGCCGCCATGGGAGACCTTGGCTCTGTCGGTGGCCAGATCCGGTGTGAGTGCGGTGCCCTTGGAGCCCGGTTCGGGTGCGTAGGTCACCAGCTGGCGGGTGTAGTAGCGGGCGAAGTTCCATACGGAGCCGTAGTAACTGCGCTGCGGGTCCCAGGAGTCGGGTTCCACCCCGGCGAACTTGAGTGTTCCCCCGGTCGCCCTCGATGCGTTGACGACTCCCTTGGTCGCGGCGTTGAACGTGGCACCGGAGCTGCTGCTCTCGTCGGACCGGTCCGGCAGCAAGCTGAGGACGGCCGGGATACCCGCGGCCAGCAGCACCGCCAGCGCCGCCGCCAGCCCGATCTTGAGCCGCGGTCGGCCGGTTGCCTTGGGAAGGGCGGACGAGGGCGTGGCGGCGGGAACCTGCCGCGTATCGCTCCTACCGGGTGGCGCGGGACGGTCGACGACCGGCGCGCGGCGGTCGGGCCGCGGTGCCCCGGCGGGTGCGTCGTCCGATTTCGTGGTGGCAGGCTCGGTCGGTGCCAGAGCCGGTGCCGGTGCCGGTGCCAGAGCCGGTGCCGGTGCTGGAGTCGGAACCGGTGCCGATGCCGGAGTCGAAGGGGTCGAAGGGGCCGAAGGGGACAGCGAGGGAGAAGGGCCCGGAGCCGGTGAGGGGGAAAGAGACGGTGACGGCGCCGAGTCCGTCTCCAGGACCGGGTCCTTGCGGAGATGGACCCGATTGCGGGCCAGCACGATCGACCCGCCCCTGTTGCGGTTGCGTTGCTGCGGCAGGGGCCTGGCCTTGGCCGCCAGGTTGGTGTGCAGATGCCGGAACAGGGTGTCCATGTCCAGCAGGGGCGGGCCGTCGGGGATGCCCTCGGACAGGGCGGTGATCAATTCGCCGGTGAAGGCGGTGAACTCCTCACCAGAAGGGGACAGTGCCGCACGGGTCCCCGCGGTGGCCGTCATCAGGCAGGTGCCCTCGATCAGCGCGCGATCGGCGACCTGATCGGTGCCGCTCATCCCGCCCAGCAGCGCCCGGCCGCTGTAGCAGCAGTCCAGGATCACCACCTTGCGCCGGGCCCTGACCCGCGGATCGAGAATCGCCCGGCGCACCCACTCGTACGGCAGCGCACGGTACATGCGCTTCTGGTCCGAAGTGGGCAGCGCCAGATACAGCTCGTCGCTGTACGGGTCGGTGAGCCCGTGGCCCGCGTAGTAGACGATCAGGGTGTCGGTGGTCTGCAGGGCGACGCTGTGGAGCGTGTCGAGCACCGCCAGGGCGCTCTCCGGCTGGGGCAGCACGCGGCAGTGCGCGTCCGGCAGCCCCCACAGCGCTTCATCGGTGAACGCCCGCTTGAGCCCGGCCAGATTGCGTTCGACGGCGGGCAGGACCGGCAGACTCGCGTACGCATGGACGCCGATGAGCAGCGCCCGCGAGGCGGCGGGGTCGGGTAACGCGTCCGTCACCGCTGGGCGTCCGTCCCGGCCTCGCTCACCGGTGTCCGCGGCTCTCCCAGGGCGTCGACGATGCGGCGTACGGCCTCCGGGGAGCCGTCCTCGACGGTGACGGTGACCCCGTCGCGTTCGATGCGTACGGCGGGTGCCGTGGGGCGGCTGGACCGCCACGTGGCGCAGGCCACCGCCAGGCTGCCGAGGGCGATGCCGTGGGTGAGCACCGCGTTGATCACCTCGAACGCGCCGCCCATTTCACCGGCCCCAGGCCGCCCCGGGTCCAGTGAGATCTCGGCCTGGTCCGCCACATCCGGATCCTGGGCCAGCCAGCGGTACAAGGACGTCAGGGACGCCGTCGAGGAGTCCGCCTCCTCGTCGTCCCCGTCCACGATGATGTCGACCCGCACCTTGTGTTCCTCCCCAGGGCATGCCGCCCGCATGGGACCCCCAACAGGAGTGCCAATGCTAGCCACTTGCCGCGGGGCACGGAGCTGATGTCATGAGACTGGTGTGCCGACTGTGCCGGTGCCGGTGCCGGTGCCGGTGCCTGTGCGGTGCGCGGGCGGGTGCGGTTCCGCGCCGGCCCCCGCCAGCTTGCGGGCGAGGTCGATCACGTCGTCGGCGACGAGGTCGACTCCGGCGGGCGGACGGGTCGGCTCGGCGTCCGGTCCCCACTCCAGCGGGCGCGGGATGTAGGCGGTGCGGAGCCCGGCCTTGGCCGCCGCTTCGAGGTCGTCGGGGTGGCAGGCCACCATCAGGAGCCGTCCCGGCTCCACTTGGAGCAGCTCGGCGGCCATGAGGTACACCTGCGGGTCGGGCTTGTAGGACGTGGCCAGCTCGGCCGACAGGATGCAGTCGAAGCGGAGCCCGGCCTGTTTGGTGAGGCGGGCGAGCAGGCCGACGCCTCCGTTGGACAGGGTCGCGGTGAGCACGCGGGTCTCGTGGAGCAGCTCCAGGCCGGGTGCGGCGTCCGGCCAGGGACGCAGCCGGTGCCAGGCCCGTACGAGCTGGTGCCGCTCGGTGTCGCCGAGGGCGGTGAGCCCGTGTTCGGCCACCACCTCGTCGAGCATGAGCCGGTGCAGCTCGTCCAGCGGTCGCCAGGGCAGCTCTCCGTTCAAGAACCTGTGCAGGACCGGGCGGTAGCGGCGCCGCCAGGCGTCGGTGACGGCGGGCCAGTCCGCCTGCAGACCGGCCCGGCCGCCGATCGTGGCCAGCGCGTCGGTCACGCTGGAACGCCAGTCGGTCATCGTCCCGAAAACATCGAACACGGCGGCATCGACGTCCATGAGACCCTCCCCCTCGGCTTGTCGTCGCACCGTCTCCTGGTGCCTTGTCGATCATGCCGCAACGTACGGGGGAGGGGCGCCCGCGGTGGCGTGAAAGGCTCGTCCGGCGTCCGAGGCCTCCGGCAACTGCCCCTGGTAGGACGCTACTTGGTGGTTGACGCTACGCGGCGGCGGCGCGTGACCTGGCCGAGGACGATGTCCACGGCCAGGAACGCGACGAGCGAAGCGCCGAGCAGCGGCACCGCCCAGCCCACCACCCCCGCGACCAGCACGAGCGGCAACAGCAGGGGCAGCGGGATCTGACGCCACGCGCCGCGCGGGACCGGACGTCCGAAGGCCAGGGCGCGCTCGCGGGTGGGGCGGCGCTGCCACCACATCCGGTAGCCCCAGAGGATCAGGAAGATCACGGCGAGCGCCAGCGCCGCGAGAGCGGCCTGGTTGGCGAGCCCGAACAGGGTGCCGGTGTGCAGGTCGATGCCGTAGCGGGTGAGCTTGGCCAGAACGGGGTAGTCGGCGAACCGCGAGACGTCGGTGACCTGCCCGGTGGCCGGGTCCACGGCGACGGCGTCCTGCTTCTCGGGCCAGCTGCGCTGGACCTGCTTGACGACGTAGGCGGTGCCCTGGTCCGCCGGCGGGACGATCTCGACCGGGTCGGACAGCCCCTTGGCGCGGGCCGCCTTCAGCACCTCGTCGACGCCCACGTGGACAGCCGCGGCCCCGCCCGGCTTGCCGCGTTGTTTCCCGTCCGTCCCGGGCATGCCGGGCATCCCCGCCATCCCTCCGGAGGCGCCGTGGTGGGCGTGCTCCCCGGCCACCTCCGTCGAGACGGTCGGGGTCGCCTGCCCAAGGGACCGGCGGAGCTCGTCGATGTTCGCCCCGGCGTACGTGGACCAGGTCAGACCGGTCGCGGAGAGGAAGAACAGGCCGGCCGCCGCCCATGTCCCGACCGCGCCGTGCCAGGACAGCGACCTGCGGCGCCCGGTGGCGGCGCGGTCCGGCAGGGCGAGGGTCCGCAGCCGGCGGTGCGTCCGCTTGCGGCCGATCCACAGCGCGAGCCCGCCTCCGGCGACCACCCACAGCCAGCTGGCGGACAGTTCGCTGTAGAGCCGGCCGTTCTCGCCCAGGTGCAGATTGCGGTGGAGGTCGTCGAGCCAGGTACGCAGCGGCAGCGCGCCCGTGGCGCCGTACGTCTCCAACGCCCCCCGGACGTCTCCCGTGTACGGGTCGACGAAGACGGACAGCTGGTGGTCGTCGGGTACGCCCGGCACGCCGGACAGCAGGACGCGGGTGGTGGCCCCCGGCTGCGGTGCCGGGCGTACGGCGGCGATCCTGCCCTGGGGATGGGCCTCGCGGGCCTCGGCGACCTGCCGCGACAGCGGTAGCTCGCTCGTACCGACCGGGACCGTCAACTCGTGTGCGTAGACCAGCTTCTCCGCCTGGAACGAGCCGGCGTACAGCAGCCCGGTGACCGCGGAGACGAGGAGGAAGGGCGCGATGAGGACACCGGCGTAGAAGTGCAGGCGCAGTACCAGTGGACGAAGGGCGGCCCACCCGGCCCGCCGTGCCGTCGTCGGTTGCTCACCGGGGTCGGCGGGGTCCGGGGTCTCGCCGGCGGTGCTCGGCGCGAGAGGTTGTTCGGTGGTCACGTGGGCCTCCCGATGCGGCGATGGTCGAGAAGGTGCGGTGGCTCAGCCCGCTGCCGTGCCGCACAGGGAGTCGGACGCGGGGAGGACCGAGTTCCCGCGGCAATGTGCGATCTGAGTCACATGTTGGGGGCAAATAGAAATGACATCCATTATCAAGCAGGGTAGGGTGGGGCACCCGGATCGAGACAAGGAGGGGGAGCCGTGCCGCTGGCGATGTTGCATGTGCGAAAGACGGCCCATGCGTTCGTGGCCCTGATCTCACGGGCCGGGGAGTAGGGGAGAGGGGCGAACTGGTCGGGTGCGCGGGCGCCCTGGACGGCCTTGAGTTCACAGCGAGTTAACCCGCCGCCTACACCGGTCCCCTTAAACTCATGAACGGACACTGGCCGAGTAAGGCCGTCAGCACGCACACCTTCCGACCCGTTGTACAGCCCGACTCTCTGTGAGGAGCCGAGTAGTGACACGAGCCAGAACGGTCCAGGCTCTCCTGGGAATGCTGGCCGCTGCCCTGCTGGTCCTCCAGCTGTTCGCTCATGGGGCCCGCGGAACGGAGGCCCACGCGGCCGAACCCGCCGGCACCGGTGGACACTCCGTGTCCTGCGATCACCCTCCAGTGCCGGAAGAGGCGTCCGGACACCACTGGACCACGCGTAACCGTCAGGAACCCGAGGGCGTGCCCACGCCGTCGGCGGTATCCGACGTGCCGTCACCCGTCGCCGTCCCCGCCGTCGCCGCTCCGGATGTCTCCGGCGCCGTGCGCCACGGCGACACCGAAGCATCGGGTGACAGATCTCCCGCCGCGCTCCAGGTCTTCCGCTGCTGATCGGAACGTAGCGCGAGCCACGGTCCGCGAGCGCGTCGCGCCGGTCCCGTACACGCTTTCCGTACGCGGTTCAGACGCGGGTTCAGGTGCACGTCCGGGCGGACACCCCGCCGGGCGGCGACTGTGGGGGTCTTCCCCGTTTTCCGGCGCGTGCCGGCACCTCCCGCCGGGCGCGCGCTCGCTCCGTACACCTTCACCTCTTTCACGATCCGCGTCACACCGACGCGGTCTCCCGTCACACCGACGCGCCCCAGGGCGCTCAGGAGGCACCTCTTACATGAAGCACCTCATCGACCATGCCCGCTCCTTCCCCCAACTGGCCGCACAGCGGCCCGAGGAGTGGAGCCGCCTCGCCGAAGGGCAGTCGCCGCACGCCCTGTTCATCACCTGCTCGGACTCCCGGGTCATTCCGTCCCTGATCACCGGAGCGCGCCCCGGAGAGCTCTTCGAGCTGCGCACGGCGGGCAACATCGTGCCCCGGCACGGCGGGTCGCGCCCCGCCGGCGAGGCGGCCACCATCGAGTACGCGGTGGAGGTTCTCGGCGTCGCCGACATCATCGTGTGCGGCCACTCGCACTGCGGTGCGGTGGGCGCGATGCTGCGCGGCGAGGACCTGACGGCGGTGCCCGCGGTCCGCGACTGGCTCGGACACGCGACACCGCTGCCGGACGGTACGGACGCGACCACCCCCGACATCGCGGCGGCGGTGCAGTCCCACGTCCTGGACCAGCTCGACCGCCTGCGCGGCTACCCGTGCGTGGCCGCGCGGCTGGCCGACGGACGGCTGGGCCTGCAGGGCTGGTTCTACGAGATCCACACCGGTGCCGTGCTGGCCCACCAGCCCCACGCCGACGCCTTCCGCGCGCTGTGAGCGCGCCCGACCGGCAGCGGACGGCCCGGTTCGGCCTCCGTGGGAAGTCCGGTTCCTTCGATCTGCGGCGCGACTTCGCCGCCTCCCTCGTCGTCTTCCTCGTCGCCCTGCCGCTGTGCGTGGGCGTGGCCGTCGCCTCCGGCGTGCCGGCCGAACTCGGCCTGGTCACCGGCATCGTCGGCGGACTGCTCACCGGCCTGCTGCCGGGCAGCTCGCTGCAGGTCTCCGGCCCGGCCGCCGGACTGACGGTCCTGGTCTACGAAGCCGTGCAGGAGTACGGAGTCGCGGCGCTCGGCGCGCTGGTGCTCGCCGCGGGCCTGCTCCAGCTGCTCATGGGCGCGCTGCGGCTCGGGCGCTGGTTCCGGGCCATCTCCGTGGCCGTCGTCGAGGGCATGCTCGCCGGGATCGGGCTGGTCCTGATCGCCGGTCAGCTGTACGCCATGGCCGACACCAAGGCCCCGTCCAGCGGTATCGACAAGATCACCGGGCTGCCCGGAATGCTCGTCGCCACCGTGGGTTCCGACACCGCGCTGACGGCCTTCGGGCTGGGCGCGGGCACGATCGCGGTCCTCGTGCTGTGGAAGAAGCTGCCGAAGGCCGTGCAGGTCGTGCCCGCGCCGCTGGGGGGGGGGGGGGGGGGGGGGGCCGGCCCTGGTGCCCTTTCCCCGCCCTCTGTGGAAGGTGAAGTGCAAGGGCCGTCGGGGGGTGTTCCGCCGCCAGGAACGGGGGGAATCCGAATAG